>JADJHP010000007.1 GCA_016707525.1 Ignavibacteriota bacterium
TGAACATCGCCCTAACATGTTCATTCTCAGCCGCCATAAGGTAGTATTGCTCAGCCTTTGGAATGTTCTTGAACTCGAGATGATATAACAATGCAAGGTTGAACATGGCTACAACGTCTCCAGCCTCGACTGCCTTCAGATAATACTCTTCCGCCTTGTGAAGATCCTTCAATTCACCTTTGTACAGATTCGCAAGACTACCCATGGCGTCAGGGCTTCCTTCTCAGCCGCCATAAGGTAGTATTGCTCAGCCTTTGGAATGTTCTTGAACTCAAGATGATATAGCAATGCAAGGTTGAACATGGCCGCAACATCTCCAGCTTCGACAGCCTTCAGATAATACTCTTCTGCCTTCTGAAGATCCTTCAATTCACCTCTGTACAGATTCGCAAGACCACTCATCGCGTCAGGGTTTCCCTTCTCAGCCGCCATAAGGTAATATTGCTCAGCCTTCGCGATGTTCTTGAGCTCGCGTGCATTCATCAGAGCGAGATTGAACATCGCTCGGTCATGCCCCCGCTCAATTGCCATTTGGTAGTATTGCTCCGCCTTCAGCAAATCCCTAAACTCACTTCGATACAAATTCGCAAGATTAAACATCGCGTCGACATTGCCGTTTGCGACAGCCATCAGATAGTACTGCTCTGCCCTTTCGGTGTTCTTAAACTCGCGCTCACACAATAATGCGAGATTATACATTGCATCGGTGTCCCCACGCTCGACCGCCATGAGGTAGTATTGCTCCGCCTTCTGCATATCCTTCATCTCGACACGATACAGATTCGCCAGGTTGAACATCGCCTCGACATGTTCCCTCTCAACCGCCATGAGGTAGTATTGCTCTGCCTTCTGGACATTCTTCAATTCAGTCTCGTAAAGAAGCGCGAGACCGAAAAGCGCCTTGGTCATTCCTTTAGCGGCTGCCATAAGGTAGTATTGCTCAGCCTTTGGAATGTTCTTGAACTCGAGCTCACACAGCATCGCGAGGTTGTACATTGCGTCGGTATCCCCACGCTCGGCCGCCATCACATAGTACTGCTCCGCCTTCTGAAAGTGCTTGAATTCCATATCATATAGTAAGGCGAGATTGAACATCGCACTCGTGACTCCCTTTTCGATTGACTTCAAATAGTATTGCTCAGCCAAACTGAAGTCCTTGAGTTCCCCTCTCGCGATATTGCCAAGGACGAACTCCAAGTTTGAGAGACTAATACCATCATCGAGAAGCCGTTTCCTCGCCAGATTGTACCTTGACGCCCTCAAATCGTCGACTACTTCGCTCCTAACCTCCAAGTGTGACTTTTCAATTTCTAACGCGTAGTGGCTCCCTTTGGCTTTAAGATAGTCCCTTGCCCCGGTAACCAGTCTATGTTGTAGTCCTTCAGGTATACTTGAAGCCTTTGCTAGGGCTTGGGAAAAATAGAACACGTGTCGTTCATCGAGTGATCTAATATGCAATGCCTCAAGATGCTTTTCTGCTCTCTCTGCAAGCTCTTCATCTCCACACCATATTTCCAAGAATCTTACAAGCCAAAGAACCTTGTTTCTATTCTTTCCTTTCCCCAAACGCATGAGGTAGTAGATATTGAAGAATCGTTCATTAACTTGGTAAAGGTAATTCTTTGTTGATGTAGGGATCTTCCTGATCAGTTGAGCCTTTACGAGTTGTCTCAATTGAGAAGCGACCGCCTTGCTCTCCAATCTTGTTTTTTTTGCTATCTCACCTGTGCTAATTGCATCCCAATTCTGGGCTATGGCATCGATGATCGCTTGCTGTTGCACTGAGAGACTATCAAGTCTGTGTTTGTACAAGGGGGTAACTCTATCCAAAATAACTTCGAGGTCTTTGAACGCACTCCCATCAACATCGTCAATGAAGATCTCAAAAGTAACACGATGGTTCTCGGGACTCCGCCGGTTAACCTGCGAAGCGCTTCAACCCTTGCCGGTTGCGTATCAATGACCCGGCCGATAGCCTCAGCGTGATATGTCTCTCCGAGTTTTCTCAGAAGGAGCTTTGTCTCGTTGCTGTCAAGTTCATCGAGAGTAACAACCTTGAAGAAGTCGTAAAGCGGCTCCTTGTAGTGGTGGTAAAACCTCGGGGACTCTGGACGATGCGCCAATTATCCGAAGCTGGCTGCATGTATTGAGCACCTCTCGCAGGCGTTGGTTCTCCGTCCGTGTGAACTTCTCAATTATGTCTCCAAAATTGTCGATAAGAAGGACTAATTTCTTGTTCTTGTCCTTCAACCACATCAGAAGGAGATTGAATATTTCTTCCTCAGGATGCTTCTTGTCGTAAAGTGGATCAACCAACTCTGATAGTCCTGCGAAATCACTGTAACCCGAACTGAGCGTGTCGATAACTACTGCCCAAAGTTTAGCGAGGGTGCGGACACTGTACTGCTCCTCATCAAACAACAGGGGAATGAGCCAGGGACGAAGATCAGGGTCGTTCTTGATCTCAATATTCAACCTCAGAAGGAGCGTAGTTTTGCCATACCCCCTTTGTCCCTGGATCATGAAGTGCTGAGGGGGAACAGACATGTTGTCTCTCTTGATTGCAGCCAACAACTCCTCAAATTCTCGAAGTCTGATGACGAAATTGTCTACAAGGTCATCTGAGGATTGAGATCCTGGATTGAAGATCTTCGGTGATATGAAATTAGTTGGCGACATTTCGCCTCCACCATTCACGCAATAAGGGAGAATTGAACCGGTAAGTAGATGCATTGGTTTCGTTGTTAAGATAGCCATCATACTTCAGCACGTTGAGAAGGGACACATATGAGTCTTCGACCTTGTACTCGATCGCAATATTCATGATCTCAGCAGAACTTACTGATACGCTACTCGAGGCTAGGTTCAATACCTTTTTCACGAAAGAAAACCCATTTCCCTTGTATGCTTTGCGTAGCCGGGGTGAACCAATATTCAAGTATGTTCTGTTTTTCAGGGCTTGGTTGACAGCCTCGTCAATTGTACGCGCATCAATGACAGGCATCTTGGTGCCCTGAACAATATTATATGACTCATCAAGAAGGATCTGAATATAGTATGGAATAAGCCACTCCCGTCACAGATAGTAGTCGTTCCAGGCCTTCAGGGGAAAGCGTCACGGAGGAACCTGACAAGAGCCTCTCGATTAAGGTCTGCACCTCGTCTTTGCTGAATGGGATTTGCACCGAAACGAGATCGTTGATTAGATTGGTGCAATTCAGCTCGCTTACGATATTTTCAATTCCAATAGACCCAGCATATACAAACTGGACCTTTTGCAGGAGATGCGGTGACTGCCTGAGCTCCCTCATTGTTTGAAGCAGATGTACAGCCGCTCTTTTGTCCTTGTCCTCTCTTATATTCTCCACTGTCGACGACACTTCGTCATTCAACACAACAAGCCGTTCTCCCTTCAAATCTATTGATTCAAAGAGCGACTGGACTTCAGTCCGATAGTTGATCTTGCGTTTCCCAAGCTTGATAGTCCCATCCAGCCCTAACTCGTCGATTCTCGATGTAAAGTCCTTTATCAAGGTCGTATACTTCTTGAGAGTCCTTAGTCGTTCGGTGACGTGATTAAAGAGCTTCTCATAGTATTCATTTTCGGTATTGACGGACTCACTGGTGTAGTAGATGACGATCGTATGCGCGGGGGGGTTATCAAACAGGTCAAATAGAGTTGATGACTTCCCAACTCTGCGTGGCGCCGCGAGCAGGGCATGTGATCCCTTTGTCAGAATACTCAGGATACGTTCTCTTATTAGCGGCCTCCCTAAATAGGCATCGCCTCGTGCGGCTTGACCTATGATTCCTGACGTGAGCATAGACCTCTCCTTCTCTAATTTTCACAAATGTAGACGACAAAATGATAATTGTCAAGTTATTTAGCAAATTGTCCATTGCCACATTGTATCTCGCCTGCAACTTATTAGAATACAATATATTACATGATAGCAAAGAGGCGACAGGCCAGCTTCTCTAGTTGCACATTCCTATCCGTGTCAATTCACTATCAGCGCCAAACTCAGGAAGGCAAATAGTATTCGACGTATAGACTCAATGGCCTTACCTTTCCGCTTCTCACCCAAACATAAATTCTGGCCGGAGCCCTCCCCATACCCACGAACGGCCCAATAATCTGGCCCAGGTACTTTTCACTTGGCTCTTCAGAAACGTGTTCAGATTTCATTGCAAGCCAAGACGGACTCGTTCACCTTCGACATGTATCATTATCGCCAGGTCATTGAAAACTGACATCACCGGCTCCAAAAGAACTCACAGCTACCGAAACCGTGAATAGCCCGCAGCACATTTTGTTCCGCTTCAGGTGAATTTGGACTTTTGGATGGGTAGACTATAGGAAACCCAACCAGAAGGAACTCGGTATGGAACGCAAGATCGTGACGGCTGAGGTGAAGGCAGAAATACTCTGTGAGCTTCTTGAGAGTCAGGTATCTGCCTCTGATCTCATTGAGCGCTACGGCGTGAATATCAACTCGATCTACAACTGGCGGAAGCAGCTCTTCGAAGGTGCCGCCGCCGTACTGGGGAACCGCCACGAGAAAGCATCAGAGAAGACCCAGACCGAGATCGCCAAGCTTCAGCATCAGCTTCGGGAGAAAGACGGCCTCATTGCCGAGCTTGTCCAGGACAACATCACGCTAAAACAAAGGACGATTGGTCCAAGATAACCGGATCCTGTATAGAACCTGAGGTCCGCGACGAGATCGTTCTCTTCGTGGAGAGGATTACGACACGGACCAAGATCACGCAGAGGCGAGTTCTGGCCTGGATCGGGTTGAAGAAGAACAAGTATCACCACTGGCGAGAGCGTCTCAAGGAACAGAACCACCATCGTGGAGCGGTTCCGAAGGGGCACTGGTCTCCCCACTGGGAACGAGAGGCGGTGATTGCCTTTCGCAAGGTATATCCTGATGTTGGCTATCGATACTTGTCCTACATGGTGCTTGATCAGAATGTCGTGGCGTTGAGTCCGTCGACCGTATACCGGATACTGAAGGCAGAGAACCTGCTCACCGCCTGGAATGGGCGGAAGACATTGAAAAAGAAGGGTTTTGATCAACCGGTGGCGATTCACGAACACTGGCACCTCGACATCAAATACGTGAATTTCCATAGCGCGTTTCTGTTCCCGATCAGCGTCATCGATGGGTTCTCGCGAAAGTGTTCACCACGAAGTGCGCATGACGATGCTTGAACATGACGTACAGATAGCGATCGAGCGGGCGCTGCTCAAAGCCCCCGGGTATCACCCGAGGATCATCAGCGACAACGGGTCGCAGTTCATTGCCAAGGATTTCTCGGGGTACATCACGGTGAAGGGTCTTCATCACGTGCGCACGTCGGTGAATCATCCGCAGAGCAACGGGAAGCTGAAGCGCTTTCATCGGACGATCTCTCAAGAGTGTTTGAGAGTAACGAGCTCTTTCGCTCTCTGATGCACGGGAACAAATCGGAGAGTACATCGCGACCTACAACACGAAGCGATTGCACAGCTCGATTCACTTCCTGACGCCGGAAGAGATGCTCACAGGGCAAGCTGCAGAGCGTCTCACCGAGCGCAAGGAGAAGTTGGTGCGAGCAACGAAGGTCCGTCGGGAGATGCGCAAGGCTGCCTGATATAACCGCACCTTGTGCAGCAAGCGTGTCATGATCGTGGATATGCGGGATGCACAAGGAGCCAACGGCGCCGATTCTCAGGCCACGACGGCAGGTGTTTACGATTGACAAAGAACATCACAATCAACGCTACCCCAAAAGTCTAATTCACGCTGAACCGATACATTTCTTCCGTGCCGGTCTTCCATGATTTCCAGGAGATCGCGCCGTTGTTCATCCGTGAGCGGCGAGAGCCCCCAGTCATCGAGGATCAGGAGCTCTACCTGCGCCACCAACTTGAGCCCCCGCAGGTACCGTCCCTCTCCTCGTGCAACGCCCAGTTCACTGAAGAGACGGCCGAGCCTGTGGTAGAGGACGGAGAGTCCCTCGCGGCATGATTGATGACCAAGTACGCAGGCTAGATAACTTTTCCCAACACCCGTCGGTCCCGTGATCAAGACATTGTGGTGTGATCGGATCCACTGGCAATGCGAGAGCGACGTCACGAGCGAGCGATCCAGACCGCGGTGTGCCTTCAGGTCCAGATCCTCGATGGCTGCCTGTTGCCCCAGACGGGCACGGCGCAGCCGCGCGGTCAGCGACCGATTCTCCTGTTCTATGCGCTCCCGGTCCACAAGCAGACTCAGCCGTTCTTCAAAGACCAGATCATTCCACTTCGCGCTTTGCTGGTGTTCCTCCAATGCCCTCACCATGCCGAAGAGGCGCAATGCTTTGAGCGATTCAATGGTTGGATGCAGCAGCATGGCGCTCCTCCTCCGTACCCACACGGTAGTAGTCTCGGCCACGCAGATTCTCATGCTGACATGCAGCCCGAGGCTCGGCCACGGTCATCGGCGCATGTTCCTGACCCCATTCAAGGATGTTCCTCACGCACCGGTAAGACGGGCCGCCAATGTGCAGTGCCCGGTGGCAGGCGGCATCAAGGCGTTCATCGCCCACTTTCTTCCCCAGACGCATGATTCCCAGACACGAACGGAAGCCTTGCTCCGGATGGACTTTCGTCTTCATGATCTCTTCAAAGCCCTTCGCGATATGCTCGCCGTGCTTGCGTCCCCATTCAATGATGCACACGGGCGTCCATTCACTATACCTGCGGTGCGAGGCCGGCATATGCTCCGAGAGCGTCGTGTGGCGGTAACGCTCGTGACTCCGCGCGTGGATGGCCACACGCTGCCCTCGATGCAGCACTTCCACGATCGTCTCCGTCACACGCCGCCTCACCTCGTCCTTGACCAGCTTGTGGGGCACCCTGTAGAAATGGTCATCGAAGGAAACATGGTAGTCGATGTTCACCGTGGCTTTCTTCCACTGGGGGCATTCGAACGGCTGCACGGGGAGGGGCTTGAGCGCGGGTTTGTCCAACTGCTCGTAGAGCGACTGCCGGCTTCCGGGGAGCTTCTTGAACGGACGCTGGTTCAGGATCACCAGCAACTCGGCGATCGCCTCGTTGAGCTCGCCAAGGGAGAAGAATGACCTGTTACGCAGCCGGGCCAGGATCCACCGTTGAACAAGAAGGACGGCCGATTCCACTTTGGCTTTGTCCTTCGGACGCCTCACACGCGCCGGCAGGATGGCCAGTCCGTGGTATTCAGCAAAACTTGATACGTCGGGTTGATCTCCGGTCGTAGTAGCACGGTTTTGTCACCCCGGTATTGAGATTGTCCGGCACAATGGCACACGGACAGCCCTGAAAAAAGTGCAACATCCGCACATGGGAACCGATCCAGTCGGCCAACTCTTGCGTCCATGTGGCCTCGGCATAGGAGTATCTGCTCGCGCCAAGGACGCCGACGAAGATCTCTGCTCGGCGGATCTCTCCCGTTGTGCCATCGACGACGCCCACACCATCTCCGCTGTAGTCGACGAACGCCTTGTCGCCCGCCCGGTGCGTCTGCCGCGTGCTCACTTCAAGCGTGCCGGCGAAGTGCTGATAGAGTTCACAGAACCGGCTGTAGCTGTATCCCTCCGCGTGCTCATGCCGGTACTCCTCCCACAAGAGCTGCAGCGTCACGTGCTTGCGGTGAAGTTCAGTGTGGATGGTGCCCCAGTCCGGCATCGTTCTCGCCACCTCTGCCGGCGCTTCCACGGGGAACAGCAAGCGCTCAAGGCGGTCATCGTCCATTGCCTGGACATCAGACCATGTCACCGACGCACGCCGGGCACGGAGCAGATAATCATGCACCGTGGTCTTCTTCATGTTGGCGCCGAGGGCGATCTGGCGCTCGCTGAGCGCCTCAAGGTATGCCAAGCGGAGCACTTCTTTGATCCTTCTCACGGGTTCTCGCTTTCTGGACATCGTGACTCCTTGGGTGGGGGAAACTCCAATGACATGACTTGGTACGCGAAAATCCATCGAAAGCCCGCTCCGCGTGCGGCCTCTCCCCCCCGGTCCAAACCGGCGCCGACCGGGGGCGAGCGACGATTTCGACAATCCGACCAGCAGTCCGACCGGGGTCGATTTCTGGTCGGATTTCGCCGGAATCACTGGTCAGATAACTTCGGAATACTCACCACACTCTCGATCCAGGACATCTTCGGGGCGAAGAACCCCCCAGACTGGCGCTTGGGAGGTGCTGGCCGTGGCCGGCGATCAGCTCCATAGCCTGGCGCGGGAGGTTCTGCGAATCGAAGGGCTCACTGCCACTGCTATCCCGGACCGGCCGTTTGACCGGCCCGTGAACACGGTGTGTTCTTGCCGGGAGAACGGTACTGCGTGGCTGGGGCGGGGCTGTACCAGAAGGCGAGTCTCGCCGATTCCCTGTGGCAGGGCGGACTGTTCGACGTGACACAATTCCTGCTAGAGCACATTCGTGGCACGGCGGCCAACGACGTCTACGCCGTCGGGCACTTCGGCGAGGTCCTGCACTGGAACGGAAAATCGTGGCGCTCGGACCAGAACGAGGTCGGGATCCCCGGGGGCATCCATCGCGGGGATGAGATTCCGAAAAGACACAGTAAGAAATCTATTGCATCTATTCCCGATATGCACTATATATGGTGCATATCGGGAATCAAATATGAATTGGCACCAATTCAGGACCAGGATGCTTGAGCAGGGATGCTTCAGCATTCATGAGATTTACGCCTGGGATCCAGATTTTGACCGGAACAACTTTGTACGGTGGAGCCAAAAGGGCTACCTGATCCGCTTGCGGCGGGGGCTGTATTCATTTGCCGAACTCCAGTCGGTCCCTGAGATGGCAACGTACTTTGCGGCGCGGATATACAAGCCGTCCTATATCAGTCTGCATTCTGCGCTTTCCCACTACGGACTCATTCCGGAATCGGTCTCCCGGATTACGAGTGTCACTTCGCTGAAGACAGCAGCTTTCAGGAATGAGTTTGGGGAGTACGCGTACAAGAGTGTCCGCGAGGACCTGATGTTCGGCTATGAGCCGCGGAGACTGGCAAATGGACGCGTAGCACCCTGTGCCACCCGCGAGAAGGCCCTGCTCGACCTGCTCTATCTTTATCCCTTCTACAAGACCGAGCAAGAGCTTTCGGATCTGCGCCTCGATCGGGATATCCTGCACGAGGACCTGGATCGAGCCCAATGGGAATCGATGCTGGGTCGTTTCCACTCTCGCGCGCTTGAGAGGCGCGCCCGGTTGCTTGCAAAGGTATACGAGATATGATCTCCATTGACCACATCAGGGCATTCTATCCGGACTTCATGAGTCGGAGTCAGGCATTCTCCGTGCATGTCTTGAAGGAGTATGTCCAACTGCTGATCCTCGACTATCTCGCCAGCACGCGTTACGCACGAAAGATTGTCTTCATCGGCGGGACGAACCTGCGCCTGGCAAAGGGGATCGACAGGTTTTCCGAAGATCTGGACTTCGACTGCAAGGATCTGGGCCGGGAGGAATTCGCGGCGCTGTCAGGGGATGTCGTAGCCTTTCTCCGGCGCAATGGCATGGAAGCAGATGCAAGGGAAAAGGATTCGTCCCGGTTGACCGCATTTCGTAGCAGCATCCACTTTCCCGGATTGCTCTTCAACATGGGGCTGTCCGCCCATAGGGAGGCGCGCTTCATGATAAAACTGGAGGCTCAAGACCAGGGAGTTGGTTATGAGCCGACATCTGCCTTCATCAAGGGCTGCGGACTCTTCTTTTCTTTCCCGGTGCCGCCGGACAGCGTGCTCTGTTCCATGAAGATCGCGGCCATGCTGTCCAGGGCGAAGGGGCGGGATTTCTATGATGCCATGTTCCTCCTGGCGCAGACACAACCAGATTATGACTTCCTATCGGCGCGATGCGGCATCCGCGACCTGTCAGGATTGAAATCGGCGGTTGAAGATCGCCTGCGTTCCGTCGATCTCCGGCAGAAGCAACGCGATTTCGAGCATCTGCTGTTTCATGGCGATAACAGCAAACGTATCCTGCAGGCGGGAGAGTTCTTCAAGTCGCTCTAAATTTCAAATGCACTTTCGTAGTGGGCGAGCCCCTATCCCCCCAACATCGGTTCCTCCCTGCTGCGAAACTCATACACACCCGGTTCAGGAACAAGGTAGACCGTGTACCCGCGGTCGCCCACATGCTGTTCCGGTACCCATGGCTTCCCCTCTCCTCCGACGACCCTCGTTACGACAGCTGTGCCAGGCCCCGCCAGCCGAACCCTGCTCGGCGCCGGAACATCGATGCGCACCATCAGCCCATTCTCCTGTTTCCACTCCACCGTGACCGTACCACGAGGCGTCGGCACGGTCCCCCGCGCCCACGCGAGGCCAGCCGGATGCGGCTCGATCGTGATCTCCTCCCACCCCGGTGTGCCCGGCTTTACACCAAGGATCTCTGACTGGAGGTAATATGTCGGGCCGGCGGACCAGCCGTGACAGTGACTCACATTCGGCTCCCATGTTTCCCACCACGTGGTGGCCCCCCATTCCAGCATCCGCGTCCAACGCTCCCGGATGAAATCCAGCATCGCCCTGTGCTCCCCGGCCCGCGCGAACATGTCGAGCATGTAGAAGGCAAAGTAGGGCGAACCGGTGACCACATTCGCCTGCCCATCGTTCCTGACCGCGTGCAGTAGCGTGACTGCATCGTCACCTTCGACCACGCCGAACGCCACCGCCCAACAGTTCGCCTGCTCGCTGACGTCCTTGCTCAGTACACCCTCCTTCCAGTTCTCCCGGAAGCACTTCCGTTCCTCGTCCCACAAGATCCGCTTCATGCCCGAGCGCACTTCATCAGCGATCGCTGCATATCTGCCGGCGACAACCGGTCGGCCAAGGTACCGCGCGATCCCTTCAAGAGCACGCAACGCTCCAAAATACAGCGCATTCGCCGCAGCGGATTCGCCCGTGGTGTCGATGCCTGCAGCCCAGTCCACGAACATCCAGTGCGGCATGTCCCGCAGAAGTCCATGCTCCGCTCGATATCGTTCACACGCTTCGATGACGCGCTCCATCTCAGCGAACACCTCCCCGGGGAGCGCGCGGTCACCGGCATGCTGAATGTAATCGTGCACGGAGATGATCCACAGAAGACTGAAGGTCGGCAAAATGGCGTAGGACCAGTCGGTGGGATAGATCCCCCGCGTCCACCCCTCCGCATCCTGCGATTGCGCGACACTGCGTATCCCGCGGCCGATCAGCGCAAGATCACCGAACGCGTAGTAATTCACGAGGGCCTGGATGCGCGCATCTCCCCACCACTGTCCCCGCTCTCTCCACGGACAATCCGTATACGCATCCTCCATATTCAACTGCACGGTCCAGCGCCCTACGTCCCAGATCCTGTTCAGCACTGCATCCGAGCATTCAAACCCTCCTGCATACTCCACCGGATAGGTCGAGAGGATGAGCCTGACTGCCCCGAGGCGAAGGGGTTGCTTCAGCGCACGAACGTCCACCTGCATGAAACGAAATGCACGCTTGTCAAATGTCCGGAAGCTCTGCGGTCCCGGCTTGCAGATGTACCGGTCCGCATAGTGCACCGCACCTCTGTCGCAGTTCACCACCCCCGTCAGTCCCGCCGCCGGCGAGAGCACGGTGCCATCAGGCCCCGAGAGAAACTCACTATACCCGATATCAATGATCTCTCCTCCGGCTGCACCGGAGATCTCCAGCACCGGGAACCCGGCGACCTCCTTTCCAAAGTCGAGCACCACATAGGCACCAGGTTCGTCACCGGGCACGAACGTTGCACCCGCACCGCCACCGGTCAACCCCGACGCATCGATGATGCGTGGATGCTCCGGTGCGATGCGCGGCTCCCGGCTCATCATGATCGCGGTCACCTGCGATTCCCTCGAGACCCCGGCCGTGATCCAGGGGAGAATGGTCCCGTCACTCAAGTGGACCGCTGTTGCGGGATCCCAATGATGTTCCGGCGGGTACACGGTCTCGAAGCCCAACGTCATCGACTCCGCATGCACGGGACCGAGAAGCCACCAGGGCGCCATATCCTCCTCGGACGGAGGTTCCTGACCCATGGACCGCGCGTACACGCACCGTTCGCTCCCCGGCCCCTCGAGCCGGAAGAGGAAATGCCATTGCCCCTCGTCCTGCACGACCTTGGCAAGGACAACGTTCCATCCCTGGCGCAGACGCACAGGGGCGGACTCCTGATCGGGTGCCGGCTCCCGTTTCACCAGGTGGTCGATCACAAGTCCACCGTTGAACCATACTTTCACGGCGTCCTGACTCCCCGCCCGAATTTCCAGATCCATCTCGTCCGGCGACCAGATGTATGTCCCCAGATACGCCACCCCATATCTCGCACACCAGACCACACGATGGAGGTCGACATAATGTCCGGTGACCGGCTGACCGACACACCCGGTGTCGATGACACGCACCGGGTCCAATGGAAGCTCGGTCATCGCCGGGATGCCGCGGGGCACGAGCTGTGGCCAGGGTTCCATGCCGGGGGGGCCGAGAACAACGGCGTGTTCCCACCCCGCGTCATCAGTTTCTGCCAGGGTCCACCCTTCGAGCTCCTTGCGCGCATCATACACCTCGGCAAAGCCGAGCTGGATGCTCATGCGCGGCAGCCGCCGGTCCCACGAGCGCGCAGGGCACACCCGCCATGAGGCATCCGTGCCGATGCGGATGGTCTCTCCTCCTTCATGCGTGACCGTGATGTCGGCGAGAAAGCCGCCGCGGCCGAGCATGTACGAGAATGTCCACTCCCCGTAATGATGCACGAGTGCCGCGATGACGTTCGGACCGGGCCGGAGATAGCGGGTGATGTCCCATTCATCCACGCATTGCCACCGGCGGTCGCTCCGCGCCGGCCCGAATGCGACACGCGACCCGTTCACGAACAATTGATACCGGCTGTCGGCGGTCACCGCGATGACACCCTGCCGGATACCCGCCGGAAGATCGAACGAGCGGCGGAGGTGCAGATAGAAGTTCTTCGGCTGTTCTTCTCCTGAGCACCAGATCCATTGTCCGGCAAGAGCGGCATGCATGGGACGTTGCTTCGGGCCTGCGGTCGCGTCTGTCACAACACTCTCCTCACTGAATGGATAGGGATCTTGCATGTGCTTCCCGGCTCGTCGTTCAACGCGCCGTGAGCAACAGTTCCTTCTTGTCCAGGTAGTATCGATAGTCCTCCAGCGATACGTCCGCCGGCACCCTGTGGTCCACGCATGGAATGAAACGTCCGCTCCGGACCAGGGGGAGAAGGCGTTCCAGCTCCCGGTCGATCTCCCGCTTCCCGCCGATCAGCGCACGCTTGTCCACGCCACCGAGGAGCAGCAGTTGATCGCCGAATTCCCTGCGCAGGCGAAAGGCATCGGTATGGGCCACCTCGAGCGGGAACATGCAGTTGATACCGGCTTCCAACCAGTGGGGAACGAGCTGATGAATGCTGCCGTCGCAATCGAGGATGTTCGTTGTCACTCCATGTTTCCGGAGCAGGGCGGTGATCCGTGCATACCGGGGGACCATCAGGTCACGGAACATGGCCGGCGACATCAGGGAACCGCGGTTGTAGCACATATCCTCCCACCACCACGCCATATCCACGGGGGTCACCGGCAGAACACGTTCCAACAGTGACAGGGTGAGGCACGTCAGGTGCTCCATCATCTCCTCAACCCAGTCCCGGTCCGTCACCAGTGCGCACGAAAAGTCTTCAACCCCCATCCAGTTCCGCAACCATCCGTACAGCGATCCCACGTGGACGAAGACGGGCATGCCGGATGCTTTCGCCTCCATGGCAGCCTGCACAAGGTTGCCGATCCTTCCCGGCGCTTCAGGATCGAGCCGCTCTGCTTTGAGCCGTTCCCAATCTTCCCTGGTCTGGAGGCCGAATCGCACGTAGCGCGGCATGCTTGAATCGTCGGCAAGGACCTCACACGTATTCCCCTCATGATCCAGAATGAGGGTCTTGTCCCCGCGCTCTTCGAGCACCGTATACGGGAACCGGGGGTGCAGGCCGTTGATGACCGGCACTTCGGCAAAGATGGTGGTGCCTTCCAATCCAAAATACCGTTCGGCACCGGCATCCGACGTGACCGTGCCGGGAAGCCCTTCGCCGTGCCATCGGTGTAATGTCGTTTCCCAGTACCCGAATTCAACATTGGGCAGACGGTCTGGTTGGCCGCCCGCAAAAACGGAAAGCACCCGCTCTCGGGTTGTCATGCTGTTGGAGTTCTGATGTGAGAAGAACTGTGCGGCCATTCATTGCGCCGGCCGGTACACCGTGATCGGATCTCACGGTGCGACCATAGACCGGCGAGAAGGGGCTGTGCATCGAGAGGTGGAACCACAATGAAGCAGGGTAAAGATAGGTCTCGTGAGCTACAAATTCAACTGGCACCGCACGGATACCTGGGAAGATGCGGATACGGCCCTAGCGCATCCGTGCGACAAAAAGGTACGTGAGGATCTTCTCCTTTTCTTCGGGGCTCACCTTCGCCCGGGACTGCATGGAGTCCACGGCTCGTTTCCACTCGGATTCCGTGTATTCGGAGGGAAGATGAAGACTGTGACACCCCCCGCACCGATCAACGTATTTCTGACGGCCTTCTTCCAAGGCATCCTGCGTGACCCCCGGCCATCGGGCCTCCGCCCGGCGCACATCCTCCCGCGTCACGACCGGCAACATCGATGAGCACCCTGCGAGGAGAACAAGCAGCGCAAACCCCATCCGATTCATCATATGTGATCTCCTGCTCAAAGGTGGAAGGACACCAGCAGACGGACCTGCGCCCGCTCGGATTCCTCGAGGTCCAGGCCGTCCATGGTCGCCCCCTTGAACGCCGTTACCTGGGGCAACACGGACAGCGTGGCCCACCATTCTTCCGTCGCATAGGAGAGCACCGGACCCGCGAAGAGCACGGCGTGTTCGATGCGCCCTTCCTTGAGGACGTTCCACTCCACCACTTCGAGACCGAGAGAGAAGTGGGCAGACATGCTGTAGGAGACACCCCCGCTGACCTCGAACTTCAGCTCGTTCTCTGTCTCGAGGACCCCATCCTCGAGCTCGTCCTCCCATTCCTGCTCGCCGACGAGATTGCCGGCAAGCAGGAACCGCCCGAGTTGCTTATCGAGGATCACTTTGAATTCCAACTCCCGCTCATACAGGCCCAGGGTGTATTCTCCATACAGCGCCAGGCCCAGTGGATCCGCCACACGGTCCAATACTTTGTACTTCCATTCATTCGAAATGCTTGCACTCTGCTCCGTCGTACGTCCACCCCCCGGCGCGGAACCATTCGCGTCACCCGCCTTCCACTCATAGTTCAAATAGAATGCCGTCATCAGCCGCTCCGCGACACCGAACTCCAGTTCGATCCTCTGATCCAAACGGCGGAACGAGTATGCTTTGCCGCTCCTGTACGTGTTCCAGACCTCAAGCTCCCGTGCACCCGGCGACAGCACCGGCGTCTCGTAGACATATCCGAATCGACGCTCGTTGGCCGATCCCATGCCAGGAACCATCACCGCTACCAGGCCGCCGAGTACCATCGCCCGCAGCATTCGATCGGACAACACCCTTCCCACCCTCCTGCTCCTGCCGGATCCCATCTCTCCCTCCACAATGAATGTCGTTGTATGAACTTGCTGTGGAGAATCTACGAAGCGCGATGGGGGCGAATCAATCCCCATTTGTGGGGATTCGGTGACGGGAGAGATACGTGGAGAGCGGGGAACGACCGGAGAGCAACAAGCGGTCAGCCAATATCTTTCGATGACACCAACCCGTTCAACACCGCATACATCGTGAGGCCTGATACGGTCTTGATGCCGAGTTTGCCGGTGATGTTCTTCCGGTGGGAGATCACAGTGTGAAGGCTGATCGACAGCGCATCAGCGATGTGCTTGTTGATATGACCGCCCGCAACGAGCTTCAGCACTTCGATCTCGCGCGAGGACAACGTGCTGGTCTTCGCGTTGACCGTCGAGCGGGGCCGCCTCTGGAGCTTTGCGAGGTCTTCCATGATCCCGGCCTCTTCCTGTGCTGTCCACAGGATCAGCGGATAGCGATGCTGGTCGTGCTGGAGGTTGTCCCGGGTCAGGATGATGATGGGCGCTTTTGTGGCCGCAAGGAGGGCGTGGTGGCGGATATACACGTCCGCCGAAAGAAAGACATAGTCGTACCGTGTCAGACGGGCCGGGTCCAGCATCGACGAGACCATCACGGTTGCCGGGGCGAAGCACGATTCAAGGACGGACCGCAGGCCGATCCCGGTCAACCGATCCGGGGTCACGATGAGGACCTTGCTGCCGGAGAACATGCGCTATCTCCGAACCCTGCGGAGCGCATGCTCCAGCGCTGTAACGCGTGGCATCAGGATCGTCTCCTCGATCCGCGTATGGTCCCGAATGTCCTGCTCGAGCCGGAAGATCTCGCAGATCACCGCATTGCGGACCACGGCATCCACGGTACCGGGGAGATACTTGATCAGGATGTTCTTCAGGTCCCAGAGCTTCTCATCAACGTTATTGTGCTCGCTCTCGTACGCCTCCATCGAATACGCGTGCGCGTTGCTGGGTTTCCGCGCCGCCCGGCGGGTCTGGTGCGCCCGGTACACGTTGCGAATGTAGGGAAAGGTGATCCGTTCCTCGCGGTTGAGGTGGGCGAGGAGTTCCCGTTTATACTCCTGAAAGAACTTCCGCACGACCAGGAGATCGCCTTTCTCCTTGCCGGCACGGCCGATCAGCTGGCGGAGCTGGCGTTCGATGACCGGGATCTGGATCTCCCGATAGTACGCATGGGTCTTCTGGAGGTAGGAGAGAACGACGAGCGGGTTGAACGTCAACAATGTCTTCTCCGGGAAGTAATGCGGATGGCTGAAGACATTGATGATCACGAGGAAGAACTTCTCGTCGATTCGATGGGCCCGGCACACCTCTCTGATCGTGCGGTCACCAAACCCCAACGAAACCCCGAAACGGTTGATCACCGGGATCAGGAGGTAGTTGCTGTGGATCGCATCGGCGAGCCGGGTATCGCGGGTGAACAACTGCATGTCGTGGAAGGCCTCCGGAGATGGCGCGCAGCCCGGAAGGGCATCTCCCGGGCCGCGCAAGGTTCTTTCCACTTGACAACTCTATCGCGTGACCGAAGGTTCCCGCAACGGAGTCACCGCATCAGGATCATCTTCCGGGTTTCGACAATGCCATCCGCATGCAGCCGGTAGAAATACGCACCACTCGGCAACCCTTCCCCATTGAACCGGACCGAATGCTCCCCCTCCTCCTGTACTTCATCCGCCAGCACGGCGACCGCCGCGCCGAGGGTATTGTACACGATCAGACTCACATGCGTCGCACCGATCAGCCGATACCGGATCATGGTTGCCGGATTGAAAGGATTCGGATAGTTCTGATCGAGCTGGATCTCGAGCGGGAGATCCGGGCGCTTCCCCGGCGTATCCCCCTTTGCGGCAGTGGTGAACGTCCCGGGGCTTGAGAAAGCTCCCGCCCCGCCAGCGTTGCTCGCGCGCACGCGACAATAATACGTCGTGCTGTTGAGCAGAGAGGCAGCAGAGACCAGCGTATCAGCCACGAGCGTATCATACACGGTCGTGGAGAATCCGGCGTCCTTGGCGACCTGGACCTGATACGTATCGGCACCATCGGCCTCGGTCCAACGGAGCGTGACCATCGTCGGCATGTCGGTCGCCCCCGCGGACGGGCCAACCAGCTTCGGACTTGTCGGCGCAGGCACGGAACTCACCCGCTGCAACGTGACCCCATCCAGCCAGTACCGGTCCCCGGATGCCGCATACGGCTGAAATGCGAACTGAAGACGCGCATCACTGACCGTTGATGTGAAGTTCTTCGTCTGGAAGTACACCGTGCGGGTACGCCACCCTGTCGACATCGGGAACTTCCGTCCGGGCACGCCATAATTCGTGAACGGTGCGACGTGCTGCAGGACGCCGACCGACAGGTCGTGACCGGTGGACGAATACGCCGAGAACGTCAGCTTATAATAGGAAGATGCTGCCAGAGTGATCCCCTGTTGATACAGCTGCATATTGTTCGAGACCGATGAGATCGTGACCCGTGCGGCAGCCGACCCGCTGAAACCCGGATTCGCCGTCGCGAGGCTGCCGGTGCCGGTGCCCATCGCAAGCGTCCAATCCTGGGTGCCACTTTCAAAATCATTGTTGCGGACCGCCTGTGTTCCCGTCGCATCACCATCTCCGGTACCGCCCTGGGTCGTGAACGATCTGGCCGCAGACCACGGACCGTTCCCTCCTGCATTGGCGCCGCGCACTCTCCAGTAGTACAAAGTACTGGCGGCAAGCGATGCGGGGGTATAGGTGTTGTTGGTCAACCCGCTCACATCCACGGCCGTCGTGGCGAACGACGATGCCGTTGCGATCTGCACCTGATAGGTCTGCGCCGTCGTGAGCGACGTCCAGGTGAGCGCCGGGGTGAGCGCGACACCGGAGGTACCGTTCGCAGGTGATGCGAGCTGGACCGTACCCGGGGCACTGACCGTAGGGGTGCCCTGCGTGGTGAACGACCTGGTCACAGACCACGGGCCCGTTCCACCCGTGTTCGTCGCACGGACCCGCCAGTAGTACACCGTACCGGCGGTGAGTGAGGCGAGTGTATAGGATGTCCCTGTCAACCCACTCGCGTTCGCAACGGTCGTGGCAAAGGATGAGGACGTGGAGACCTGCACCTGGTACGACTGTGCGGAGGTGATCGCCGTCCATGCGAGCGCGGGCGCCAGTGATGCGCCGGTTGCCCCATCTGCCGGCGAAGCAAGCACCACCGCTGTTGGCACAGCCACCGGTGGGATGACCGGCGGAGTGCCGGTGCTACCGAACTCGAACGCCCCGATGTCCGGAGCATTGCCAGTATAGGTGAGACTGACGCCGGCACCCGCAGTCCATGTGCGCGGTTCACTGAGCGTTATGCTGTTGCGCGCATGGTCAATGGACACAATGCGCACGGGCGCCCCACCCCCGATACGGATGGTGTCACCCCCGGTGACATCAAAACCGTCGCAGAAGAAGTACGCATCCTCCACGGTGAGCACGGTCGCGTTCGTACCGCCCGAGGTGGTCGCGGTCAAAGCACCCCCCGCGTCGATCGCCGGAGACCCCGCGGCCAGGGTGAAATCCCAGGCCGGATCGTATCCGGAGGGATAGGCGGGAACGTTGGTGAACCGGGGATCCGCTTCCACGGAGGCTGCATCCTTCCCCTTCATGTACGCATATCCACTGTGCGTCGCGAGCACATTCTTCCACTCCGCCAGCCCGACGGCCGTCACACGGTTACCATTCATCCGGTGATAGAACCTGGTCAGCGCGCCCGAGTCGAAGTAGAGATTGTTATTCAGGTCGAATTTGTCGCCCCAATCCATCAGCCAGTCGTAGACCCCGACGTTCGGCTGTGCCCCCACGATGTTATTGATGAATGCACGATCGTATGCCGGGTAGTTCCATGCCCTGATCGCTGTATGCGCGGTACCAGTCTGGTTCGGTCCCTGCCACGTCCGCCGGTTGTTGAGGATCGTGTTGCTGAAGTAGTGGTCCCCCTCCGCCATCTCCATGCCGGTCGAATGATCCCAGATGACGTTACCGCGGATGATCGTGTATCGCGTGGGAGTGTTCGGGTTCGATGTCACCCCCCCGCCGCTCCCGGCATCGTGGCCGCCGATGGGACCGTCATCATCCCCCAACGAACTGTAAATGAGATTGTGTTCAATGATGGTATGTCCGGCACCCTTCAGATCGATCGCATTTTCAGCGGCATTGCCCATCCGGTTATAGCGAACGATCGTGCCCCGGTTGTGCAGCACGCTGGTCGGGTCGCCATAATCCACCTCGAATTGGATATTGTCCTCGATGAACGAGGTGTCCAGCTGGCAGTATTCGATCAATGTCGCGTGATACTCCGTGTCGCCACCCGGGGCACCACCCACATCAAGATTGTTCTGCCCGGTCGCGTGCACCGTATCATAGCGCAGCACAACGTACCGCGGCGCAGAGCCGGCGAGCACGATGCCGAACACCTGGCCACGCACGTAGCAATGCTCCAGCGTCACGTGATGCCCGCCCACCGCGATGCCCCGCGAAATGGCGTTCTTCACGTAGATATTGTCGAACACATCGCCGTACGAGACCACACGGTTGTACCGGAAGGTGATGTAATCACCATCCAGCGTGACCCAGTACGTGGAATTGCCGAGGATCCTGAAATTGTTCTGGTTCGTGATCAGGAATCCCTCGATCACGACATGACTCGTAGGCACATCCACCACATTCAGGCCGCCCGTCGGGGACCCGTCGATCTCCGCCTGCTCGCCCGGATAACTCTTGTAGACGATGGGGTTCCCCGGACTCCCGGCATTGGAGGGGATGAACCGTTCATGATAGACACCGCCGCGAACGAGTACCGTATCGCCCGGCTGCAACCCGGAACTTGCCCGGCCCAGGGTGCGCCAGGGAGCCGCCAGTGTACCCGCGCTGCCATCGTTCCCGGACGTGGAGACAACATATGTGCGTGCCGGTGACACACTCTGCATCGCCATGAGCAATGCTGAAACTGCGATAGTCCGTATCCAGCGCATAGCCTTCCCTCCTCGATACCTCTTCGAATGCCCACCGCGTCGGACGGATCCCCGTTGGTCCACCTGAATTCTGAAACGCCGGCGATGCCACACTCTGATCGAACGCTCATGAGAATCAGTACTCCCGGATCACTTCTCTGATCCCGCCCCGACCGATCGCCGTTCGAAGAGAGGGCAACAGCTGCTGCCGTTCGCCGGTCCTTGGTAGGTGTCCTGCACACGAGTGCCCGGAACTATCAGGAAGTATTGCATAGTAGGTACGAACTGAAAGACCGAGGGGCAATCAGGACTTCGATGTATTTGACGGCTAGAGCACAGTGCGGATAAGGGTACTAGATGAGAGGGGGAGAGAAGGGAGGGATATCCTCTTCTTCCGGGTGGCGGCCACCCGGAAGAAGAGAGGATCGATCAGGTGCTACACAGAACATCCCATCAACGCAGGAGGAGCATCCGTTTCACATCCGTAAAACCGCCGTTCGCCGAGCGCGCATCCAGACGGTAGAAATACACCCCCGACGCCATACCGGCCGCATTCCATGTCGCACGGTGTATGCCCGCAGGGCGGTCCTCATCCAGCAGCACAGCAACTTCCCGCCCGAGCAGGTCGAATACGGTGAGCCGTACCCTCGCAGCCGATGGTACATGGAAGGTGATCTGCGTCGATGGATTGAACGGATTCGGATAGTTCTGTTCGAGCGCGAACTCGCCGGGGACCGATGGTTCCGCATCCGCCACGCCTGTCGCCGTCGCGTTGTTGAATTGCAGGCCCCATGCGGTCAGCCTCCCGGTATTGAAATCCTGGTCATCCGTGATGTGCAGGATCCACCGGCCCTGCGAACTCCTGCCTCCGAAGGTCTTCGCGAACGCCCCATCCGGTCTGATGCGCGGAGCGAATGTCGCGTGTATGCCGATCGCCATCGATGAATCGGCACTCTCATCGAAAATGGTGGTTACGCCGTCCGCATTATCCTCAAGGAGCCAGTCCTGATAGAACATGTGCATCGTGCCATCCGGCCCTTCCAGCGCCATATCCAGATCAGGTTCGCCCATATGATCAAGGGCCAGAAAGAGATTCACGTCACGGATGGTCACATTCTCGCCGATCATGAGGGTATCCGGGACCATATCGCCGAACATGCCCGATGCGGGGATCAGCCTGTTGGAGGATTTGATCGTGAATGCCGCGGGGAAGGCCACCCCGGTCGATCGCAGCAGAGGTGACACCGGCATATCGAATTCGCCCCCTCCGTGCGTGAACCGGGCGTCACCTCTGAACGCCAGCTGGGGACCACCGTCGGCACAGTTGTCCGTCAGCAACCCATCGAGATTGTATGCCACATTGGTGCTTCCGGAATTCGGCTCATTCCCATTCTCGATCGACTGATAGAGGAATTCGCGGATCTCCCCGGCGGTCTTCACGTACTTCGCGATGCGCACCTCATCGATATAGCCGTTGAACCCGGCAAGGGCGAATCCACCGCCTATCGTCAGGGAGTCAGTGTTCGCGGGGATCGCACCGACAGGCCACGAACCCGTCCTGACCGGTTCCCCGTCGACGTAGAATATGTAGACGCTGTCCGCAGCGTTGTAGGTGAAGGCGACATGTGTCCACCGGCCCACTTCGATATTCTTCGACGCCGAGACGAAGGTGCCATTGATCGTGGTGCGGAGGGTGTTGTTCGAGCCGCTCAACAGGAAGCTGAAGTTGGGCGTGATCCCCGGCCCTTTCGCCAGGATCGTCTGTGTCCCGGTAACGAGCGGGTGCACCCAGGCTTCCAGGGTAAGAGCCGTGGTGGGTTGCACGGCAGAGGCATGAGGACCGGCGATGTAGTCGTTCGTACCATCGAACCGCACCGCTTCATTGTAGGATTGCGTCACGGAGGGCCCGGCGCCCATATCGACGGCGGTCACGCCACGATTCATCGGGGTGTTGCCGCGCCCGGACCAATCGAAGACCGAGAACGGATCTCCGGCGGAATCGTCATCCTCGAATGTCAGAGAGAGCACGAGATCGGCATACACCCCCGACGAGGTGCCGAGCGAACTGAAGCGGTAGTGGCGGATCTCCGTGGAGGTCTGTGGCCCCCGCCAGATCCTGACGTTATCCAGGTCGCCCTGGAACGGGCCGTTGAACCCCGTACCGACGATCACGGAATCGGCGCTCGGATTCGGATCGGGAACCGTTGCTGCGGAGGACGTATCGAATGCTCCATTGAAATAGATGGTCGCGACATGCAAGACGGAGTCGTACCGCGCCGCGATGTGCGTCCAGACACCATTGGTCAATGGACGCGTGCTTACGAGGTAGGTGAGGTTGTTATTGCGGAGTGCGATCGTGCCATCGGAGTCGAGATAGATCGTGTATCCTTCCGCTGCCGAGCCGTTCCTGCGCTCGACAAGTGTTTCGGCATTACCACCCCTGGCACGCTCGGGACGTATCCAGAACTCGATCGTGTAACTGCCGGTCAGATTCAGGGTGGGGTCGGGCGGAATGGCAAGATAGCTGGATTCAGTCCCTGCGAAGTGCGCCGACCTGTTCCAGAACAACTGGGCCGATGCAGTATGGTTGAGTGTCACAAGGGCGATCACGAACAGCGTAACCGTACGAAGGCGCATGCGTGTCCTCCGGCAGATGGGATGTTGGAAAGAACAGGTTATGAGTACAAGTCAGAACCTGACTTCCTCCGACGAAGTTCCCACCCCGGAACGCACAGAAGCCCCCGGAGGGGCCTCTGTGATGCAGATCACACCATGGATCGCGGCGTCACACCCGTTTGGTCACCCCCGGTATGGCGACCTCCAGTGCCGGAAGCTCCTTCCACTCGAAATGCGGCGGCGTCAGGTCGAGTCGCGACCCGGGGCAGCACGAACACCCTGGCAAGAAGAGCCGGGATCAGAACGTATCGATATTATCGAGGAGTGGATGGAGTTGTCGCCACGCCGGGGGTATCCTCTACCCGGACGGATCAGTACTGCCGCTTGACCTCACCGAACTTCGTCGGCTTCCCCCAGTACGTCCCTTCGTTCTTCACCCACGTGACCGCCGCGGTCATGATATCGTCCACCGCGTCGATGTACGGCCCGAACCGGCGCACGCAGAAGTCATCGTTGATCACCTGGGAATATTCCGGCTCATCGCCGACCAGGATGGGTTCTTTTCCGAGCATTGCGCCAAGGCGGGATGCGATCTCGCGCACCGCATAGGGGCGCCCGGAGACATTCAGCATCGACGGAGGGTTCTCGCAGATCTCCAGCGCGCGGATGGCGCGGTCGTTGGCATCGCGCTGCGACAGCAGGTTCACATACGGGATCGAGAGCGAGATCTCTTTCCCTTCAAGGATGGACCGCACCAGATCCACCACCACGCCATAGGCCAGGTGCTGTGCGTACGCAAGCCGGTAGTAACATGCGCGTTGTTCCGGGTGGCGCCGCGCGGTGATCGCGAAGGCATTCTCCCGCGCAACAATGCTCCACCCATAGATACCCTTCGGATCGAGCGGATCCCCCTCACGGGAACCTCCCGAAGCGAACGTTGTGAATGCATAGGGATTCGCGGAGGAAAAGACGACGATCCGCGATGCAGGATACCGCTCGCCAACCAGGTACGGGAGAATGCAGTTCACATGCACCGCTTTCTCCCAATTGTCGGACGAGCCGAACTTGAATCCGGGCATATAGATCACATTCGGCATCACGGGGAGCGTGCCGAGGAATGCCGGGTCCGTGAGCTCGCCCTTCATCACCGTCACGCCGAGTTCCGCGAAGAGTTCGGCGGTCCGTTCGCGGGGATTGCTGAACGTGGAAGCGACCGTGATCTTCCGTGAAGTGCCGGCGATCGCATCAGCACGGACGATCATCTCCGTCAGCTCCGGCCCCATCTTGCCGCTCCCTCCCAGGATGAGGAGGTCGCCCGGAATGTTCCTGACACAATCGATGACGCCGGGCGTCGGCGTGGTCATGAACTCGCGCAACTGCGCGTTGGAGGTGATCTGCGCAAGGGTCACGGATGGAGTCCTACCTCTCTTTTCATGGATGCAAGGGTTTCCGACACGAATGCCCGATCACTGATCACGGGATGGTACCCGTAGGCGCGGTCGATCTCTTCCGCGAGGCCGCTCCGGCCGTTCTCATGGAAGCAGTGCGGGCCGGGTAACAACCCCAGGGACGTCAGCCGGTATTTCACACCCCACACGGAGTTGGCGAAGTCCATCCGTGCATCGAACAGCGCCCCGTTGCACATGTTCACGATGTGGGCCAGTTCCTTCTCGCTGACCGCCAGCCTCCAGCGCTTGCCTTGTTTCCCTGCGAGCACGGCACCCGCCCAGCGCACGGCAGCATGCGTGTCGGTGGCAAAATGCCCGAGCAGTCCACCCGCATAGTGCATCGTCACTGTCCGGCGCCCGACCTTGAACGGAAAACATCCGCCGAGGTCCGCAACGATCCTGTCGTCGTTCCCCGTCACCATGACGAGGTCCTTGCTGCGCGCACTGTGCGCGGCGGCCTCGAGCATCACCTGCGCACGATAGGTATTGAAGGGCGCCGCCTTCGCGCCATACACGATCGCGAAGATCCGTTCCCAGAGGGACGCATTGAATTCCCGGCTCCCCGGAACAAGCTTCTGCAGTTCGAATCCGAACACCGGGATGATGCCCGCAACATCCCGGAAGATCCGGACGACCTCGTCGTCGGAACAGTTCGTGAACGCCGTCGGCGCGAGCATCACGATATCGTACCCGGCAGCGGCTGCAAGTTCGGCCTGCTGCATGTACTGCGGGCCGCTCACCGCGGACATCAGGAACATATCCTTCGATCCGTACTCCTGCACCATCTCTTTGATCAGGCGCAGCCAGTTCCGATAGATCTCCAGGTTGCCGCCGGAGAACTCGCCCGTGTGCGCTCCGGGAACAACAGCGCGTGCGCCGGCCCTGATGTAGTACAACGTCAACAACCGTTGCCATTGCTCCGCGGGGCGCTTGTCGCCATCCAGCGCGAGTGGACTCGGGATCCACACGCCGCCCTTCTTCAGTTTTGCATGTGCCGATGCACTCAGTCTTTTCATTGACAATGTTCCATGGACTCGCGGTACTTCGTCTGGCGTGATACAGCGGAAGGTGAACCGGGGGGCGGCATGGTTTCACCCATGGCACACGACCGCCACCCCGATGATTCTGCCTAAGGTAGCCAAACAGATCGATGAAACCAAGCCCTGGCACGCAGAAACCGGTCACAGACCTCTCCAGGGCCACCAGGCCTCACATGATGCCACCGCAACCACTGTCCGGCCCCTTCTTTGCTTTTCCCACAACGGTTCCGTAAGTTGCTCACCAGAGGGGGGCAGTCCACGAGAACGCACTTCGAAGAGGCACACGTGGTCAGCTCGATGACTGTTGCGCTACGGAAATTCGTAGCACCCGAATTCATCTTTGGCAACGGAGCGCTCGAACTGGCGGGACAATACGCCAGCAATCTTCATATCCGCAAAGCCCTCGTCGCTACCGATCCCGGCGTGACCGCCGCCGGATGGCTCAGCAAGGTCACCGCAAGCCTCGCCGCACACGGTATCCCCTACGCGGTCTTCGATCAGATCTCACCCAACCCCCGCGTGGAAGAGGTCATGAACGGGGCAGAGGTATTCCTCACGGAAGGGTGCGACGTCATCGTGGCCGTTGGCGGGGGCAGCGTCATCGACTGCGCCAAGGCACTGGGGATCGTCAGCACGAATCGCCAGGCGGTCCGCACGTTCGAAGGGGTTGACAATGTTGCGGAGCCAGGACCACCGCTCATCGCCATCCCCACCACCGCAGGAACTTCCGCAGATGTCTCGCAGTTCGCGATCATTGCGGATATGCAGGAGCGCCTGAAGTTCGCCATCATCAGCAAGACGGTCGTCCCGGACGTTGCTCTGGTGGATCCTGCAACGACCGTCACCATGGATCCCTATCTGACGGCGTGCACCGGCATGGACGCCCTCGTCCATGCGATCGAAGCATATGTCTCCGAGGCACATTCGCCCCTGTACGACCTCCACGCCCTCGAGGCCATCCGCCTGATCACCCGACACCTTCAGACCGCAATAGAACAACCGGGCGATCTCGAAGCCCGTGCCGGAATGATGCTCGGCAGTCTCGAAGCAGGCCTCGCGTTCTCCAATGCCAGCCTTGGTGCAGTCCACGCTATGGCCCACAGCCTGGGCGGCTATCTCGACCTGCCCCATGGCGAGTGCAATGCCCTCCTGCTCGAACATGTCGTCGCGTACAATTTCGATGCCTCGCCTGAACGGTATACCGCGATCGCCACGGCGCTCGGGATCCCGCCCGGCCTCACGGAATCATCGTCGATACGGACGGCGATCCGGACACGCATCAACATGATGCGGACAACGGCACGGATCGGGGGTTCACTCGCCGACCGTGGACTGAAGAGCGGCGACATCCCGGTGCTCGCAGAGAAAGCGGTGCGGGATCCCTGCCTCGTGACCAATCCGCGGCGGGCCGCGAAACGTGATCTGGAGGTCATCTATGCAGACGCCCGATGACGGCGATGAGGAGCGCTCGGCCCTCCGCGACCGCATCATCGGACTGGGAGAGCGGTCATTCCGCAAGAGTTATTTCCCTCAACTTCAGACCCAACTCCTGAGGTTGGAACGGTTCCGCATGCTCTTTGATCATACGCGCGAAGGGCTCTACCTGATCGATGGTGCAAGCGGGAACATCCTCGACGCGAACAGGGTCGGGGCGGGATTCTTCGGCCGCGGGATGGACGATCTCCTGCATTCGAACTTTCCCGACCATTTTCCGCCAGCACAACGCGCGCTGCTCGCCGCTCTCCTCGCGAAGGATGCTCCGGCTGAGGACAGCACACACGCGATCACCCTCCACCGGGAAATGGCCGACGGCACCGATGCCGTTCTGGAGTTCACGATCAATGCCGTGGGATTGCAGGGCCAGCACTTCCTCCTCGTCATCGCACGTGACGTGACGGAGCGCCACCAGGCAGAACTTCAATTGCGGAGCTCGTTGCGCGAGAAAGAGGCTCTGCTCCGCGAGGTCCATCACCGCGTGAAGAACAACCTTCAGGTGATCTCAAGCCTCTTGCATATGCAGGCCGCGGAATCCACGGACCCGCACACACAAACAGTATTCCAGGAAAGCCAGACACGCGTCCGGTCGATGGCGCTCGTCCATGAGCGGTTGTATCAGTCCGGCGACTTCTCGGGTATCAACTTCCGCGACTATCTCCCCGCGGTCGGCAAGGACCTGCTCTTCTCCTACGGTCGCACGGACATCGCATTGAGGATCGATGCTGAAGACATCCACTTCGCGATCGATTCCGCAATTCCGTGCGGCCTGATCGTGAGTGAGCTCCTCTCGAACGCACTGAAACATGCGTTCCCGGATGCCCGACGGGGATCGATCACCGTGGCATTGCATGCCGTGGGAGAATCGATGGTGCGCCTGGTGGTTCGGGATGACGGTATCGGATTCCCACCCGACAAGGAACTCGCCGATATTCGTTCGATGGGGATCACACTCATTCTCGGGTTGACAGAACAATTGGACGGGACGGTGACCCTCGACCGTTCGAATGGGACAGGGTTCATCCTGGAGTTCCCCCTCACACACCGAAGGCCGGCATAGCCGGCCTTCGATCCCTTTCCACTGCGCTCTCCGCAGAGATCCCGCTCTATCCCCGCACACCTCTGGCGGTCACTGCTCCACCAGCTCCACGCGGCGGTTCTTCCCCCTGCCTTCTTCCGTGCGGTTCGTCGCGGCCGGACAGTACTGTCCGACGCCCGCCGCTTTCAGCCGGGTTGCAGCCACCCCCTGCCCCTGGAGAGCGCGGACGACGGCATCAGCACGTTCCGCGGAGAGCTTCACATTTGCGTCAGGATTTCCCTGGTTGTCCGTATGCCCGACCACATGGAGCTTCAGCCTGGTGTTCTGCTTCAACAGCTTGCCGATCTCTTCCAGCGTCGGGGCCGACTCCGGCTTGAGCACCGACTTCCCGGTATCGAAGTAGATGCCATACACCGCGACCCTTCCATCCGTGGCAATGCTGGCCCCCATCGCCGCGGCATCGGCCTGCACGTCCTGTTTCATCGCCCCGATCTCGACGATCACAACACTGTATTGCGATCCCTCGTTGACCGGCTCCACGTGCACATAGCACGTCGCACCCCCTTTGACGATCTTTCCGCCGTAGACACGGCCATCCGTATACAGCTTCTTTCCTCCGATCTTCGTCAACGCAACTTCGTAGTTGCGCTCGATCTGCGTCATGCTCGCCTGGCTCGCCCCATCCTTGATCTTGTAGCTGATGCGGGTGGTCTTGCCCTCCCAGGTAGCTTCCGACTCCGGAAGGTACGGAGAGACATAACTATCGAAGTCCTTTACTTCGTACCCTTCGATATAGTATCCCGGCATGCGGGTGAGGAGCGGATGGTCCTTCGCACCCTGGAGGTCCGTTTGTGACAACACGGGAGCGGAACAGACAAGAAGAAGCACGAGAGTGGAGATGGATCTGCGGATCATGGGGGGCCCTGTGCTGTGAAGAATGGTGTCTTGCCCCAATCTAGCAAAAACCACCGACAAACGACAGAAAAACCCGGTCCGGATGCCGCTCACCGCAGGAGAAGAATGCGTTCCACGACCCGGATCCCCTCTCCCTGGAGGACGCAGAAATAGACCCCCGACGGCGATGAGCCTGCATGCAGGATGAGCCCGGTCGTGCCGGCACGCTGATGGCCACGGGCAAGCACCTGTACCTCCTCCCCCAGCACGTTCATCAGAACAAGGGTGTAGGTGCCGGCACGGGGAAGGGTCAGACGGACGCGCGCAGTGCTATTGAACGGCGATGGATAGCATTCGATCCGTGCCTCAGCGGGAAGCGCCAGGCCCGACCCGACGGGCCTGACGCCCAGAAGCGTGGACGCGGAGGTCCGCGGTACCGGCGACCCCGTCTCGAAATCCGCGCCGTTGTTGTTCGCATCGATCATGCCACCCCCTCTGCGCAGGAGTGCCGTCTTCGTCCCCGCCGCAGGCGCGGCGGAGTCCCCCTCAAAGCACGTCGCCGACGTCCCGTATCCTACCAGATCCACGACATCGCTTCCTGTCGGACAACTCCCGGAGACCGGTGCCTGCGTTGACATGAGCACGACCTTTCCCGCCGAAGCGCTCATCGCGATCGTGCCCACCACATCCGGCGTAGGCAACGGCGTCGTCCCCGCACCTCCCGCGCCTTCCTGAACGAGAAAATAGTGCTTCGCGGGGATACTCCCGGCGAGTGGCGTCATCTGCCAGGTCGTTCCGGCCCCCGATGCATACCGGAGGCTCCACCCGGAAAGGTCGACGGCTCCCGCGCCTGTATTCACGAGTTCAATGAAGTCGTGCGTCCACACCGAACCGCTGTTTCCACCCCCTCCGTAGATCTGGCTGATACGCACCTGGGCGGTCGCAGGAACAGTGAGACAGACGAGAAGGATCACGACATTGGTCCGCATTCCACACCTCATATGGACGATCGGTGGTGAAGCACATCCCTTTGAGGCGCCTGCACGTCCGCCCCATCACTGATAGTACATGGCCACGGCCTGCTTTCCGATGGCACGTGCGATCGCCGGTGCTCATCACATGTTGCATCCGCCCCCTCAGGTCTGTACATTCCACATGCATGACCACGCGCCGCTCACGTCCCCATCTCCATTCGCAGGAGCTCACACATGCCGGCCATGACCCCACTCCGCTTGATTCCCTGGCCCCACCGCAATGCACCGGGGGCGTTCCGCCTGATGTTCCGGCGCCGGCCCGACAGTCCAACCCGCGCGATGAGCGCAGGTGCGCTGTGTGCCTCGCTCTTGCTCTCGATCGTGTCTGCTCCCTCATCGTTCGCGCAACACATGCCTGATCCCGCGATCGATACACTCGCGGAAGAAACGGTCCTGTCGATGATGGAGAGCCGGGTTTCAGCCGGAGTGCTCGGCACATTCAAGGCGGGCACGCCTGCCCCGTTCTGGCTGTTCGGCGAACACCGGCGATTAGCCGTGCGCAACAACATCGTCCCGGCGCATTGGTTCGTGAACGGCACCCAACACCACGGCATGTTCACAGGAAGCGCGCATCCCGGCGAGTTCTCTACATTCCAGATCGCACTGGTGGCAGACAGCGTTGACCTCCACGGCTGCACGGTCACCTTCGGCCCGTTACGCTCTGCGGACGGCACTATAATAGAGAGGAGCGCCTTGCGTTGCCTCTCTCGGCGGCATCACGAAGGACGGACTGCCATTCCAGAAACAAATGCTCATCCCCGCCCGCCATGTCGTCCCGCTGTGGATCGGGGTCACCATCCCCCCGGAACAGAAGGCCGGAACCTACACGGGAACCTGGAGCGTCAGGGCCGGAGAGAGCACCGTACCATTCTCGGTCCGGCTCGATGTACGTGGAGAAGCGCTCGCCGAAGGCGGCACACGGGATGCCTGGCGCCTTGCCCGGTTACAGTGGCTCGACTCTCGGATTGCGCAGGGCGATTCTTCCGTGACACGCCCCTTCACGCCGATCGTGGTGAACACCGCAACCCGGACACTCGATATTCTCGGCCGCCGGATCACTCTCGGGCCCAATGGCATACCTGAGCAGTATGCATCATTCTTCTCCGGGAGCAACACCGCGATCCTGTCGAAAGCACGTACAGCCTTCGCCGCACCGCCGGCATTCACATGCAGCGGCGTTGCGGACACACTCTGGGATCCCGGATCATTCACGTTCACGCGGACAACGCCCGCGGCGGTTTCCTGGCACGTGGTGAGCACGTCGGGTTCTCTGTCGCTCATCGTGGATGGAACACTGGAGTATGACGGCTTTCTTTCATTGCGCATGGGGCTGCGGGCCGGCGAGGCGGTCACCCTCCAGGATATCCGGCTGAGCATTCCGTGGAAAGGAGAAGTACCGCGGTATGCGATGGGGCTCGGCCTGACCGGGCGGCGCCGCCCGCAGACCATCGACTGGCGCTGGGATATAACGAAGCATCAGGACGCACTCTGGCTCGGCGATGTGCAGTGCGGCGCGATGGTACGCCTCAAGGATGAACACTATGAACGTCCGCTGATCAACCTCTACTACGACTACAAGCCCCTGCTCCTCCCACGGTCGTGGGGCACCGGCGGGGTCAGGGTGACCACACAGCCGGATGCGGTGGTGTACACGGCCTACACCGGCCCGCGCACGCTGGGGGTGGGAGACACACTCCATTTCGATGCCGACTGGTACTTCACGCCGTTCAAACCGATCGACCCCCATACACATTTCACGGACAGGTACTACCACCCGAATCAGGGCACGGGCATGGAAGACCCGGCGTGGCTCCGTGCCAACGGCGTCACAGTGATGAACATCCACCACAACAAAGAGGCGAATCCGTTCATCAACTACCCGTACAGCGACGCGTCGCTCGGCGTACTGCGGGACTACATCAGCCGTGCGCACGCTGAAAGCGTGCGTGTCAAGATCTACTATACGACGCGGGAACTCACACAGAACCTCCCCGAGTTCTTCGCCCTCTACAGCCTGAATGGCGAGATCATGATGCCGCGCCGCCCTGGCATCCCGTGGACGATCATCAATCCCGGGGGCCTCATCCCTGGCTCCGGCAGCATGTCGGTCTGGGGATCATCCCGGCATGGAAGGAGACGATCACGTTTCCCCGTTACGGAGGAAAACTCGATCTTGCCGTGATCACAACGCCCGATTCGCGCTGGAACAACTTCTATCTTGAAGGGCTCCGGTACCTCGTCCGATCGGCGAGGATCGACGGCCTGTACGTCGATGACACGGCGCTGGACCGCGTCTCCATGCGCCGCGCGCGGCGCATCCTGGATGAGGACGGCGATCCGGGCCGGCGCATCGACATGCATTCGTGGAACCATTTCAACGCCATGGCGGGCTACGCGAACTGTTCCATCGTCTTCATGGAACACTATCCGTACTACGACCGGTTGTGGCATGGCGAGATGTTCGATGCCTCCAACCCGCCGGACTACTGGCTGGTCGAGATGTCCGGGATACCATTCGGCCTGATGAGTGAGATGTTGCAGGAGGGCGGCAATCCGTGGCGCGGCATGCTGTTCGGCATGACCCAGCGCTGGCCGTGGAGCGGGGATCCGCGGCCCCTGTGGAAAGCCATGGACTCCTTCGGGATCGCCGATGCAACGTTCACGGGGTGGTGGGACCCGGAGTGCCCGGTAACGACGGATAACCCTGATGTCCGGGCGTCGGTATATGAACGCAACGGCCACATGATGATCGCTCTTGCGAGCTGGGCACCTGCAGTGACCACGGTACATGTCCGTGCTCGCGCAGGAAGCACTCTCCCCGAAGTGCTGATCGCGCCCCGGATTGAAGGATTCCAGGCGGCCGGCACCTTCGACCCCGGGGCGCCATTGACCGTGCCACCCGGCCAGGGCTTACTCCTTCTCGGCCAACGGAATTGAGAGAAGGCCTGTTCCTTTACCAAACCAGGTCAGCTTGACTTTTGCCGCCATCGGTGGGATATTAGTGTGATCGTAAACAGCGGGGGTTCCCTACCACCCCCCCCGCGATTCATCGTCGTTCGCACGACGCTCACTACTTCCTCACACCACAGGAGGATCCCGTATGTCATATCGCCACAGTGTGTACGCGTTGGCCCTGCTGATTCTCATCGCGTGCCAGATCTCCGTCGCAGCCCCCGGCTACCAGGTGAGCGTGACGCAGGCCACCAGCAGCAATACCCTGACGCTGACCTTTTGGATCGGCAATGCGGCCCCTGAATTCGTTCTGGGCACTGCAGGGTTCAAGATCGCCTACAATACGTTTGCCATTGGCTGCCCGACCAAACTCCTTGCGGAGGACGGGCCATGGGACCAGCAAACAGACCAGGACTATCAGAATATGACGCTCACGCTGCATGATGGCGGCGTCGTGGAACTCCACACACACTTCATCGGCGGCGCAGATTACAGCGGGATGCTTGTACCTGCGGGATCACTGAAGAAGATCGGCGCCATCCGGTTCGAGATCCTGAGCACCTCGGAACCTGCCCAGCTTGCGTGGGCCTCACCCTATCTGTACCGGCTGAACAGCCCGGGTGCCCAACCGTCGTATGAAGTGGCCTATACCGCCGCGGGGGATTTCATCCCGCCTGACGAGCAGCCCCTGCCCATCACGCTCTCGTCATTTACCGGAATGCCGCTGACCGACGCGGTGGGGGTATCGCTGACCTGGCGGACACTCAGCGAGATCAACAACTACGGCTTCACTGTAGAACGCCGTCCGGCAGGCGCCGGCGATTTTGTTGCGGTGAAGGACGCGTTCTTCGCCGGAGCAGGAACGACGACCGAACCGCGGACGTACGCGTTCATCGACCGGACCATTCCGGCTCCCGGCACGTACGACTACCGGCTGAAGCAACAGGACCTGAACGGCACGGTGTGGTATTCGCCGGTCGTCAGCGTGACCGCAACGGTCACCGGCCTCAACGACGTCGAGGTCCCGATCGATCCGACGCTCGTCCAGAACTATCCGAATCCGTTCAACCCCGAGACCCTGATCCGGTACGGCGTTGCCGAACGGTCGCCGGTGACGGTGGAGATCTATACGCTCCTCGGACAGAAGGTGCGCACGCTGGTGAATGCGCTCCAGGAATCCGGACGGTATCAGGCGGCGTGGGACGGCAGGGACGATGCCGGACGCGCCCTCACAAGCGGCACATTCATCTGCAGGGTCACGTCGGCCACAGGAATAGCATCAGTGAAGATGCTCCTGCTCCGCTGACCTGCGCTGTCCCATCGGAGAACGCCGGAGCAAAGAGTACGCTGCATCACTGACCCGGCATGAGACCGCTCTGTGCGTTCTCCGGTCTGTTCCTTTCCTTCATCTCTTCCCACTCAGGACCACGATCCATGAAAGCGTTCCTTCGCATCATTGCGTCCGTTGCTCTCGTACTCCTTCTCCCGCTCATGCTCCATGCCCAGACGGGGCCATCGCTGGACGGGTCATGGGAACTGATCCCGGCACACAGTCAGGACATGGACCATTTCCGTTCGTTTGCCCTGACCCTCCGCACCGCAGGCCAGCCTGTTACCATTGTGCAGGTCTGGCGCGCACGCCAGGTCCACCGCGACTCCGTCACCCTGATCCCCGGGGCCAAAGAAGTGACGCTCCCTGTACCCGGCTGGGTGAATCCACCCAATGTGTACATGGGCATGCGCCGGCCCGAAGGCGGCACCCGACAGATGGCGGCTCGCTACGAGGACGGAGGGAGAACGTTGATCGTCACCGAGAAACTCCAGCACGAGGGTTCCCAGGGACCGAAACCGGTGACCATCGAACACCGGTATGCCCTGACGAAGGAGAAGGACATGCTCGAGTACTCGATCATCCGCTCCACGAGGAAGACCGGCCCGCCGATGAAGTATACGTTCAAAAAGGCAGGCACGCGGCACGGATATGTGATCCGACTGAAGGACGATTTCACGATCCCGGGCGATCTTGCGTACAATGCGATGATGATCTCCCTCCAGGGGCTTGCCAATATCACCGCACCCAATGTCTATCTCCTCTATCCGACAGACTGGCCCTTCACGTATGTGAATTCGGTCTTTGATTTCTACAAGGACAAGCGCTTCTACACGTTCACGGAACTCCGGGCCGGCGCGGATGCCCTGAAGGCACTCGGAAAATTCGCAAAAGGCTACGTCGTCTGGGACAAGGAGGTCCGTACGTCACTGATCGTGGCATTCACTGTTGCAGGCCTCGAGCAGGCCGTTGTCGTGAGCAAGGATGAGATCCCGCTCGTCGAAGCCGCAGGCCTGAAGCCTGTCGAGGACTTCCGCGGGAAGTTCACGGGTCAGTCGGACATTCAGATCTACCAGTGGGCCTATGACAAATACTGGGCCCGGTGCAGCCGCGAATACATCATCTGGCTGGGTGGCGAGCACGGCACCATGATGAAACCCGCGGTCGCCGATTGGGGGATCAAACAGCGCGTGTTCTTCAACGACCTCTCCACCCGGAAGACCGACACTGCGGAGTACGCGCTCGCACGCAGGATGCTCTCGGAAATGAAGCCGATGTCGATGGTCATGGGATGGCATTCGTACAAGAAAGACCTTGAAGAAGAACATGTCGCTCTCACGTCGAGCTTCGGCCACAGGGTGGAAGGGCTCAACTCCCTGCCGAACCTCAGTTACAGCGCACAGATCCCGACATCGCCGGGGTTCGTCTTTAAGAACAACCACCACGTGAAACCCGGCGAGAAGATCCAGCCGAAGGAGAAGGTATACGTCACGTGCCTCCAGACCGACGGGATGGGCCTGGGTGCCTGGCTCAAACCTGGCCGGGGTGATATTCCCTATGCATGGGAATGCCTGATGAACTATACCTGGATGGCACCCGGCATGGCCGAGTACTTCTACGCCACCGCAACCCCGAACGACTACCTGATCGGCTGCCTCTCCGGGCCGGGCTATCTGTATCCGAAGGCGGTGCCGCCCGAATACCTGAAGAAGCTCATCGCCATGGCTCGCGAACAGATGAAGGTCCTCGACCTCCGCGTGTTCGAAACCATGGACTGGTCCGAAGGCGACGAGACCGAAGGCAACACGGATCTTCCCCAGAGCGTCATCGACATGTACTACGACGGCATGCCGGAGGCGATCGGCTTCGTGAACGGCTACGGAGGGGTACACACATACGATCAAGAACGGCCGTCCGTTCATGTCGTTCGACTATTATCTTGGCCCGCACAAACCGGAAGCGGATGCTGTTAACGATCTCAAAGAACTGGCCACGCTGAATACCCGCCGCCCCTATTTCCTGCTCGTCCACGTGCGCGAGTACAGCGATGTGAAACGGGTGAAGAGCATCCTCGACCAGCTCGGACCGGAGTTCGAGGTCGTTCCCCTGGATGTCTTCCTGAACATGGCCGGCAACCAGCCCACGTTCGAGAAACGTGTCCTCAAGGAACGCAAGAAATGACATCGCGCGAGCGCGTCCTTGCTGCATTGGACCACCGTACGCCGGACCGTGTGCCCCTTGACCTCTCGGGGCACCGGTCCTCCGGCATCCATGCGATCGCGTATGCGAGGCTGAGGAAGCATCTCGGCCTGCCTCCACGCCCGCTCCGGGTCTACGACATCATCCAGCAGATGGCTGTCGTGGACAATGACGTCCTCGACCTGTTCGGCGTGGACACCATCGAGCTGGGACGCGGATTCGCGCTCGAGGACAAGCACTGGCACGATTGGGTCCTCCCCGATGGCACACCATGCCAGATCCCCATCTGGATCACACCCGAACGGGACGGAGCACGGTGGGTCCTGCGGTCACCCTCGGGACGCATCCTCGCTCAGATGCCCGATGGCGCTCTGTACTTCGAGCAAACGTACTACGTCTTCATGGAGGGGGAGGAGAATTTCGATGACCTCGGAACTGCCTTCACGGAGTCCATGTGGACCGGCTTCGCCTCTCCTCCCGGCCCGCTGGTGGATGGGCCCGACGGCGAGCGCCTGCTTATCGAAGGCGCGCGCCGGCTGAGGGAGTCCACGGACCGCGCCATCCTCGGCCTCTTCGGCGGCAACCTCCTCGAGGTAGGCCAGTTCCTATACCGGAACGACACCTTCTTCATGATGCTTGCAGGTGAACCGGAGAAGGCGCACGACTTCCTGGATCATGTTGTGGCGTACCACCTGAAGAACCTCGAGGCCTATCTGCGCCGGGTCGGTCCCTTCATCGATGTCATCGTGTTCGGCGATGACCTCGGCATGCAGACCGGCCCGCAGATGTCGCCCGCCATGTACCGCGAATTCTTCAAGCCGCGCCATGCGATCCTGTGGAACCGCGCAAAGGAACTCGCGCACGTGAAGGTCATGCTGCATTGTTGCGGCGGCGTGCGGGAACTGCTGCCCGATATGATCGAGGCCGGGCTCGACGCGATCAATCCCGTGCAGGTGACCTGCCGGGGGATGGAAGCACACGGACTGAAGGCTGACTTCGGGTCACGTCTGACATTCTGGGGTGGCGGGTGCGATACGCGTGAAGTGTTGAGCCGTGGGACACCGGCACAGGTGAAGAGCCATGTGGCGGAGCAGATCGCAGCGTTGCATCATAACGGCGGATTCGTGTTCCAGCAGGTGCACAACGCACTGGCCGATGTGCCGCCGGAGAACCTGGTGGCGATGTTCGAGGCGGTCAGGACGTACACACCGACGTAGCGGCGGGCCGCGCCACGTGGGCCGTGGCCGGTCAGTGCTTACGCACCATCCGCAGGATCTTTGCGTTGATGATCACGAACCGCACGAATTGCCAGAGGAGATTCGTGCGGAAGTAACGGGTCATCCGTGTTGGCACAGGCGGATAATAGGATTGGCCAAACGGTGTTCGGGTTGTCATGGTCGGCTCAGATGTCATTCGGGAATGATGGTCCAGAACGGTTTTGCCTTGGCTTTGTAGATGAACGCGTGATGCAACAGGTGTTTGATCCAGTGACCCGCGAGACCGATCTCGCCTGTCGTATACCGCAGATCCCTCCCCGTATCGGGATACCGTTCGAAATCGGGGATGATGGGATACATCGTCATGGACACCGCTGTACCGCTGAACAGATTCGCCCCGGCCGAAGCGATGCAGGCGGCCCCCATATGCGCGAGCGACGCCCTCCGCGTCGGACCTTCCGCCTTCCCCTTGATCATATCCACGATATTGTAGGCCACCTGGCGCGCCATCACACCCGATGGCATGCCCGTCCGTGGCGGCGCAGGAAATATGGGTACACCCTTCGCGCTGATCATGGGTTTTGATATCGCATGTGGCGGTGCAAAGGCGATGCCTGCCGCGAAGACATTCCCGTACCTCGGCGACTGATATGTCTGCGGCCAATCCGACGGTTTCCATTCTTCGTACGGCTTCTTCGTATAGTCCCCATCCACCATCATGAAGCCGCTCGGCGCGAAGAGGGTCGAGGTGATGTCCGCACCCTGGCGGTCCATGGCGGAAAGACCGACGCCCGCGAATGGCGGGAGAAGCATCGAGAAATCCGATGCAAGCTCGTGCTCGGACCCATCAAGAAGCTCATATCGGATCCCCCGGTCCGTCACCTCCTGGACATGCGCCTGCGTGATCCATTCAATGCCGCGTTCTGTATAGAGCGACTCCGTGAACACCCTGCTGTGGGTCACATACCCGCCACGATGCAGGAACATACCTCCGATCCCGAAATCTCCGAGTTCCATCTCGTTGGAGATCCAGATCACGCGGGCCTTATCGCGGACCCCGTGCTGCCGGAGCATGAATTCAACATTGAAGATATACTCGAATGCCGCGCCCTGACAGGTACACGTGCCGTGGCCGGTGCCGATCAGCAGGGTCTTCTTCTCCCCCTTGCGCATCCGTGCGATGAGCTCATCCAGAGCAGCCGAGGTCTTCGACGCGTGATCGTGGGTACACACCGAGTGGCTGTTCTGTTCCGGGCCAAGCCCCTTCGTTGCCCCGAAATTGAGCTTCGGGCCTGTTGCATTGATCAGATAGTCATAGGCAAGGTCCGCCTGCTGCCCCTTCCGTCCGGGATCGGTGTATTCCACCGTCACGTACGGCGTGCTGCTCGCTGCATTTCCTTCAGGGTGGATGCAGACGGCTTTCGCCTGATGGAATTCGATCCCCGCCTTTCGATAGACAGGCTCGAGCGGGAACGTGACCTGGTCCGGGGTCATCAGTCCGACCCCGACCCAGATATTCGAGGGGATCCAGTTCCATTTGCTGTTGGGTGTGACAACGAGCACGGTGTGCGCGGAACCGAGCTTGCGCCGGGCATGGAGGGCCGCGGTTTGACCTGCAATGCCGCCGCCAAGGATGATGAGTCTGGCCATACGGGACCTTTCAGGGGCCGGAGAGGGGGGAGGAAGAACCGAGCCGAAACATCTCTACCGGATGATACCACAGTGCGGCGCGAGATTCAAGGGGAATTCTCGCCGCTCAACCCGCCAGCCCCCCTCACGCCAGGTCCGCCGCCAGCACGCGTGCAAGCGACAGTACTTCGAACGGCGCCCGCCCTCGGAGCGCCGCGATGCGGGTCGGACAGGAATCCGTGACGTAAAAGCGTGAGATGGGTCCACCCTCGAACCGCCGCCACGACTCATCGGGAAAGATGGCGTGCGTGACATAGGCCGACACGTCCGTGGCCCCTGCCTCGCGGATCACCCGCGCGCATTCCAGCATCGTCTCTCCGCTCATCACCAGATCATCCACGATGCACACGTTCTTCCCGCGCGGATCCCCTTCCTTGATCCTGATGATCCTCTTGTCCCCTTCGCGCACCTTCACGCAGACGATCGGGTCAAATGCTTCCAGGTCGTGCGCGAAGCGCTTCCGGGAGCCATCGTCGGGGAACGCCACCGTCACCGGTGCACTCCCCTCCCGCCGCAGGACCGTATCACGGAACATCGGCAGGGCCGAATGCAGGCGGACGCGCACCGCATCGCCGAAGTAGTACTGTTCCTGCAACGCATGGATATCGAGGATGGTGATATCCGTGCGGGTCGCCGGCGGAATGGCGGAAATGATCCTCGCCATCGCTTTCGAGGTGACCACCTGGCCGAACGCATCGGCCCGATCCATCATCCCCGCCGGGAAATACGGAATGAGCACACGGAGGCATTCGATGGGATACGACGCAAGCGCATAGAGCAGGGCGATCTGCCGGAAAAGCTCGTCTGCATTTCCTATGGAAGCGATGAACGCGACGCGGGCATTCTCCAGCGATCGCGCCTCATGGATGAAGATGTTCGGCATACCATCGGGAAACGTCTCCCAATCGATCTTCCCTTCGTCCCATGCCGGGAGCAGCGCCCGCACTTCAGCGGCAACGGACTCCATGTCGCGTGCGTGGAACAGGATGGTTCGGTTCATTGGGTTACCCTTTCGCTGACGAAGATGGTGGCCGGCGTCTTCCCGGCCGGACCACGAGTGTGATGAGCACGACGATCCCCACCAGCACGATGACACCGCCGGCTGCCCTGAGAGCGAAGCTATTCGGCCCGCGCATGATCATGAGCGGGTTCCATGAGGGTTCCCAGGCGTACCATCCGCGAAGCGTGCGATACGCAGCAGGAACCTCAGGGATGCCCCCGGCACCTCCCGGGGGGAACGATCGGAGATATGACACCAGCGCGATCCACTCTTTCACTTCCTGTACGCCCGGTGTGGCCACGTCCCCATCGATCATCACGGTCTCATGCATCGCCACCGGTGTCCCATCAGCATTGCGCGGCTGCACCCGGACCACGCCATAGCTCAGGTCACCCAGCATCTCGATCATGAACGCCGTGTAGTAGTTCACGCACACGCGGTACAGACTGTCAGGATGGATCTCCCGCACACGTCCGTTGTCATCCACAAGCTCGGCGCGGGTCACACGGTTGAGTGGAAGACGATGGGGATTGACGGCGAAGCGCACCCCCCTGTACTGTAAATGCACATCACCCTTCACGGCGGCCAGGGTGGGTCCGACCTCGAGGATCGTCAGCAGGTCTTCGCCCGTGACGTACGGTGCGACGAGCGGGTAACCCGCCTCACCATCAGGCCCCCGCCCCAGCGAGAGAACCCGGAAGGCATCATCAACGGTGATCGGCCCCGGGCCGAGGGTGTGCCGGATCATCCCCAGCGGTTGGATCACCACATCGACGGGACGCGCATCCGGTCCTTCAGCCCGCCGCACAGCATAGGCAAAGGCATCCGTGATAAGATCTCCGAGGCGCAACTCACCGCCGCGCGCATACCCGTACGCGACGCTCTCGAATGCGAATGGCGACCGTGCGATCACCTGGTGGAATGACAGCCCGTGTCGGCGGAGATAGGCCGAATCGATCTCCGTGACAAAGCCGGTGGCACGCTCCGCAACTGCGCGGTCATCCGGAATGGACGGGTCCAGCGGGACCAGCCTGTATCCGCTGACCGAGACCCCTCCCGCCCCGACGATGAGATCGAGAACGCCAAGGTTCGCGCAATTCGGCCCCGCCGAGACGATGACCGTGCTTCCGATCCGGAGCGGTTCGGTGAACGTCCTGTGCGTATGCCCGCTCACGATAACGTCGATCCCCGGGACCTGCTCGGCGAGGCGCACATCTTCGGAACGGGACCGGTTCGGCGATGTCCCGCTGTGCGACAGACACACGACAAGATCGACGTGCTCCTGTTCACGAAGGAGAGCGACCATCCGCCCCGCTGAGGAGACGCAGTCGTCGAATGTGACGCTGCCAAGAAAGGGGCAATCCCTGGCCGCATCGCTTCCCATCAGGGCAAAAAGCCCGATGCGGAGCCCGTTGCGCTCCAGGACCATACGATCCCGGACGCCGTACGCAGCGAGCTCTTCACGGAGCGGATCCAGCGATGGCTCGCCTGCGGGAACGTTCATGTTCGAAGCGAGCAGGGGGATGATGCGGTCGCCGGATGTCCTGGCCGCATGGAGCGAGCGTACGACCCCATCCCACCGGAAATCCAGATCATGGTTCCCGAACGTCCCCGCATCGTATCCCATGAGCCCGAGCATCCGCAGCTCCACGGCACGGTCCATGACCAGCGTGTGGAACAACGTCCCCATGCTGTAGTCGCCTGCATCCACAACGATCGTGGAAGACGGGCGGCGGGAACGTTCGCGTGTGATCGCGGTGGCGAGCCGGGCGAAGCCCCCGGTCTCCCGCACTGTACCATCATCGGCGATCGAGGCGTGAGGCAGGATCTGCGAGTGGAGATCGTGTGTGAAGAGGATGGAAACGGTCCGCCGGGATACCTCGCCGGCGTGAGCGGACAGGGTGAGCAGGGAGAGGGCCATGAAGATCATGGAACGTGCACAGGGACCCTCGCCCCAACGCCGGACAGGTCCGGCATGGCCCTCATATGTGAGCGATGGTCCGTTCATGAAGGCATGGGTTCCGGCAACCGCGGCTACGGAATGTCCTTCGGCCGGCCGGGATCTTTCCATTCCCAGAGCGGTGCAATGGTCGGGACAGCAGTGATCACGCCACCGAAGCCGATATAGCGGCGCGTGACCATGTTCGATTCGTTCACTTTGAGCGCACGCAGCCTCTCCTCATAGACCTTTGTGCCGGCCTTCTGAGCGAGGTCACTCACGGCATCGGTGACCACCTGCATCTGGCGTTCACCCCGGAGCATCCGCCGGCCGGCCGAGAGCAACGAATCGACGGGCGGGACGTTGGTGGTGGTATCTCCCGGGACGCGGCGTTTCCCCAGCACTTCAAAGACCGAGTATCCATGGTCAACCCGGACCGGGCCACCCACACGGCCGGAATCCGTGATCAGTGCAGTGATCCCCAGTTCCGGTATGGAGTCCACACGGAAGAACCCGGAGACCCCCCCACGCGCGGCCCATGCACGGCGGCCCGACTGCGGGGCCATCTCCGCAAGCGGCGTTCCACCCAGGGCGCGTTCGAGGATGGTGAGAGCGGCATGCAGACTGTCCGAAAGCACCTCGCGCACATTGACCTCATACATGCGTCCGAGCACCGCAGCATGGGTGATGAAATAGGCGACCACCTCGTCATCCTGCACCGTCACGGTATCCTGCAACGCGCGTTTCATGGCGGACGCGGTCCAGTACTCCGCCCACACGCGGACATCGTGTTGCGCGGCATCGGAATTCTGCAGGCGCTGTTTGTATGCTTCGCGGCTCATGAGTTCCGACCCGACCGCGTCCTTGATCATCACGTTCAGCCGGTTCCTGAACAGTTCCGGATGCAGCGTGACGAACTGGAATTCCCGGCTCTTGAATGCATCGATCACATCCCGCACGGAAAAAGAGCCGCTGGAGACGCGGACGAGCGGCTGGTGGACGTCAGCGCCCATGATCCGTTCGACCTCATCGAGGTCGTTCGCCCCGAAGCGGAAGCCGTTGCGTGTTGCCCGCGCTGCAGTATCCGTCAGTATCACCCCGTGCAGTGCGGCGGCAAAACGCTCGAACACCACCGGATCGGCCTCGGCGCGCTGGGGTGAAAGGATGGAGCCCATATACGTGCCGGCGCGGTCGGACTGCTTCCTCGCCCGCACGATATTCTCGACCTGATGGATCCGGTCAGGGATGGATTTCTTCTGGGCATCGGCGAAGGGCCAGGAATCGAGGTACGCCACCACGCCCCATCCAAACGTCTCGCTGCGGAAGACACCCGACAGTCGACGGTTCGCGGACAGGGCATAGACGGTGTCTTCGAGAACGCGGTCAATGATCCCGAACGTCACGTTCATGGAATCGACGCGGTAGAGCAATTCAGGGGAAAGGGTCTGCAGAAGGGAATCCACCACGCCGGGGCGGCGGACAAGTTGACGCATGCTGCGTGCCGCACCTTCGTCCGGAGAATGCAGGAAGAGCACGCGCACCTCGCGCGGGTACCGCTTCATGCCATCGCTCAGATCGCGGTCGGACACCTGGATGCGGCCGGTCACCTCGCGACGGTAGAGCACATCGCGGGCCATCAGGCGTTCGAGCGCATCGATCTGACGCAGCGTCGTGCTGTCGTTGCCGACGCCGCGTGCCGCCGCTTCCTGGGCCAGCAGACGCTCCGCCACCATGGAGCGGAGCGCCTTCACTTTTGCGCTGTCGTGTTCGGCCCGCCGGTCTTTCCCCGGCCAGGGCATCAGCTCGAATCGTTCGAGGAAATCCTTCGCCGTGATCACCGACGTCCCGACGGTCGCGAGCGTGTCGGCGGGCAAGGTCTTTCCCGGCTGGGCAACACCCTGTGCCGCTCCGATGGCGAGCACAGTCAACACATGGAGGATCCGCACTGCTTCGGCCTTCCCGGATGGATCAACGAAAGAGAGATGTCATGCAATATACGGACTCTCCGGGTCGAACTCCACCGCGCGGCATCCGATCATCACCGCACGCGGCGATGCATCCCCGACCGCTCATCGAGCGAGATCTCGTAGGTCCGCCCGCCGGACTTCCTGGTCGCCGTGATCATGTACCCGCTGTCGCTCACGGAGAATTGCGGGTTGAACCCTTCCGGATCCATTTTCAGTTCTGCCAGCGACCGGGCATAGGAACCGTGTGCCGTCTTGTGGTCGTTCTGTGCATACCAGATCTTGCTCAGATAGACATAGGCATCCCACGCAGGATCGGCGGGAGGTACCGGGCCCTTCTTCTTCTCGAACACCAGTTCACCCCAGAATTCCGGACGGTGCATATCCACCACCCACTGCGGCGACCACACCCAGTTGTCCTCGGGGCCCTTGAGCTTCTTGTACCCCGTCGGCGTGATGTCGTACTTCCACTCCACGCGCGAGAAGTCGATCTTCCACCTGTCGCCCGGAAGCGGCGCTCCGGTCACCCCCCCGCGCCGCAATGCGGTCCACGGGATCGCCAGCTCAACGCTCCACCCGCTGTCGATGTCCGACGGGTCATTGATCGTCCCGTACACATGGGTGGCCGTGCGCAATCCCTCCATGTTCCACGAGTTGTCCGCATCACCCTTCGCACGGTACGGCTTGGGCAGAAACAGGTCCCACACCGTGTTCAGGGCATTGATCTCGAACTCCATGTATGCCAGACAGTCGCCGTCCGGGTCCATGAACAACTCGAAGTCGTTGTCATAGAAGATCACCGTATCGCGCTGGCGCAGCGTGCCGATGACATGGGGTTCCTGCAGAAAGGCCCCGATATAGAGGCACTGGTCGTCCCACATCATCCGTGCGCGGGTCTGGAATCGCGGGAGGGGCTTCCGGCTCCCCTCGATGTCCACGAAGGAGGGCGTCCAGACAGCATCCTTCCATTCCTTGTCACTCACCACGCCATCGATCACAGGAGGGGTGCTCGTCACGAGGGCACGATAGACCCTGGGCGGAGGGAGCGTTGACGATGAACCGGCCTGCTGGCCCTGCCCGAAGGCGAGCATCGCGAGCGACGAAAGGAGAAGGGTGACACATGGCACAACTTTTCTCACGCGCATACGTAATAATCTCCAGTACGCATTGATGGTGGGGATGAGAATGACATTTACACAACACTCTGACATAGCAACATTGATGGCCCGGGTCCGCGACGACATGAAACGCGCAGGGATCACGGTGTCGTTCCTCGCCACCCAGCTCGGCGTGTCGCGACAGTACGCCTGGCAGGCCGTCCACTACCGCTCGCCCATCTCCATCGAACGTGCGCGGGAGATCGCTGCCACCGTGGGCCGCATCATCGCGCAGCGGTCCCACATCCGGTCGTTCGGCGAGCAGCTGCGTGCTGCGCGCATCGCTTCGGGGCTGACCCTGAAGGAAGTTGCGGGAATGATCGGCTACTCCTGGGTCGGCGTGGAACGCTGGGAGAAGGATATCTGCCGCCCCAAACCCGGCGTCCTCTGGCACCTGTTCACGCTGTACGGGGAGCCTTCGCGTTCCATACATCAAGGAATGCCACCGCTCGCCGCAAGTGCGGAATGACGATCGAACCACCGACGACCAGCGCCACGCTGAAGACCTCGAACAGCTCCGCGTCCGTCACCCCCTCTTCTTTGCACCGCTGAATATGATACGATATACAATCGTCACACCGCAACACCATCGATGAGACGAGCCCGAGCATCTCTTTGGTCCGGACGTCCAGGACGCCCTTCTCATACGTCAGCGTATCCACACCGAAGAATCTCTTGATCGCGCGGTTGTCCTCGCCGAGGATCCGCTCGTTCATTGCCGCCCGGAACTCGTTGAAATCGTCCACCCGGTCCGCCATATGTTCTCCTATCCCTTCTGCGCGTGCAGATTGTCTGCGAATGCGATCTCGAATTGCGTGCCATTGCCCCGACGGATCCTCAGGGAACCACCCAGTTGACGCGTCAGGGTATCCACCAACTGCAGGCCGAGCGACTCCGTGGTCGAAGGATCGACATCCTCCGGGAGCCCGACGCCATCGTCGCTGACCGCGAGAACATACACCGGCCCCTCCGCACGGAGCCGGATCGTCACGGTGCCTTCGCGTCCATCCGGGAACGCGTGCTTGAGGGCGTTCGAAACCAGCTCGTTCACCACCAGTCCGCACGGGATCGCCGCATCCACCGTCAGGAACAGTTCCTGCACGTCCACGACCAGCGAGATCGCCACGGGTCCCGTCTGATACGTATGGAAGAGGTTCGTTGACAGCCGCTGGATGTAATCGGCGAAATCCACACGGGAAAAGTTATCGGACTGGTACAGTTCCTCGTGCACGAGCGCCATGGACTTGACACGTGTCTGGGACTCGCGGAGGACCGACTGCATCTCCGGGAGGTTCACCTTCCCGCTCTGCAGGCTCAGCAGGCTCGTGATGATCTGCAAATTGTTCTTGACGCGGTGATGGATCTCCTTCAGGAGCACTTCCTTCTCCGCGAGCGACGCCTTGATCTGGTCTTCCGTGCGGCGGCGTTCGGTGATCTCCCGTGCCACGCCGACAAGCGCCACAGGCTCGCCCTGATCGTTGCGCACGGTGGAGGTCCACAGTTCGACGGGGAACTCGTCGCCGTTCTTCCGCCGGTTCATGATCTCACCGCTCCACCCCGACGCACGCGTTCCCTGCCGGATCCGGTCCGAAAGCTCCGCCGGCACGGAAGCAGAACGGATGATCATCACATCCTTGCCGAAGATCTCCTCCTCACTATACCCGTACGTGTCCGTGAACGCCTGATTGATGTACAGGACCGAATTCTTCAGATCGGTGATGACGAAGGCGTCCTTGGCGCAATTGAGGGTGAACGCGAGCAGCCGGAGTTGCCGTTCGGCCTCGACGGTCTCCTGGCGTGAGCGCTCCTGCTCGGTGATATCCTCGCCGATCAGCAACATCCCCTGGACCACACCGTTGGGTTCGATCTCGGGTGAGAATGTGAACCGGATCATCCGTTCGCGCCCGTCCTTCCGATTGAACGCGAACGACTCCTGAAGAGTTTCCCCCGCCCCGATGACGCGCGCGACGATATCCAGCAATCGTGATTGATCCGATTCCCGCACCAGGAAGCCCGCAAGGGCTTTGGTGCCAACGACCTCCTCCGCGGGGTGGCCAAGGATCTGCGCGGCCCCGGTATTCCAGAAGTGGATCGCCCCCTGCCGGTCCGTACTGATGATCCCGACAGACCGTGAACTCTCGAGCAGCAGGCGGAGAAAATGGACCGTGCTCTGCAGGGTTTCTTCGAGTTGCCGGCGCTCGGACACGTCGCGTGACGAGAATGCGATCCGCGTGGTCTTGCCGGATGCATCCAGCACCGGATGGAGCGTATGTTCGTAGTGTTTGCCGGCGTGACGGTCCTCCAGGCGGAGAGGGTTCCGGGTATGAAGGACCGTTTCCATGGCCGAGCGTCGCGAAACAGCCAGAGAAGACGGCAACATATCAAACAGCGATGTGCCTGCCACGGGAACCTCCGGGAGCATGCTCGCGGCCTGGTTCATTGCCAGGATCGTGCCGTCAGCATCCAGGAGATACGAGGGGTCCGCCGAGGCATTCAACAACGCCAACGAGGTCTGCTCACTCAACCGCAGCTCGAGCCGGTGATGCCGGTACCGCCGCATCAGATAGGACAGGAGCAGTCCGCTGACGATCAGCGCCAGTGCGGTCAGGATGAGCCCGACCGGACGCAGGTAGAATGGTGTGTAGGGAGCGAAGGCAACGGTGATGGGATCGGCGGCGACCACACCATCAGGATCCTTGACCTGCAGGGTGAATTCATGGTCTCCGGGAGCCACGGCACCGAGATCCACCTCTCGCACGGTCGACCATCCGCTCCACGGCCCATCGTCCAGGCGGAAGCGGTTCTCCAGTCCACCCTGCGGCTCCTCTCCCCACCACGCATCGACCTGCCAGCGCATGGCCACTCTGTTGCCGCTGAACACGGGTGGCGCGGCCGTGACCTGCGGTGGATGCGAGTGGTCGTCCTGGCGGTGGAGGATCGCAACGCCGCCGCCGACGGTACCGAAGAATGCATGTTGCCCTTCGATCAGAAGCGGCCAGAGCGCGGTGTGCTCCAATCCGGATGCGCTCCCGTACGAATTCCAGATGCCGTGAGCAAAGCTTGCGGCCCCGCTGCGCGTCGTCACCCAGACCATGCCCGCGCTATCCACCTTCACATCCCACACACCATCGCTGAGAAGTCCATCGGTGCTCGTGTAGTAGCGGACCGTGCCGTTCTCCAGCACGCCCAGGCCATGCGCCTGGTCTCCAAACCAGATGCACCCATCCCTCCCTGCGGCCACGGAAAAGACCCGTTCACTACGGAGTCCGTCGTGCGACGACCAGGATCGCCAGAGGCCCCGGGACCATTGGGTGAGTCCATTGCCCGTTGCGAACCAGTAACTCCCGTCCGGAGCTTCACAGAATCCATAGACATTCCGCTGCAAGGGGGCCTGGTCGCCGCCCCACACCGTGAACACGGAACCTGCGCGGCGGTACACCGCCGGACCGGGGGTCCGATCGGTGCCGGCCTGTGCACCATTCTCGAGGCCAAGGAACCAGAGACAGCCTGAACGATCGGCCGTGATGCGGTGATACGGACGCTCGCCAAGGCCATCGGCACCACCGAAGTGGCGCCAGCCCCTGCCGTCGAACCGGAGCACGCCCGTAAAAGCGAAACCGCTGGAGACCCACACGGCACCATCGGCATCTTCGGCGAGTCCGGTGATGACACGCAGCGGATACCCTGCGGCAGAGGTGATCATGGCCGACTCCCCATCCCGGGTGTGCACCTGGATGCCATCGCTTGTCCCGATCCACAGGGAACCATCACGCCGCCTGAGGATCTCCATGACAGCGGACGCGGGGTGTGAGATCATGGGTTCGATCGATTCCCATCGGTCGCTGGAGAGACGGCACAGATGAAGGCCGTTGCTGCCGCCGACCCACAGATCACCGTTGGGCCGGAACTGCGCAAAGGAGAATCCGGTGAACGCGGGAGGTGCAGGCAAGGAGAGCTCACCCAGCCCCTCACGGTGGATCCGGAGGACGCCGACCTCATCCACCTGCACGACCACGTCATCGTCGCACGCGATCAAATGGGGCTGCGATGGGGCGGCTTCGGCACGGACCCTTCGCGGTTCACTGTCTCCCTTCCAGACCCACAATCCGATGTTTTCGGCTGGCTGCACCACCCATGCCGCGCCGAACTGTTCCGCATTCTCCGCAAAATGTGCGGCCTCGAAGCGCCTGTCGCCGAACCCCAGAACCCGCGTCCACTCCCGCCCGTTCCCCGCATAGAGCCCGCGGGAGGTGCCGATCAGCACCCGCCCCGACGGTTGGGCCTCGATCCTTTTGATGGCAAAGGACTCCGCGGAGTTGATCGGAGAAGCGGAGATGAGCAGGTCACCATCACGGACGAACGCATGTCCATCACTGGTGAGAAGCAGTGCGCGTCCCGAAGGCAGTACCGCTCCTGAAATGAACGGCGTGTGTGCCGTATCCTGATCAAGACCGATCTCTGCGAATCCGTTCCGGTTGCCGGTGAACAGCCGCCGCCCCATGACCACCAGCAGACTGGTATCGCCTTCGGCGAGCATCAGCGTGATCTGGTCGGCTGGCAAGCCGAGATCGGCTCCCACGGGATGCCAGACGTAGCCATCGTACCAGGCCAGCCCGCGCGCCGTGGAAGCCCACACCACACCATTGGGTGTTTCCCGCACGTCATAGACGATGTTCGACGGGAGCCCGTTGCGGGTCGTGAAGGCGGTCCAGCGCCAGGCATCCTGCACGTTCTCGATCTGCGCTGAGAGAATGGACGGAACGGCAAGAAGGAGGCTCAACAGCATGACGAATGAACGATACTGCCCCATATCAATCCTCAAGCGGCATAGTGATGGTGAACGTGGTGCCGCGATCACGAATGAGTCCAAGTGACCCGTCGATCTGGGCGGTCAGCGTGTTGACCAGCTGCATGCCCAGCGTTTGCGTTGCCCGGAAATCAAGGTCGTGCGGGAATCCCACCCCATCATCTCTCACCATCAGCACCCCCCGTTTGCCTTCCAGGAGGGAGAACCCGATCTCGATCTCCCCACCCGTCCGATCCTTGAACGCGTACTTCAATGCATTAGAAACCAATTCATTGATCACCAGTCCGCACGGGATCGCGGTGTTCACCGGCAGGTTGCACTGGTCGATACTATAGATGACATGGATATTGGGAACATTGTACGAACGGAACAGGAACGCAACAAGGCTGCGCACATACTCGCCGAAGTTGACATGAGCGAGATTCTCCGACTGATAGAGGCGCTCATGAATGAAGGCCATGGAGCGGATGCGGTTCTGGCTCTCCCGCAATTGCTCACGCGCATGGGTGTCCGTGGTCGCACCCGACTGCAGGCTCAGAAGGCTGGAGATCACCTGCAGATTGTTCTTGACGCGATGGTGGATCTCCTTGAGCAGGACCTCCTTTTCTTTCAGGGAAGCGGCGATCTGCATCTCGACCTGCTTGCGCGCCGAGATGTTCGTCAATGTGCCGAGCATCCGCTCCGGTGCATTGGCCTGCGTCATGAGCAGAATGCCGTTGCCGGAGATGTCGATGTACTCCCCGTTCTTCCGACGTAGACGAAACTCCGCCAGGAACGGAGCACCGCCGGACACCGTGGCCCGATAGGTATCTTCCGTCTTCGCACGGTCATCCGGATGGACCAGCCCCCACCACCGCTGCGAATCGACAGCACTGAATTCCTCCGGTGTAAAGCCCGTGACCGCCTGGATGGCTCCCTGCCAGGAGATGACCCCGGTGCGCAGATCGAGATCATAGACCAGCTGTCCGGTCGCTTCCGCCGTGATGCGGTACCGTTCCTCGCTCCGGAGCAGATCGTGCTCCGCGATCTTCGTATCGGTGATGTCCCTGCCGATCATCTGATACTCATGAATGACCCCCTGGCCATCCACGATGGCCCCCGATACCCAACGCACCCATCGCTCGGATCCATCAGGGGCAATGAAGGAAACATCCTGCTCACAGGCCGCTCCGCCACCCTGACCCTTCCACAGGGCAGTGACGACCTCGTCGGGGCTCGTCACGGCAAATGCCGCGGGGAACCGGCGCCCGATCAGCCGTTCGGGTGCGGTCCGGAGCGTTCGACTTACCGCTCCATTCACGAACGATAGCGTGCCGTCCGGCAGCACGCGCACGATAAGTTCCGACTGCTGATCCAACACTGCCCGGAGCCGCGCATCGCGTTCGCGGAGTTCGCGCGAGTGCTGCGCTTTCCGGTGGATCGACAGCGAACCAAGAAGCAGCAACAACCCCGTGAGGACTCCGACGGGCACAAAGAAAGAAGGGCGGAAATAGAACGGCGGCGGGACGGTGAACTTCAGTGTCGTTCCCGCAGGATCCACCTGCGCAAGGGGCCCCCGTGCCTGTACCGTGATCGTGTGATCGCCGGATGACAGATTGCGGAGTTCCAGCGGACGCTCCAGGCCCCACGGAGACCAATCACCATCGTCAAGTCGGTACCGGGTCGGGATGTCGCGCTCGAAGAGATTGCCGGTCCTGCCGTACGCCTGCCACATGAGCGTGAGAAGGTCGCCCCGATCCACCGGTTCATGGAACCGGACCGCAGGCGCCGGACCTTCGAGCTGCCTGAGGTCCAATCCCGCTACGCCGGCGTTGGTCATGCCAACGTGCAACACACTATCGCGCATGAGCAACGGCCAGAGATTAGGATTCGGGAGGCCATCACGCAATCCGATGGTCGCCCACACCCCGCGGTCGTGCACCGCAAGCCCCTCGCGCGTGGCAACCCAGAGCCGGCCGGCATGGTCCACGAGGAGATCCCACACACCCGGGCTCGAAAATCCTTCTTCGGGAGTGACATATTTCGGCGCATCCGTACCATCGAGAGAGCCGAGCCCCTGGGTCTGGTGTCCGAACCAGAGCCGCCCGCTTTTCTCGAGCGCGAGCGTGAAGACCTTGTTCGTCCTGAGCCCCTGTTCGGTTGTCCAGTACGTCCACACGTTATCCCGTAACCGCCCGATCCCTCTTCCCGTTGCGAACCAGAGTGTGCCGGCAGAATCCTCCACAACGGCATACACCCGGCCGTCCGGAAGGCCATTCCTCCGGTCCATCCGCTCGAATCGTTTCCCGTCATAGATGAACGCGCCGTTCTCGCGATCCGGATACAGCCCCGGAGAGAAGAAACTGATGGTCAGAAACCACAACCTGCCCTCGCGGTCGCGTGTGATACGGTGCACGCCATTGTCGCTGAATCCCTCCGCTGCACCGAAGTGCTTCCACGTCGAGCCATCCCACCGGTATGCACCGCTGAACGATGAACCGCTCGCGACCCAGACATGTCCGGCACGGTCCTGCGCCAGGGCCGTGATGATCCCGAGCTGCTGCTTGCCGATCGACTGTATCATCCGGACCTTCGCGTGGCCTCGATAGACCAGAATGCCGTCGGAGGTCCCGACCCAGAGCGCACTGTCCCGCGTGAACAGCATGGCGTTCACGGTGTTCAACAGGCCATTCCCGGAAGCAAGAAGGCGCGTCCACAGGCGGGATGACAGGCGGCAGACATGGAGGCCATTGGTCTTCCCGACCCAGAGATCGCCGCGCGCATCGAACCATATGGTGGTCGCACCGATCAGCTCCGGTGGCAGAGGGTCGAGCGCGCTCCAGATGCCACGCTGACGGAGGGTCGCATTCCCCGATTGTTCAAGCGAGAGCACCGTCCCCCTTTCGTCACAGTCGGAGGTGAGCGTCGTGCCACTCGGCGTCAAGGGAGTCCTCGTCAACGTGCCGTCCGTTGACCACTCGATCCGGTACAGGGACCGCCCGATGCGTCCGCAGAACGTCCCGTTCCCGGCGCGATCGTCACTGAAACCAATGAGGGTCAGGAATTCACCTGGCAGAGGAAAGAACAGGTCCCATCGTGCGCCGTTCCACCGGTAGACCCCTCCCGGGGCATTGAGGATGGGGTACCCGGTGCGTGAGGCAAGGACGCCGTACGTGGCTTCCGGAACTCTACGGGCCACGGGATCATCGAAGGGCGAGGGAAAATGCTCGAGGGCGCCGTTGCGCAGAAGATACAGACAGGAGTCGCCCTGAATCAGCAACCCCCTGCCCCTCAGGGGAACAACGTGTCGGGCGCTTACCTCCGAAGGGCCGGCGCGCAACGGGAGAGGATGATAGCCCGCATGATCGACATGATACAGCCTGGAGCGGGTAACAAGATAGACGCCTGAAGAGTCCGCGGTCGCACTTGCACCCTGGAAGCTTGAAGGTTGAGCATCGTCTGGCGGAGATTGCCAGTAGTTGCCGTTGTACCAGGCCATCCCTGCCCGGGTGAGGACCCAGAGTTCTCCCGCAGGCGTCTCGATGATCTTGTCGATGGTGGCGGATGGCAGACCCGCTTCGACGCTGAACCACCGCCAGCGCCACGACTCACGCAACGCGGAGCCCGGGTCCTGGCTCAGGGCTTGTGGCCCTGAAAACCCGAGGACGCAGGCGATCACCATCAACCACCACCACCTGACATCGAACCGACGGGCCAGGGTCATGCAGGACCTCCACATTCGCACCATTGCTCAGCACCACTGGCCCGGATCACCACGGCACCATCACTCCTTCATGGCTTGGGGGAAAGGGGACGGACGTCCAGACCAAGCAAAACCTTTTCACGGTCGGACAGGTCACCAACGATGCGCCGGATGGGTGGAGGGAGTTCACGCACCAGCGTCGGCGTCGCCAGGATCTTCTCATCCTCGGCCAGCTGTGGCCGCTCGAGGACGTCGATCACCTCAAGTTCATACTCTGCTTCAAGGTCCTGTTCACATATGCGGCGGAGATTGCTGATGGCCGCATCCGATTGTGCGGTCCTGCCGGTGATATAGAGACGCAGAACGTAAGTGCGCATATGACCCTCCGCGACATGTCCACCTCAACCTCCGAAGCAATACCCCCGATAGAATGCCGCCGGATCCCCCATGAATTCAAGAACGAGCGATCGCTGGACGAGGAGGATATCATCTTCGTGTCTTCGACCAGAAGGATTCGCATCGAGCAAATACTCCCGGAGGTATGGCATCCCGTGGGACGCCACGGTGCGGCAATGCATGGCGTCCGCATCGCACGTGAGCGATATGGCGGATCCATCGGGAACGGCATCGGGGGTATTGTCAGGACAACGTTCCGGCAGATGGCCGGGCGTCATATGGTCCGCGAAGGGTTCCGGAAGGAGCTGAGAAACTCAAAGAACACCTCCTCCGCGCCATGTCGGAGAGCCAGAGGAGTGCGGCCAGTCAATGGAAGGTGCCTTCAGCGACCCCACGACCTCAGGCACAGGCATGCGAACCGGGGGTAAGGGTAGTGTATCAAACAGAGGTGACAAAATCAACCTAGGGGCGGCGCCGGGCGGCCAGGGCTGCACCCACGATGCCCGCCTCATTCCCCAGGGTGGCAGCCACGAGTTCAGCCCGAGTCTTCAGGGTTGGCAGGAAACGAGGTGCTTTGCGGCTGACCCCCCCTCCGATGATGAGGAGATCGGGCCACATCACGTTTTCCAGGGCCGCAAGGTACTCATTGAGACGTTTTCCCCATGCTTTCCAGGAAAGGTCCTTCACTTTGCGCACCCGGGCCGAGGCGAACTGCTCGGCGGGCTTTCCACGCAACTCCATCTGGCCAAATTCAGTGTTCGGCACCAACACCCCATCAACGAACACCGCCGTCCCGATGCCTGTCCCGAGCGTTGCAAGGACGACAACACCCTTCCGGCCCCGGCCGGCCCCGAACTGCATTTCTGCAAGGCCGGCAGCATCGGCATCATTCACCACGACCACAGGGCACCCGCACGCGGCACTGTACACCTCGTACGCCTTCACCCCGATCCAGGCCTTGTCCAGATTGGCCAGCGCCAGCACTTTCCCGTCTTTGATGGGCCCGGGCATCCCGCATCCGACCGGGCCGCGCCACTTGAAGTGCTTGACGATCCGTGCCACCAACCGGCCGATCTCCTTCGGTCCGGCGGTTGCCGGGGTCTTCAGTCGATACCGCTCGCTGACGAGCGTTCCGGTGTTCAGGTCGACGATGGCACCCTTGACGGCGCTGCCACCGACGTCAATGCCCAGCATGTGGTGTTGTGGAACCGCGCTCATGATGCCTTCCGCTTATTTTCAACATTGCGCAACAGTCCGTCAAAGGACCGTTCAAAGGAAGCCACGCCATCCCGCTCGAGGGCATCGAGCACCTCGCTCATCGAGATGCCTTCTGCCTGAAGCAGCCCGATCAACGCCGCTGCATCCGGTACCCCGCTCTCGATCGCCGGGACGGCCGTACCATGCGAGAGGATCGCCGCGTAGGTCGCAGGCGGTACCGTGTTCACGGTGTCCGGCCCGATGAGTGATCCGACGTAGAGCAGATCACTGTACGCCTTGTTCTTGGTCCCGGTACTTCCCCAGAGCGGACGCTGGACGGACGCCCCCTTCGCCTGCAGGGCTCGCCAGCGATCGGAAGCAACGATCTCTTTGAATGCCGCATAGACGAGCCGGGTATTCGCCACCGCCGCGCGGCCCGCGAGAGCGCGCAATCGCGCAGCGTCCTCCGCCGCGGCGCGGTCGGCCATGCCTGAGAGCCGTTCATCCACCATGGTGTCGATCCTGCTCACGAACACACTCGCCACCGACGCAACGCCGGCGACATCCTGCCCATGCTGCACCCGCTCCTCGAGTCCGCGCATCCAGGCATCCACCACCTGGCGGTACCGCGGTTCCGAGAAGATGAGCGTGACGTTCACATTGATGCCCGCGGCGATGGTCCGCGTGATCGCCGGCAGGCCTTCGAGCGTCGCCGGGATCTTGATCATGACGTTGGGGCGCTTGAGGCTCCCCCAGATCTCCGCGGCCTCACGTATGGTCCCCTCCGTATCCCGCGCCCTGGTGGGATCCACTTCGATGCTGATGTAGCCATCCTTCCCGCCTGTGCGGCGATAGACCGGCAACAGGATGTCCGCGGCATCACGGATATCTTCCTCCATCAAAGCGCGTATCAGCGCCGGTGTGGAGATCCCCGGCTGAGCGCGGACGAGCGTGGTGATCTGTTCGTCGTAATCTGTGCTGCCGGAGATCGCATTGTCGAAGATCGTCGGGTTGGACGTGACGCCGAGCAGCCCCTCGTCGACCATCCGCTGGAGCGTCCCGTTCCGCACCATGCTCCGGCTGATGTTGTCATACCAGATACTCTGCCCGAGGGCGGCGAGCTGATGGAGGATATGCATGTGATCCGCCCTTTATCGTTGCAGTTTTTCGATCTCGAGGATCTTGTTCAACCGCCGTACATGGCGGTCGTCATAGGAGAACACCGCACCGAGAAATGCGCGCACGATCTCCATGGCGAGAGCCGGGCCGATGACGCGCGATCCGATGCAGAGGACATTGACATCATCGTGTTCCACGCACTGATGGGCGGAATACGTATCATGACAGAGACCGGCGCGGATCCCCTTGATCTTGTTCGCCGCAACACATGCACCGACGCCACTCCCGCAGATCAGGATCCCTCGTTCGGCCTCCCCGCCGAGAAGGCTGGCACCCACTGCTCGTGCGAAGTCGGGATAGTCCACCGGGCGTGCATCATGTGTCCCGAGGTCCACGACGATCACCCCCTCTGCCTCCAGCGCTCCGGCGACGAGTTGCTTGAGCTGGAATCCTGCGTGATCCGCTGCGAGAGCGACCTTCATGCGAGTGTTCTCCGTGCGGCCTCGACAACGGCGTCGGCCGTGATCCCGAAGTGTTTGTAGGCGGCCTCATACGGGGCCGAGACCCCATATCCTTCCATGCCGATGAAGATACCCTTCGCGCCAAGATAGCGTTCCCAGCCCATGCGCACACCCGCCTCAACGGCGACACGGGCGGCGATGGAAGGCGGCAGGACCTGATCGCGGTACGATGCAGGCTGCTGTTCGAACAATTCCCACGAGGGCATGCTGACGACACGCGAGGAGATCCCTGCCGCGGCGAGTGTCGCATGCGCCGACAGTGCGAGGGCAACCTCGGAACCCGTCCCGATCAGGATCACCTTCGGCGCAGTGCCTTCGCACACCACATACGCCCCGCGCGTGAGGTTCTCCGCGGGTGCGTGCTTCGTCCGGTCGATCACCGGCAGCTTCTGCCGCGTCAGCGCAAGCACCACAGGCCCGGTCCGGTGCTCGAGCGCGAACTTCCACGCCGCACGTGTCTCATTGGCATCGGAAGGCCGCAGCACGATCAGCCCGGGCATCGCACGGAGGGAGGCAAAATGTTCGACTGCCTGATGGGTCGGGCCGTCCTCGCCAAGGCCGATGCTGTCGTGCGTATACACGAAGATCGACGGATACCGGGAGAGTGCGGCGAGACGGACGGACGCGCGCATATAGTCCACGAAGCAGAAGAATGTCGCTCCGTACGGCGTGAGGAGATCGCTCACGGCGATGCCGTTCAGAATGGCGCCCATCGCATGTTCACGCACGCCGAACCGCAGATAGCGGCCGGCCCGGTTCTCGCGCAAGAAGTCCACGGCCCCCTTGAACCGCGTGTTGTTGGATGGCGTCAGGTCCGCAGACCCCCCGATCACCATCGGCAACTTCGGCATGATCGCATCGAGGATCTTTCCCTGGGCCTCGCGCGTCGCCATGGAGATCCCCGCTTCGAAGGCGGGTGCCGCTGTGCGCCAGAGTTCCTCCCACCCCTCGGGCAGGCGCCGGGCAGCGGCATTCTCGAACGTCTTCGCCAGATCGGGATGTGCCTGTGCGTAGCGGGCGAACATCGCCGACCACTCGCCGTGGGCCTTTGCCCCGGCGGGCACGCACGCACGGAACTGCGCAAGCGCTGCATCGGGAATGAAGAAGGACTTCTCCGGATCCCACCCGTACCGCTGCTTCGTGAGCGCCACCTCGGGCGGACCGAGCGGCGACCCGTGAGCATCATGGGTGTCCTGCTTGTTGGGGCTTCCCCACCCGATATGCGTGCGCATCTTGATCATCGACGGCCGGTTCTTTTCGGCCTTCGCCACGATCAACGCCTTCTCGAGCGCCACCAGATCGTTGCCGTCACCACCCACGGTCTGGACGAACCAGCCGTACGCTTCATAGCGGGCAGCAACGTCTTCCGAGAACGACAGCGACGTCGACCCATCAATGGTGATATGATTGTCGTCATAGATGACGATGAGATTGTCCAGGCCCAGATGGCCGGCAAGAGAGGATGCCTCCGACGAGACGCCTTCCTGCAGACAGCCATCGCCGGCGATCACATACACCTTGTAGTCGATCACCGGGAACCCATCACGGTTGTAATATGCGGCGAGATACTTCTCGGCGATCGCCATGCCCACGGCACTCGAGATGCCCTGGCCCAACGGCCCGGTGGTCAGTTCCACACCCGGCGTGTGGCCGTACTCGGGATGGCCCGGGGTCAGGCTTCCCATCTGGCGGAACTGCTTGATGTCCTCCAGCGTGAGCGGGTAGCCGGTAAGATGCAGCATCGCATACAGCAGCATACACCCGTGGCCGGCCGAGAGCACGAACCGGTCCCGGTTCACCCACTTCGGGTCCGCGGGGTCATGCTTCATATGCCTGGTCCAGAGCGCATAGGCCGCGGGCGCCATACCCATCGTGATGCCCGGATGGCCGGAATTGGCCTTCTGTATCGCGTCAATGCAAAGGCAGCGAATGGTATTTATCGAAAGGTCATCCAGCTCGCTGACACCGGAATGACGCGGCAATGGAGAGGTCGTCTGTGTCACTTCAAAACTCCAGAGAGGTAAGGGGAGAATTCGCTACATCTTCAAAAGATAGGAAAAATCACGAGAGATACAATGCGAACGCCCCGGCCAGGAGCGGCCGGGGCGCGAAGGGAACATTGCTTTGAACCGGGGATCAGGATCGCGAAGCAGCCAGATTCCGCCTGACCTCGTCGATAAGCCCGGCCGTCGACGCATCGTGAACAGCACGGGGCCCGTTGGGATCCAATTCCGGAAGAATGGCCTTTGCCAGCTGTTTTCCGAGCTCAACGCCCCATTGGTCGAAGGAATTGATCCGCCACACGATGCCCTGGACGAATATCCTATGCTCATACATGGCAAGGAGGGACCCCATTGAACGAGGGGTTAATTTTTTGAACAGGATGCTCGTCGTGGGACGGTTGCCGGGGAATACCTTGTGCGGGAGCAATCGCTCCAGTGCCTCACCGGACATGCCGGCACGGGCAAGTTCTTCGCGCGCCTCCTCTGTGGTCTTGCCGCGCATGAGCGCTTCGGTCTGCGCCAGGAAGTTCGAAAGGAGCAGGCGGTGATGCTCGCCGAGCGGGTTGTGGCTTTCCAGCGGCATGAGGAAATCCGCCGGCACCATCTGCGTCCCCTGATGGATCAACTGGTAGAACGCATGCTGCCCGTTCGTCCCCGGCTCACCCCAGATGATGGGCCCCGTGGCATAGGTCACCGGCTGGCCGTCGCGGTCCACCCGCTTCCCGTTGCTCTCCATATCCGCCTGCTGCAGATAGGCCGGCAGCCGGTGCAGGTACTGATCATAGGGCAGGATGGCATGACTGCGGGCGTCGAAGAAATTCACGTACCAGATCCCGAGCATCGCCAGCAGCACCGGGATGTTCTTCTCCAGCGGGGCCGTACGAAAATGCTCATCCATCCCATGTGCGCCGTCGAGCATCTCCTCGAAGCCCTCCATCCCGATCGCCAGGGCGATCGACAACCCGATGGCGGACCAGAGCGAGTACCTGCCGCCCACCCAATCCCAGAACGCGAACATGTTCTTCGGATCGATCCCGAACTTCACCACCTCCGCGGTGTTCGTTGAGAGGGCCACGAAGTGCAGCGACACATCCGCTTTGTCCCCGAGCCTCCGCACGAACCAATCGCGCGCGCTGTGGGCGTTGGCGAGCGTCTCCTGCGTGGTGAAGGTCTTGGACGCGATGATGAAGAGTGTCGTCGCCGGGTCGAGGTGGCGCAGGACCTCAGCGCAGTGTGTTCCGTCCACATTGGAGACGAAGTGCACCTTCAACCGCGGATGGTGGTACGGGCGCAGGGCTTCGGTCACCATGACGGGCCCGAGGTCGGAGCCGCCGATGCCGATATTCACGATGTCCGTGATCGGAAGCCCCGTACATCCGTGCCATTGCCCGTCGCGTACTGCGGTCACGAATTCCCGCATATGGTTCAGGACCGCCCGCACGTCGGGGATCACATCCCTGCCATCGACCTGCATCGGTGCGGGGCCGCGTGCGCGGAGCGCGACGTGGTACACCGCACGCCCCTCGGTGAAATTGATCTTCTCGCCTGCGAACATCCGGTCGCGCCATCCCTCCAGATCCTCCTGGCGGGCGAGCGACATCAGCAGGCGCAGGGTCTCATCCGTCGTGATATGCTTCGAGAGATCGAACAGGATGTCCTCATGCCGCAGCGAGAACCGTGTAAAGCGCGAAGGGTCCTTCGCGAACAGGTCGCGCATGTGGACGGACCGCATGGCCTGATGATGTTCCGTGAGGGCACGCCAGGCGGGGGTGAGGGGAAGTGGCGTCATGGAGATCTCCAGGCCGGTGGTGGTATCGTTGAACGAACGATCATGGGAAGACCGCACATCACCGTGCTGCCGGTTGCCCCGGGGCAACGGCCCGATCGAGGGCATCGAGGACAATGCCGGTCGTGATCACTTCGGGAAGAACGATCGGCGACACCGCATCGCCGGTGCGGAACACAACGTACAACGGCACACCGGATCTCCCGAACCGGGAGAGCAGCCGGGTGATCTCAGGATTGCGGTTCGTCCAATCGGCCTTCATCGCCACGATGCCGGACGAGCGGAAGCGTTCCATCACCGCCGGATCATGCAAGACCGTACGTTCATTCACCTTGCAGGTCAGGCACCACTCCGCGGTGAAGTCGAGGAACACCGGCTTCCCGGCGCGGAGATGAGCTTCCAGGCCGCTCGTCGAGAAAGGCTCCCATGCGATGCCTTCGCCGGCCGGCTGCACCCCCTGTTGTCCGGGACTGCCGGCGACCGCCGCACGGATATCCAGCGTCGATTCGATGAAGTAGAGATATCCACCCACGGCGATCACGGCGGAAAGCAACCAGACCAGGTACACCTGCCGGCGTGACGCGGTGAGCGTGGCAAAGCGCCCGACCAGCCATGCCGCGACCGCGACCGCAAGGAGGAATGCGCCGGTCCATATCACGGCTTCCATGCCGAGCTGCTTGCCGAGGATATACAACAGCCAGAGCAATGTCGCCATCATCAGGAAGCCCATGAACTGCTTTGCGGCTTCCATCCATGCACCCGGCTTCGGGAGGTATTTCAGCCATGCCGGCCGCGCCGTGAGCAGCAGGTAGGGCAGTGCCATACCGAACGCTGCAAGTCCAAAGATCAACAGGATACCGCCCGCGGGTTGTGCGAACGCAAAGCCCAGCGCCGAGCCGAGGAAGGGCGCCGTGCACGGCGTGGCAAGAATGGTCGCGAACACGCCTTCCGAGAATGAACTCAGATAGGCGCTCCCCTTTCCTTCCTGACGCGCGATCGTGGAGCTGACCCCGGCCACGGCTGCACCCGGGAGCCGGATCTCATACACCCCGAACAGGCTCAAGCCGAAGGCGAACACGACTGCACTCATGATGATGACGAACACCGGCTCCTGGAATTGGAATCCCCAGCCGACCTGCTGGCCGGCAAGCTTGAGCAGGATCACGATCAGAGCGAGTACGAGGAACGACGCGAGGATACCGGCGGAGAACGCCCACCCGAGCCGGCGTACGCGCCGCGGCTCATCACCCGCCATTTTCACCAGGCCGAAGATCTTCAATGCGATCACCGGCAACACGCACGGCATCACATTCAGGAGCATTCCCCCGAAGACCGCGAAGAGTGCGTAGACCCAGAGCGAAGGTTGCCCTTCCGCCCCTCCTGCCGACGCAAAGTCCCTGTCCAACAACCCTTTCCCGGCACCCGGTGCAACCGTCTGCACATGCAACGGGATGCTGATCTCCAGCCCCCGCGCCGTACCCGCATTGTCGCGGTACACAAGAACACCCTGCACCTGTGATGGCTGTGGAACGTCGGGTGTGGACGTCACAGGAAGAGTGATGACGGCTTCGTTCCCCTCCATCCTCACCGTGGTCCGTCCGGTGGAAAGCCCTTCGACAGGATACGGAAAGATATCCGGAAGTGACGACGCGCCGATGACGGCATGTCCGGACTGTGCGGCAGAGACGCGGACGATGATCGCTGTCTCCTCCACGGTGGCGCTGAACCGTACGGGGGAGTTCTCGCCCGGGGGAACAGGGATCAGGGAACGGTACCGTGAAAAGAGGGATGCATGCGCGGGGACCGGGTCACCTTCACGTACCGGAAGGACAAGTGTTGCACTCCCTTCGCCCGGGACGCAGGTGCGCTCGCATTCGAGCCAGCTCGCATCCAATCGCACTGTTGCCGTGGTTCCCGGTACAAGATCGGCGGGAGGCGTGACCGGAACGAGCAGCATGACCTCATCCGCATAGGCGAATGTGAGAAGGTCACCCTCCTCCACCTTCTTTTCCGGCAAGGGCCAGGCAGGAGCGCCGGCGGTGAATCCTGAGGGAAGCGTCCACTTCAATTCCGTCGGCAAGCCCGACTCCCCGGGATTGCGCCAGTAGGTGTGCCACCCCTTGTCCATGCGCAGGAGAACACCGACCGTGAACGGCGTGCCCGGACGGATCTCCCGGACATCGGCAACGAGGCTGACCCGGGTATGTCCTGTCGCATCTGGTTGTTCGGTCGGGGTAGCTCGTGAGTCGGGTCGGGGAACGAGGAGGAGGACGATCAGCAGGCTGAGAGCACGAAGGAACGTACCGCTACTTTTCATCCGGTTCGCCTTTGTCACTATCGTGGAGGAAGTTCTTCTGCCAACGTTTACGGATCAGCAGAACAAAATAACCGAATACAACGATACCCACGATCAGGAGCAGAAAGAGATTCATGCTCCAGAACGAATAGGTATCCTGGTCCTGTACTACCATGAGGGATCTTCCGTGTGTTCCAGGGGTGCATCTCACACATTGTATGAATATAGAGAATAGGGTATGCGGATGCAAGCCGCTCAGCGGTGGAGCCAGTCCTGCAACAAGCGGTCATAGTCGCCGGGCGGCAGTGCAGGCGCCGGCAGGGGGCCCCGTGCCAGCCTCTGGCGGAGGGTCTCGTAGAGGAGAACAGCGGTCGCAACGGACACATTCAGGCTTTCGATCATGCCCTGCATCGGGATCTGGACTGCGGCATCAGCGAGGCGCAACGCGTCATCCGACACGCCGCGGTGTTCGTTCCCGAGGACGAAAGCGATGGGCCCCGAAAGGTCCTCTTCGAAGATCGTCCGCGACCCCGTAGTGACGCGCGTTGCCAGTATCCGGTAGCCTTCCGCACGGAGAGTCGCAAAGCACGACTCCACCGACGTATGTTTGCGCCGGTCCACCCATTTGCTGGCGCTGGAGGAACTCTTCTTCCCGATGCGCGGGAATTTCTCGGTGGTGTACAATAATTCCACACCCACCACGCCGACGGCATCGCATGAACGGAGAATGGCGCTCACGTTGTGAGGGTCGTGGATATTCTCCATGACGACCGTCAGCCCCGGAAGGCGCCGCCCCAGGACCTCGGCGATGCGCTTCTGGCGGCGTGTACTAGGAAGCAAGATGTTCTTCGGGTTGGACATGGAGAAGGAAGATGGCGATGATGACGAGAACGGCGCCTGCGGCCTGCAGCGGCTGCAGCACTTCTCCGAGGAAGAATGCGGCGGTCACGATGGCGACGACAGGCTCGAGTGTACTGGTGATGATGGCGCGTGACGGCACGATCCACCGGAGTGCGCCAAAGAACAGCGAGTGCGGGATCAGCAGCGAAAAGACGGCGAGGAGGGACAACGCTCCCCACGTCGCACCGTCGAGGCCCGCATCGACCACCTTCCACGGCGGGTTCACAAAGAGCCAGAACAGGGACGCGAAGAGGATCGAATACACCGTCATGGTCCACACGCTGTGCGTACGGAGCACCGTACGCGAAAAGATCGTCAGAAAAGCGAAACCGATGATCGATGCGATGCCTGTGACGGCGCCCAGGGCAGAGATCGTGAGGACCGACCGGTCGTATGCCCCGACCGCCAGGAAGCATCCGGCGAGCGAGAGGAGTGCTGCACCCACCTTCATGCCGGTCCAACGTTCTTCCTTGCTCCACACCGCATACAACATCACGAAGAGCGGAGCGGTATACTGGATCAGGATCGCGGTCGCGACCGTGCTCTCACGGATCGTGAAGTAGTACGTGAAATTGGTGCTGGCCACGCCGATGCATCCGAGCAATGCGAACTTCCAGAGTTCGGTCCACCGCACGCGCAATACCTCGCGCCGGAAGATCAGGAAGAACAGGAGGAGCAGGATGACGGAGAATGTCACGCGTGATTGGACGACGAGGACGGGATCCAGGCTGCGGTTCAGCAGGGCCTTGGCACCGGTGGCAGATACGCCCCAGAGCACGGCTGCGCCGATGATCATGATGATGCCGCGGACCTCTTTCATGCGACGGGCGGAACCTCTCCGGCAGGCGGTTCGGCCTGCTCATCGGCCTTCCGCCGGCACCAGTCACTGCGGTCGGAATCCCCCGCCAGATCGTACAGCTGGGCGAGCCGGCGGTACAGGACCTCGGGATGTGGCACGGTGTCCACTCCACGGCGCAGGAAATCCACCAGCGCCATCAGGGGAGGGATATTCAGGTCGGGATCGTAACAGTCACACGCATCGAGGTACGGAGCCACCTCCCCGGGCCGTATCGCGGACGCCTTCATATAATAGTAGAGGGCCAGTTCGTAATTGTCATCCGCTGATGACGTGACCTCGAAGACGCTCGCCAGCCAGAGATAGACATCATAGGCGAGAGCGTCGAACTCTGCTGCGAGCTTTTCACCGAACAGCCTGATCTCATCCGGGGTCAGCGACTGGTTCCAGAACAGCAGCCGGTACGGCTCGACATCGTTGACCCCCTGGCGGAGCGCCGCCTGGAAGACGTCGAAGATCTCGTTGAAGTCAGTGGAGGTCGAGAATGTGTGACGTATGTCGTCTAAGGAATAGGGGCTCATGGTGGCAGGAGTCTGAGCGAAACTTATGAAACGCCATCAAGAAAAGCAACCTGCACCCGCGGGAAGCGTGTCGCACCGGTCAGCGCAGGAGGACCAGTGGCCGTGTTACGACAGCGGCGCCGCAGCGCAATTGATAGAAATACATCCCGGAGGGCAAGTGCGAGGCATCGAACGGGATCTCATGGATGCCAACCGGTAGGGACTCCCGGAGCAGTTCGCCACGCCCGCGCCCGAGCAGATCGAAGACAGCAAGCGAAACGGTGACCGGCGAAGGCTGTCCGCCCTCCGAAAGAACCTCGAAACGGATCCGTGTCTGTCCGTTGAACGGGTTCGGGAAATTCTGATGCAACCGGAGGGAAACGGGCTGCACACCCTCCGGCACTGCCGTAGGCTGCGCCCGGTAGACGAGGACCCGGATGTCGTCAATATAGATCCCATCGTGCTCCTGGTAGAGATCGGATTCCATCCGGAAGCGCAGGCGGATGGTCGAACCAGCGAGATGGTCCAGGTCCATCACCTCCTCGACCCAATCGGGTTGCCAACGGTCCAGACACGGCTGGCCCACGGACTGCTTGCCCCCGGTCGCTCCCGACCCGGGACGGGTGAAGCGCCCTCCCAGGGGCAACCAGGTGATCCCCCCATTGGTCGAGGCTTCGACACTTGCACAATCATACGCGTGTTCGATGTTCCACCGCGCCTTGAACCGCAACTCCGCATGCGGCCCGTTCAGCGTGACCGGATCCTGCAGCGTGTATGTGCTCGACACGTTCCGGCCATAGTCACCGGCCGGGCTATCGGTATAACTCAGCCACCCCGAGAACGCGGTGCGTGCCGTCGTATCCCAGAGCGCCCCTCCCTGCGCCGCCACCGCGGTCCAGGCCACGCGCGCACTATCCGCGCCATCCGAGAATACGGCGGTTGGCACCCCGGCGCGAATGGCGATGGAGTCGCGGCTGCGTCCGGCAGAAGAGGACACCTGCGTCAGAAGCCAGACGCGGGTACCATCGGCGATGCCACTCTCCCGCCGCATGCGGACGGTGAGCGGAGTGTTCGTTGGTGTATTCACAAAAAGGTCGGACGGCGCAATGACGGTGCCGTTCGCCGCGCTGAATTGCACCGTCACGCCATTCGAGATCGTCTGAACACCGGCGTTGACAAGGCGCAGCGAGACAGCGATGGTATCACCTGTGCGATGCTGTTCCTGGGAGACCAACTCGATCCGGTACTTCTCGCCCGCGAGCCGGGCAGCCATCAGATTCGTCTCCAGATTCTCCTCGGCGATCGGCACGATGCGTGACGGCACCGGCCAGAATCCATCCTCCAGCCCCCCCACCTCAACCGTCATCGCAAAGGTCCGCGGCTTGGTGTCAACGTCGCCGTACATCCAGTCATCGGAATCGCCGTTCGTTTCGTACCCGATCGTCGCCACACTCGTGCCGAAATCGTAATAGCTGTGCGATGTCATCATACCGGCAAGGCGGCGGTAGATCGCGGAGTCCGGCGGCATCATCGCGCTCCATCCCCAGGGATAGAGCAGCGCATTCGCATACGAATGAAAGTTGACTGCGAGAGCGAAGCCACGCGCGACGCAGAGATCGCGGAGTGCTCTGGTCTCGGGCTCGGAGAATGCCGCGGGACCGCGGTACGTGTCCCGGCTGGAGAGAGGACTGGAGCCTGTGTTGTCGGCGCCCCATTGGTATCCGTAGTTGCGGTTCAGATCCACCCCGTAGGATCCGTCGCCATTGTCCCGCCGGTTCTTCCGCCACATCCCTCCGCCACCGGGGGCGATGGTCTCATTGTGGACGTAGCCGTCAGGATTGACCACCGGCACGAACGTCAGCTCCCGATGATCCAGGATGTCCGTCACGTCGTCGTTGATGCCGTACTGCTCGAGAAGGTACCACATCGTATAGAGGAGGGTCATCATCCCGCCGGGCTCGCGCGCATGATGCAGCGCCGTGAAGAGCGCGCGCGGCTCGGCCTCGTCGATATCGGGATTGCGCGTGATGCGCACGCCCCAGATCGTCCGGTTCTCGGCCGTGACACCGATGGCTTCGCGGAACGTGATGAGCGACGGGTAGGCACGGCGCATGGAGTCGAGCTCTGCTTCCACTTCCGCCAGCGTCAGATATCCGCCCATGGAACCGAGATGGAAGTGGTTGACGCGGGACTGCCCGGATGGAACGGCACGTGCGTTGTCGCGGCGTGCCCTGTCGGCATAGGTACGGGTGACATCCGGATCCAGAACGGTCAGGGTGATGCCGAGCCCCTCCACCCGGGAGATCTCAGCACCGGTCAACATGAGGGTCCTGCCGCCACCCGGAAGACGAACAGCTTCTTCCACCGGGATACCGGCAGCGCCCATCCGCGCGAGTTCAGGAGCCCCCGCCTCGAAGCGGACGCGCATATGCGGACCATCACCGGCACGCACAGCGATGCATCCGAACAGGCCTGCCAGCAGCACTGCGGATACACGGAACAACCACCGATCAATACCTGATACTGTCATCGTGGGACCCGGCCATCCTCACCGGAGCAGAAGCATTTTCATCGTATCCGTGGAACCTCCCGCACGCATCGTGCACAGGTACACACCGCTCGCCATGCGTGCCGCGTCGAACGGTACGCGGTACGTACCGGGCGTCATCGGGCCGTCGACCAGCGTCGCGACCTCGCGCCCGAGGATGTCGAAGACCTGCACACGCACCTGCACGGCAGTACCCGTGCCACCCTGCACCCTGACGCCGATCATGGTCATGCCGTTGAAGGGATTGGGATAGTTCTGGATCAGTCCCATCGTCTCCGGGATGCCGGCGTCCACCTGATCGACCCCGACCGTGATCGTACCCGTGCCGCCGAACTGCGTGTACCGCGCGGCGAATTCCTGAAGATAGGCAAGCGCGACCGTGTCATCCTCGACGATGAGGGTGTTCTCGTTATTGGAGTTCTCGGCGGCGTTCGTCCAGTTGTGCGACCCGGTGATCACCGTTGGATGATTCACCCGGTCCCAGTTCGCGCCCCAATCGGCGGAGAGAATGGCATACTTGTGATGCAGAAGGCCACTCCCCGCTTTCAACCGGATGTCCATTCCTTTGCCGACCAGGTAGTCATACTGCGAGCCCTGATCATCCTTGCTGTCGATCGCGCCCAGAACGCGGAGTCCTGCGGTGTGCCGCGCCAGCAACGCATTGGCGATGTCGGACCGCGTGAGCGTCAGCAGCGAGAAATAGATCGACGCCTGCGCACTGTTCACGGCGTCGATGATGTACGACGTGGTGTGGTCGCTCGGGCTGAAATAGCACGAGACACGACGACCGCCGATGATGAACCGGTGCGGCGTGTTGTCCGTCTTGCGGGCGCCAAAGCGTGAGACAGCAGCGTTGGGCGACTCGGTCGTGCTTCCCCACATCTCATTGAATTCTGTCACGAACGCTCCTGCCAGCGCGGGGTCCTGGATCTCCATCGCGTTCTGGTAGTCGAGGTTCGTTCCCGGATCGGTCGGGTTCCAGGAACCCGTCCACACCCATACACTGTCCGCCACCCCGCCGCGACCGTCGATCACCACGAACTTGTTGTGCATCAATCCGGCACCTGCGTTCACCGGATCGAACGCATCGGTGATGAGCGGCACTCCTGCCGTGGCGAGCGCATTCAGCGCTGCCGAGTTCCTGTTGTCCGCTTCGCAAACCACGCGAACACTCACCCCCCGGCTGCGCGCAGCGATGAGGGCATTGGCAAGTTCCGTCCCGGGCGACCCGCTCAGGCTGTAGAATGCCGCGTCGATCGAGGTGCGTGCGGCACCGATCCGCGCAAGGAGGCGTACGACGAGGTTCTGTTCCCCGTTCGCCGGAGGGACATAGGACGGGAAGGAGGTCGAGACGCTCTTGTTGAAATACACACGTATCGTCCCCGTCGCCGTCAACGGCGACGCGGTGCTCACGAGCATGTCGCCGGCCTTGCTGGTATCGCCCGCCGCCACAGAGAAGGCTTGCACGTGGTAGATCGTTGCAGGCTCGAGGCCGGAAGAGCGACCTCGTGCCCGGTCCTGGAGGCGCTATCGGTCCCGGCGATCCCGAGTTCATACGCCACGGTCTTCCCGTAGCGCACCCGGGACGTTCCCGGATTCACGGTCGTCCAGGTCAGACGGAAGCCCTCCGGCGTCATGTCCTTTTCTACGGGAACGGTGGCAATGACCGGACCGGCGGAGATGATGTCGGCCGGTGTGCGCGGCATCAGCTGGTATCCACCGATGTACGGCGACGCGCTGATGAACTGCCCGACGACGCCGATGATATCGCATGCCGACAGCGGTATCGGCGTGCCGACCAGCGTGGTGTTGTTGTCGATCCGCAGTTGGGTCGAGTCGGATCCACCCGTCACGATATAATTCGTATTGGCGACCCACGCACCGCTGGCCGCAACGTGGACGTTGTTGACCCGCACAAGGCGCCCTTCGAACTCTTCGACGCCTCCCGCACCGTCGTGCGCGATCTGTCCGGCGGTGACCGGCACAGGCGTGACGTCATTGCCGGAACTCAGGAGCGTGTGCAGGATCGGGCTCACGATCTCCGTGAGTCCGGAGAAAGGCTGGACAAGCCCCGACACCACAACCTCGTCACCCCGGGAAACCGCGGTGGAGAATGTCGTGCCGAAGACCGCCATACCGCCGGTGTTGTCCTGGATATAGGAGGGCCCGCCGAACTCATTGGCAACGGTCACCACCCCGCGCACCGTCACCAGCCGTGCATTCAGAACCGGGATGCCATTGGCATCGTTGGCCTTCACCGTGGCGATGGGAAGCGGGACGCCGTACACGTAGACCGAAGGGGGGGTGCCGATGGCAAAGATGGAATCCGGATGCGTGCCGGTCTGTGCCGCGATCACGAACGATGCGGTGGTATCCGGCGCAACGATATTGGCGACGGTGATCCGCGCGCTGTCCGGCCCTGCTACACTCAGTCCGCTGATCGCAAGCGTATCCCCGGAGATCGCGACGATGGGGCTTCCCCCTGCGGTCACGGAAACATCGCCGGATGCCTGCGACCAGCTCCAGCGTGCGGGGATGATGATGCGGGCATGGGAGATCACGTACGGGTTCTCACCGAGGATCGTCAGCGTGATCGTATGCGTGCCGGTTCCCTGGATCACGCCGGGTGCGGCGCGAACGATACCATGGCCGATCGCACCGGCCGTTGCACTCGCATCGGTCTCCTGTCCTGCAGAGATGACCCATGGGCCGGGGAAAGCGAGGGAACGTGTTCCGTCATCGTTCAGGGCAACGAGGGAGTCGATGACCCCTGCCGGGACGGCGATCTTGAATCCGCCGGCTGCGTAGGAGTATCCTTCCGTGATGGCGTTGTCTTCTGAACGATACGAGCCGACGACCGCGCCACCGGCATAGGCCAGGATGCCTTTGTTCGGTGCGGGGGAGGATGAACGTACGAGCCATCCCCCGTTGCCGGCCGGGGTGGTATTGAGCACGGCAAAGGTCTTCGGTGACGAGGTCAGATTCGTGGAAGTCGCGCCGACCCTGGCAGCACGGACGGATCCGGTGGTCCCGAGGCCGGTATTGTGCTTTGCATGGATCCACCCCGACCAATTGCCAGAGGCATCAATGGCAACAACAGGCTGATTCGCGGCGTTGTACGCCGTGGTATTGCTCCAGGTACTCCCGGTCCACATGAACTCGTTGTTCGTGCCGGAGTAGATCTTCAGAAATGCCTGTCCATTCGCAGCCAGCGTCCAGTTCTGGATGCGGACGAAGACCGCATACGGATAGCCGGTTGTCCCCGTCCCACCGCCGTCAGCGATACTGTTGGGAATGGCAACGGCCGTCAGCGATGCCTGGGAAATGGCCACAGTGTGAGCGAACAGGATGGCGATAAGAAGAGAAGCAAAGCGGGAGGCTGGTTGACGCATGGGGAGATCCGTGATCCGTATTCCGATCAGCCAGATCCCCCCAGGGTCTGGACTCTTTATCTGTAGTGTAAAGATACTTATAGATATTTCGAGGTGCAAGGATGGCAGGCCGGGAGGCTGTTCTTGTCAGAGAACGGCACACGTCAATGTCATTTTGACAGCAGGGAGCACATCCGGAACCCACGCAGAGCACGCATATCTGCCATGATTTCATAGTATTATAGAGAGAACCCTTGTCAGGTGTCAAGTTTTTTAATATTTGGTTAACTTGCTTTTTCAGGATTCTCCCCGTAGATTGGTGCCGGCTTCTCTCTCGCTCTACACCGCTCTCTGTCAATCCCATGTAACGACCCAAACGCGTTGGCACAGAGGCATAAGTACACCCGTACATCCGTACGCACCAGGAAACACCCAGCATCACCCAGCAGGCTCACTAACAGGAGGAGTGGATGAAAACAACTACGACCATGTGGACGGTGGTGGCAGTTCTTGTTTTGCTCATGGCCGCCCCGACCGCGATCTTCGCACAGGGAACCACGACAGGCGCCATCAGCGGGCGGGTCATCAGCGCGACGGGCGAGGTTCTGCCCGGAGCAACCGTGACCGCCAGGCACACAGAAAGCGGAAGCACGTGGGGTTCGAGCAGCCGCGAGAACGGCCGGTTCGTGATCCCGAACCTCCGTGTCGGCGGCCCGTATACGGTCACTGTCGCCCTCGTTGGATACAAGAAAACATCTCGCGAGAACATCTACACGATCGTCTCCCAGACGACCGAGGTGGACTTCACGCTGACAGAGACTCCGGTGGAGACCGAAGAGCTGGTCATCCGCGGAACGCGGCAGGAGGGATCCGACAAGACCGGATCAAGCACGAACGTGGATAAGCTGACCTTTGCCCTCCTGCCGACCATCACCGGCCGGTTCCAGGATTTCGTACGTCTGACCCCGGAATCCCGTGGCAGCTCGTACGGTGGCAACTCCTACATGGGCCAGGACAGCCGCTACAATAATACCACGATCGATGGCGCCTACTTCAACAACTCGTTCGGCCTGATGGGCCAGGTCGGTGAGCGCACCGGCGTCGCCCCGATCTCCCTCGACGCGATCGAGCAGGTCCAGGTGAACATCGCTCCGTACGATGTGCGACAGGGCAACTTCGTTGGCGCCGCGATGAACAGCGTCACGAAGAGCGGTACCAACTCATGGTCCGGCACCGTTGCCTTCGGCACCCGGAACAACAGCTTCGTGGGCACGCAGGCCGGCATCAATACGTATAACCCGGGCACGTTCCGCTACAACAAGATCACGTTCAGCCTCGGCGGCCCGATCATCAAAGACAAGCTGTTCTTCTTCGCGAACTATGAAGGCGACAAGACCACGGCACCGGGCACGAGCTTCACCGCCAACCCGGGTGGAGCAACGGTGGGTGGCAACATGACCCGCGTGCTCGCGAGCGACCTGAACGCCCTGTCCACCTTCCTGAAGTCCAGTTTCGGCTACGATGCAGGTTCGTACGAGGGATATGATTTCGAGACCCCCGGCAAGCGGTACCTCCTGAAACTCGACTACAACGTCGACGATAAGAACAAGGTCACGCTGCGCTACAACCGCCTGGATTCCGAGACCCCGGTCCTCATGTCGAACTCGAGCTCCCTCGGCTTCGGCACGCGCCGCAGCAGCACCACGGGCCTCAACTTCACGGGCTCGAACTACAGCATCCTCGAGAACAGCTACTCGGTCGTGGGCGAGTGGAACTCGATCCTGAGCAACGACATGTACAACAACCTCATCGTGGGCTACAGCTACAGCGATGAGAGCCGCGGCGATGCGGGCACCCTCTTCCCGTTCGTCGACATCCTGAACTCTGGTTCGGTCTACACCTCGTTCGGTTCCGAGCCGTTCACCCCGAACAACGAACTCCGCTACTCCAGCTGGCAGGTGCAGGACAACTTCACGTGGGACCTCGGTACGGGCCATGTGCTGACGTTCGGCTTCGCCGGCGAGAAGTACCATTCGGAGAACGTGTTCTTCCCGGGCAAACAGAGCGTGTATGTCTACAATTCGCTGCAGGACTTCTACACGGACGCCCAGGGATATCTGACGAACCCGAACCGGACGGTCTCGCCTGTCACCCTCCGTTCGTTCCAGGTCCGCTACAACAACATCCCGGGCCAGGAGAAACCGGTCCAGCCCCTTGATGTGTACTATGTGGGCCTGTATGCACAGGATGAGTATCAGGTCACGAAGGACCTCAAGCTGACCCTCGGCCTGCGTTTCGACATTCCGAGCTTCGGCGAGACCGGCTACCTGAATGCCAACGCGGATGCGCTGTCGTTCATGGATGAGAACGGTGCCTCGGTCAAGTACAGCACGGCAAAACTGCCGGGTGCCAAGATCCTCTTTTCCCCCCGCGCCGGCTTCAACTACGACGTGTTCGGCGACCGCACCACGCAGGTGCGCGGCGGTACCGGTATCTTCACCGGCCGTCCGGCCTATGTGTGGATCTCGAACCAGATCGGCAACACGGGCGTGCTGACCGGCTTCATCTCGGCCACCAACACCACCGCCTATCCGTTCAATCCGAATCCGGATGCCTACAAGCCTGCGGCCACCGGCAACCCGGCGTCGTCGTATGAACTCGCGTTGACGGATCCGGACTTCAAATTCCCGCAGCAGTGGCGCACCAACATCGCCGTCGACCAGAAGCTGCCGTTCGACGTTACCGCGACAGCAGAATTCATCTATGGCCGCGAGATCAACGGCGTCTATTACATCAACGCCAACCTGACCGCGCCGAATACGGCATTCACAGGTGCCGACACCCGTCCCCGGTGGACCACCACGAACCGCATCAACGCGAACGTGTCGAACGCCACCGTCATTAAGAATCAGAACGACGGCTGGAACTATATGGTGTCCTTATCCCTCACGCGTCAGCTCGCCGACGGCTTCTTCGGCAAGGTCGGCTTCAACTATGGCGTGTCCAAGAATACGGTCGATCCCGGTTCCATCGCCTTCGGCTCGTGGAGCGCCAACCAGGTGCCCGGCAACCCGAACAACGCCCCCGTGTCATTCAGCCAGAACTCGCCGGGCTCCCGTCTGTTCACAGCGCTCTCGTACCGCCTCGACTACTTCGACTTTGGTGCGACGACGGTGTCGGTATTCTTTGACAACTACAGCGTCGGCGTCGTCAGCGGCACCACCCTCGGCAGCAATGGCAGCTACACCTACAGCGGCGATGTGAACGGTGACGGTAACTCAAGCAACGACCTGATCTACGTCCCGCGCAACACGTCGGAAATGAGCTTCGCCGCCATCACCGGCAGCGTACCCTTCACGCCCGAGCAGCAGGCCGCGGCCTGGGATGCGTACATTGCGCAGGATGAGTATCTGAACAGCCGCCGGGGCAGCTATGCCGAACGCGGTGGTGCATTCATGCCGTGGGTGTCCCGCCTGGATCTCAGCCTCATCCAGTCGGTCTATACCGATCTGTTCAACAAGCGCCAGAATTTCGAGATCCGTCTCGACATCCTGAACTTCGGCAATCTTCTGAGCGACAACTGGGGCCAGATGAAACGTTTCGTCAATCTCCAGCCGCTGACCTACGTCAGCACAAGCACCGCTGGTGTGCCGACGTACCGGATGCGCGTTGTGAACAATAGGTTGATGGACCACACGTTTGAAACAGCAGCGAACCTGGCCGATGTGTATAGCTTCCAGCTCGGCCTGAAGTACTTCTTCTAAGCAGCACCTTCCCTGGTTGCCCGGAATTCGCATCAGGCCCGGATGCAGCAGCCAGTATGAACATACAGCGGGCTCAACGAACGGCGTCTGTCCCCCAGGGACGGGCGCCGTTCGCGTTTCAACCCGGCCGACGGTAGAGAGCCCCGCCGTGCCCTCCCACAGCGGAAACGCGACTCCTGTGTGGGCGATGCAGGAGGGAATTGGCAGGGCCGTTCCGCCTCTTGAGCATTTCCGCCGTGGGAGGGCACGGAGGGGCAAACCGACGGCCTCTCTGCGCGTTGCAATTGTGGTGACAAATGGCGAAATTTATAGCGTTGTACCCGGACCACCGTTGTTACTGACCCCGACATCTTGCCCCGCACATACCAGGAGAGGTACGCATGCATAAGAAATTGTTCATCCCGGGCCCGACCGAGGTAGCCCCGGATGTACTCCAGAAGATGGCCACCCCCATGATGGGGCACCGCTCCAAGGACGCCTCCACGCTCCAGCGTGAGATCAGCGACAAGATGAAGCAGGTGTTCCATACCGTGAACCCGATCCTCCTCTCCACGTCATCGGGATCCGGCCTCATGGAAGGATCCATCCGCTCCATGACCGCCAAACGCGCGATGTGCTTCTCCGTCGGCGCCTTCGGCAAACGCTGGTACAAGATGGCCCTCGCCAACGGCGTCGAGGCCGACCTCGTTGAGTCGGAGTTCGGCAAGCCGACCACCGCAGAGATGGTGGACAAGGCACTGGCCACGGGCAAGTACGACGTCCTGACCGTCACGCATAACGAGACCTCCACGGGCGTCATGAATCCCGTTGCCGAGATCGCACAGGTCGTGAAGAAGTATCCCGATGTGATCTGGCTCGTGGATACCGTCAGTTCCATGGCAGGCGTCAAGATCCCCGTGGACGAACTGGGCATCGACGTGTGCATCACGTCCACCCAGAAAGCCCTGGCACTTCCTCCGGGCATGGCGATCTGCTCCATCTCCCCGAAGGCACTCGAACACGGCAAGCAGGTGAAGTACCGCGGATGGTACCTGGACCTCCTCGAACTCTATAAGTATGTGGAGACCAAGGATCACCAGTATTCCGCGACGCCGTCGCTCTCCCACATGTTCGCGCTGCACTATCAACTCGACCGCATCCTTGCGGAAGGGCTCGAGAAGCGCTATGCGCGTCACAAGGAGATGGCGGAGTTCACGCGCGCCTGGGCGAAAGAACATTTCGCACTCTTCCCGGAAGAGAAGTATGCGTCGCAGACCCTCACCACCATCACCAACACGCGGAATATCTCCGTGAAGGCGTTGAACGACGCGCTGGGCAAGATGGGCATGCAGATCTCCAACGGCTACGGCGACCTGAAAGAGAAGACCTTCCGCATCGCGCACATGGGCGAATTGACCATGGCCGATATGAAAGAGGTCACCTCGGCCATCGAAAAGGTACTGCCAACGCTCTAGCAGCGAAGACAGAGGATGGAACAAGGATGAGTGGAGGGACTGCCCCTTCACTCATTCCTTCTCACTCCCCTCCTCTCTCCTGGCGACGTGTTCTTCGTACAGAGCGCGGGCTTCCTTGTTTCTTGTCTGTCGTACTGACATTTTCCCTCTTTCTTTCATTTCTCGACCAACGACATGTCGACCCTCCGTCCGTTCAAAGGATTCCGCCCGCAGCCACAGTTCGCAGCGCAGGTGGCAGCCAAACCCTACGATGTGCTCAACTCCGATGAGGCGCGCACCGAGGCCGCCGGCAATCCGCTCTCCTTCCTGCATGTCGGGAAGCCCGAGATCGATCTGCCACCCGACATCCACCTGTACGATGAGCGGGTGTACCTCAAGGGGAAGGAGAACCTGGAGAAGCTCATCCGGGATGGCGTGCTGATGGAGGAGAAGACGCCTGCATTCTATGTGTATGCACAGACGATGCATGGCCACACCCAGTTCGGGATCGTGGGATGTGCGGCCGTTGCAGAGTATCTGAACAACACGATCAAGAAGCACGAGCTGACCCGTAAGGACAAAGAGGACGACCGGACGAAGCACGTCCGGGTCACCAATGCACACTCCGGCCCGATCTTCCTGACCTATCGGGCCGAACCGGCGATCGATGCGATCGTTGCGCGCGTGAGCGCCGCGAAGGCGGAATACGATTTCACGGCGCCGGATGGGATCCGGCACCAATTGTGGGTCATTGCGGATACGGCGACCGTCCATGCGGTCGCCGAGGCGTTCACGAAGGTCCCTGCGCTGTATGTTGCCGATGGCCACCATCGCTCGGCGGCAGCGGCCCGCGTGGGTAAGGAACTCGCCGATGCGAATCCGAACCACCGCGGCGATGAGGAATACAATTTCTTCCTCGCGGTGCTCTTCCCCGCCCCGCAGTTGCGCATCATGGACTACAACCGTGTGGTCAAGGACCTGAACGGTCGGACCGAAGAGGCGTTCTTCGCCGAACTCCGGAAGGTCTTCAGCGTGGCACCTGCCGCAACGCAACACCGTCCGGCCCGCAAGGGTGAGTATGGGATGTATATGAAGGGGCGGTGGTACATCCTGACCGCACCGTCATCGCTCACCTCGATCGCCGATCCTGTCGAGCGGTTGGACGTGTCCATCCTGCAGAAGTATCTGCTTGCGCCGGTGCTGGGCATCGATGATCCGCGGACGAGCAAGCGCATCGATTTTGTGGGTGGGATCCGCGGGTTGGGTGAACTGGAGAAGCGCGTGGACAGCGGGGAGATGACGGTCGCGTTCGCGATGTTCCCGACATCGATCGACGAGCTTCTGGCCATCGCCGATGCGGGACAGATCATGCCGCCGAAGTCGACCTGGTTCGAGCCGAAGCTCCGCGACGGCGTCGTGGTTCACATGGTGTCGTAACACAGGGAAGAGTGCCGTGGGCACTCTTCCCGTCTCTTACAGCTCTTTGATGAGTTTGATGACCTTCCACACGAAATTCACTTCCCGCTTCTTCACCGTCACCGGTTCGAATTCGGGATTGAAGGGAATGAGGTGGATGTAGTTCCCTTCGAACTTCACTTTCTTCAGCGTATCCTCGCCGTTCACGCGCACAACGCAGATGTCGCCGCTGCGCGCTTCCTGCTGCGGACTCACGATCACGACGTCACCGTCCTCGATCCGCGTGGCCATACTATTCCCCTTCACCCGCAACGCGAACGCCTGCGGGTCCTTCACATCATCGACGGTCACATAATCGTCGGTGTAGTCGGGATGGAACATCGTGGCCACCTTGCCGGCAGGCACGGAGGACACCAGGGGGAGATCGACGAGACGGTTCTTCCTGCGCGCGGACCCCGGGAGATGGAACATGTTGTCCGGCCGGGGCGTGGAGGGATAGACGTCGCCCTCCCCGGTCAACAACCAGCTCGCCGATACCCCCGTCGCTTTGGCCAGGCGCGTGATCGATACCCCGTCGGGCACCTGCTCACCCTTCTCCCACCGCTGGAGCGTGCGCGTGACCACGCCGGCCTTGTCTGCCAACGCCGCCTGGTCCATCTCCTTGTTCTCCCTCGCCTCGCGCAACCGGTCGCCGATGGAATTCTTCATGATTCTTTCCGGGACATAATTGTCAACTTTCCTCTTGACAGGACGACATAAATGTCGTATGTTGCTGGTGTCAAATATACGGAACATCAACGCGAGTGTCAAGACGTTTCTTTCGGAGGAAGCTATGAGCCAGAACGGGATCCGGTATCATGTAGGCGTCGGCGGTTGGGAACACGATGTGCTCGACAGGTGCCTCTATCCGTCCGCCGGATTGTCGCCCGCGGCGAAGCTGGAGATCTACGCACGCTATTTCAGCACGACGGAGATCCGGCCCACATTCTGGGACGATTCCCTTGGCGCCGATGATGCCCGCGAGTGGGCGCGCGCGGTGGAGGCGCGGAGTGACTTCCGGTTCATCGTGAAGGCCCATTCGTCGCTCACCCACGGCCGGTCGGTCACCGCACCGGTGGTGCGATCCCTCACCGAGGTCCTCTCCGCCCTGCAGCACTCCGGCCACCTCGGTGCGGTCCTGGCCCAGTTTCCCTACGCGTTCACGAACACCGGTGCGAACAGATTCCATCTCGAGAAGCTCGCCGCTGCTCTGAAGGGCTTCCCGCTGCACATCGAACTCCGGCATGCATCCTGGGAAGGTCCATCCCTTGCCCCCTTCCTCCAGGAGATCGGCGCGGCATCCGTTCATGCCGACCTGCCGCGCATCAAGCAATTCCCGATCACGTTCCCGCGCCCCCGCGGCGAACGTTCCTACTTCCGCCTGCACGGCCGGAATGAAAAGGCCTGGCTGCTCAACACCTACGATGTGCGCTACGACTATCTCTACAATGCGCGGGAACTCCGTGAACTGAAACGCCGCATCGATGGCGCCCCGGCGGAATGCCATGATGCCTACGTCATCCTGAACAACACCACCGGCGGCAAAGCCGTCGCAAACGCCTTTGAGATGCTGAGCGCGCTGCACGACGGATGCACGGTGCCCATGCCGGTGCAGGCGTTGCAGGCCTTCCCACATCTCGCACCGATCGCACGGCGCGAAGCAGCAACGGGATCTCTGTTCGAAGGTGCGTACAGGCATGCGGGGTGATGCGGGGATGCAGATCTGACGGCAGGCAACATCGTCATGATCCTCAGTACGCAGAAAGCGGCGCCGGGATGGGCGCCGCTTTCTTTTTGTTGCGAACTTCTCCCGCTCAGGACCTTCCCTGACCGCCACCGGAACGCGGACGGAACGGCTTCCCGGATCCGCCTCTCGGCGGACCGGATGAACGCGGCTTGAACGGCCGCCCGGATCCTCCGGAAGGACCACTCTTCCTGAAATCCGGACGGTCACCCTTCGGCGGACCACTCCGTTTGAAATCCGGACGGTCGCCCTTCGGCGGGCCACTCCGCTTGAAATCCGGACGGTCACCCTTCGGCGGGCCACTCCGCTTGAAATCCGGACGGTCGCCCTTCGGCGGACCACTCCGTTTGAAATCCGGACGGTCACCCTTCGGCGGACCACTCCGTTTGAAATCCGGACGGTCGCCCTTCGGCGGACCACTCCGTTTGAAATCAGGACGGTCACCTCTCGGCGGGCCACTCCGCTTGAAGTCCGGACGGTCGCCTCTCGGCGGGCCACTCCGCTTGAAGTCCGGACGGTCACCTCTCGGCGGGCCACTCCGCTTGAAATCCGGACGGTCACCCTTCGGCGGGCCACTCCGCTTGAAGTCCGGACGGTCGCCTCTCGGCGGGCCACTCCGTTTGAAGTCCGGACGGCCACCTCTCGGCGGGCCGCTCCGCTTGAAATCCGGACGGCCACCCTCGGCCGATCCGCTCTTCCTGAAATCCGGCCGACCACCTTGCGATGGTCCACTCTTGCGATACTCAGGACGCCCACCCTGCGACGAGCCGCCCTTACGGAACTCAGGCCGGCCGGCCTGTGAGCTTCCTCCCTTGCGATACTCTGGCTTGTCTCCCCGGGGTGGCCCGCTCTTGCGGAACTCGGGCCGTCCACCCTCTGGAGGGCCGGACTTCCGGTACACCGGGCCATAGCCCTGCGAACCGCCGCCTTCAGCTACCGGTGCACCTCCCGGACGCAGCCACTTCACGAACGATCCCTGGAATTCATAGGCTTCCGCAGAGGCAGCAAGATTCTCCGTTACGGGTGTGAGCCACATATCCCGCGCCATGGAGGGCGTGCTCTCGCCTTTCCGCAACACCCGCTCCTTGTACGTCTTCTTCCAGAGCGTATGCCCGAGTTCCTCGACAAGGATCGCATGCGCACCCGACCGGAACGCACTCAGGAATCCCTTTCATGTACGAGGTATCCTCTTTTCCCTGCACGAGAAGCAGCACGCGCGACGGGAGAAAACTGTACGCCTGGATCTCGAACCCGTGTTCCACGGCGGCTTCGCGGAGCATGCTCAATGCCTTCAGCACGCGTTCACGCGTTGTGAAGACCGGCTTGTCCTCCGCTACTTCGAGCGTGATCGTATACCGATGCCGTCCACGATAGTCGAATCGCGGGCGGGGCTCCTCCCCGGCACTGTGCAGACGCATCACTTCAGTGGTTGCCATAACTTAGAAGAGTCCCTTCAGAAGTCCGCCATCAACGCTGATGGTGGCCCCGGTGATATAACTGGCGCGTTCGGAACCGAGGAAGACGATCATATTCGCCAGTTCCCCGGGTTCGCCGTAGCGCTGTAGCGGAATGTCACGAGATTGTTTCGCGAAGAAGTCATCAAGAGACACCCCCGCCTCCTTCGCGCGCGAGGTGCCGATCTGCTCCATCCGGGCGGTCCGCATGAAGCCCGGGGCAACGCTATTCACAAGGATACCATCCTTTGCGTACTGCGATGCCAGCACGCGCGATAGTCCGAGGATACCCGGACGGATGGCCGACGAGATGATCAGGTCATTGATCGGCTGCTTGGCGGCGATCGACGTGATGTTGACGATGCGCCCCCACTTGCGCTTCTGCATGTGCGGGAGGACCGCACGTATCATCCGCACGGTGCTCATCAGCGTCAGCGCCACCCCCTTCTCCCATGTGGCATCGTCCAGGTCCGGGAACGTCCCCACCGGAGGGCCACCCGCATTCGTCACAAGAACATCGATCCGGCCGAACAGTTTCACCGTGCGTGCGACAACAGCAGCGATCTGACGGGGTTTGGTGAGGTCGGCAACGACGGGGACAACCCGGGCCGCATTCTCGACGGCCGCCGCACGGATCTCATCCGCGGCCAGCTGCAGCACCTTCTTCTGCCGTGAACAGATCACCACATGAGCGCCCTCACGGGCGAACCCCAACGCCGCGGCCTTGCCCAGTCCCTGACTGGCAGCGCAGACCAGCGCAACACGACCACGAAGACCGAGATCCATATGTCCCTCTGTCCGTCATATGCGAGATGAGTGCAGCCTGACTACTGCAACGTGGTCCGTGGGGCGCGTGTCGTTCCCATCCGGCACCACCCCCACACCGTCATTCCATCATGCGGAGCATGCCCTGGATACCGCTGCGGATCATCATCACCGCGATACCGCAGAGGAAGAGCGCCGCAACCTTCGCAATGGCCTTGGCGCCGGCCTCGCGAAGGACCCGTGTCATCAGCCCGGCCCGGTCGAACACCAACCACACGATGACCATGTTGGTCAGGAGCGATACCACGGCCCAACCATAGCCATACGAATTCACCAGGACCAGGATCGTGGTAAGTCCGGCAGGCCCCATGATGAGCGGGATCCCGATCGGTACCACCCCCACCCGCGCACCGGGGAGGCGTTTCAGTTCGTGCGAGAAGAGCAGGTCGTTCACCGCAAGCACGAGGAGGACGATCCCGCCGCCGACACGGAAATCATGTTCCGTGATCCCGAGAAAGCCGAACAGCAATTTGCCAGCAACAAGGAACACGAGCGAAATGCCGAACGCCGTGAGCGTTGCCTCGGCAGCGAGCGTGCGCCGTGCACCGTCACTCATGCCTTCCGTGAGCCCGACATACAGGGGCAGGACTCCGAACACATCGATGGCAACGAATAACGGGATGAATGCCTGAAAGAAGAGTTCCATGGGTGATCACTCTCCGCGCCGCGGCGTGGATCAGACCGAGATGCCTTTCGCCCGCAACGCATCTTTGATGCGCTGGACCGCCTCTGCTTCGGGGATCTCCAGCCGTGCCATCGTGGTCTGTACCACGATCTCCAGCGGATCCTTCCGGTTCGTCAGCCAGTACCAGACGTTGTATCCGAGCCGATCGCGGTCATGCGGTTCGCTCACAGGAATGCCGCTCACCGCGGCATAGGCAACGGATTCGAGGGAATCTGCAGGGCCGGGCTTCACCGGGGATGGTGCTTTGGTGGTCATCGTGATGGTCCGATCGTCAATGGATCTGTACATCCGGAGAACGGGTCAAAAGCGTGCATAATATACGCATTCTCCGCTGGGTTTACAATTGATAGCCAAGCATGACATACGCCAGGAACGGACCCTGCTGCACCGGTTGGTTGGGAAGGTCGGAGGTAAAGTAGAATGCCTTGCCTACGCCGAAGACGGCCGGGCCCACGGGGGTCGCGAACGCCAGCTCCACACCGACCCCATGAAGCAGGGAGCTGAACTTGATCTCTTCCGGCACCGCCGAGATGGTCCCGAGGTCGTATCGGGCACGGAGATACGTGTCGAAAAGCAACTGGATGGGAAGCTTGTACCGCACCTCCATGTTCATCAGCAGGAGCTGACGGCCGCGGCGGTCGTCTTCCCGCAGACCGAAGAACGAATCGCGCCCTCCCAGCCGGAACTGTTGTGCCAGCGGCATGGTGTTGTCCGCAAACCCGAGCGTGAACCGGGGATGGAACGTGAGCGCCTTCCCCCAACTGGCATAATTCTCATACATCGCCTGCAGGGAATTGTATCCGACCTGACTGCCGAGCCCTTCGAGCGAGAACTCGTACGACATCCGGAATCCCACTCCTTTTGTCGGGAACGGATACGAGTCCTTGGTATCCACCAGGGTGGCAAGGCGAACGATCGCCAGGCGATACCGCTCATCCATGCCGGCAAGGTCCTGGACGTTCAGGAGCCGGATGTTCTGCCAGGTGAATTCCGCGGTCGCGTTGCCCAGGCGCTCGAGAAGGCTTCCGAAGGAGACCGTGAACCCGTAGCGGATGTCGCGATACTCCCCGAGGAGGTCACGGTCCCACCGGTTCGGATGCGTCTTGGGAGCATTGCCGTACAGATACGTGTCCCACGTGCGATGAAAGACGCTCACACCCAACGTGAGGTAGGTATTGAAAAGCCCCTTCATATTGAAATCGAGCGTTGCGTCACCGTTGCGCTGGCCGCCCGCAAGCTGGAATCCGAGTTGCATACCCGTCCCCTGCCAGTTCTCATCACGGATGTCCAGCATCCCCTGCAGCTGCCGCTCGTCGTCGGCGCGCAACCCGAGCCGCACCAACTGCGACGGCCGTTCCTTGATCCGGATGGTGAGGACGATCTCCTTCGTGAGGGAGGTCAGCTCAAGATACACGTACTCGAACAACCGTGTGCCCGATAATTGCGACAGTCCGCGGCGCGCCTGGTCGAGCCGGAACACTTCCCCGGGGGTGAGCGGGAATTCCTGCAGGACGAATGCATCCTGTGTCCGTACGCCACCCTGAATTTCGATGCGTGAGATGATCCCTTCATCGATCATCAGCACCAGCGCCCCACGCACCTCGTCGAACCTCACGGAGTCGATGTGCGCAAGGGAGAACCCTTCCCTGCGATACAGCCGGGTCAATCCCTCCAACGCCCCCGCTGTTGCGGCATGATTCAGGACACGGCCAAGGAGCGGGGTGAACACACTCCGGAGTTGTGCGTCCGAAAGGATCGTGTTTCCCGTGAACGACACCGACCGCAGTGTCGGGTTCGGTGATGCAAAGATCGACGATCGGGTCCCCGTCGGCCCTGTGTGCACCTGCGCCCACACACTGTCGAAGTAGCCGCTCGCATAGACCTTTCCGAGGAACCCTTCAAGATCATACAGCGGTACCGGCCCGACTCCCACCGGCAGCTTCCACCGGTCCCACAACGAATCAGGTATCGAGGCATCACCGCGTTCAACGATGAGCGGTGCAGGGAGCACCGGCCCGCCAGCGACCGCGGCCAGGCTGTCGCTCCGGTGTGCATAGATCGCCATGATCTCCTGGATGTGCCGCTCCGCGGTTTCGTCACCCTTTCTGATCAGCGAATCGAGTCCATGAAACGACGAGGAAAGGTGCCGCCCGATGTCCGGCGTGATGACGATGTCCGCATCACCCATCTGGGCTTCATTCAGCCTCTTCATCATGATGCCCATGATCTGATCGGCCGTCTGCCAGGGCGAACGCATCTCGTCCGCCGTGCGGAGCCCGCTGGTCGAGTTCACGGCAATGATGATATCACACCCCGCACCACGGGCGATATCGACGGGAACATTCGAGACCAACCCACCGTCCACCAGCCGCATGCTGTCCCTCTCGATCGGGCTGAACAGCAGCGGGACCGTCGCACTGGCGCGCATGGCCTCGGCAAGGGAACCATCGCGCAGCACGATCCGCTCCCCCGACACCAGGTCGGTGGCGACGGCCCGGAACGGTATCTTCAGATGATCGAAATCGGGGAAAGGATAGTACAGCGCCTGGAGCATGCGTGCGCTGAGGAAGTCCGTGAGCCGCTGGCCGGAGGAGACCGCCGGAGGGAGCACCGGCTCGAGGCCTTCGAAGCGGATGGCGATGAAACTTCTGTCGTCCGCCAGCTTCTGGTCGACGAAGAGCTGTGAACGCTGTGTTTCGTCGCCGAGGACGATCACATCGTCCCAGTTCGTATGGGTGGCGAGGCTTTCCAGTTCGGCGACAGTGTACCCCGCCGCATACAACCCGCCGACGATCGAGCCCATACTCGTCGAAGCGATGAAGTCGATCGGGATGCCATGCCGCTCGAGAGCACGGATGACACCGATCTGTGCGGCACCGCGCGACCCACCGCCGCTCAACACGATCCCGACCTTCGGGCGTTGCAGGGTCTTCTCGCGCAGCAGTCCGCGCTGGACGGCAAAGGGTTGACGGAACCGGGGATACAGTGTGAATGTGGAATCGGAGGAGGACGCAGATCCGGGGAGCGCGGTAAGGAGGAAGAGCGTACAGGCCAGCAGCCTGCCGGCCGTGAGCATGCGGCGGTATGCACCGATCATATCGTGCACGGCGTTACCTCGGGACGTCCGTGCTCAACCGGTACCGGAGGATGATCCCCTGTTCCTGGTCGAGCACATACAGGATCTTCTCGAAGAAGGCGAGCGCTGAAGGCCGGCGCATCAGGCCTTCCGACCGCACGCGCCCGAACGACTCCCCGCGAAGGACCCCGCGGCTGTTGAACTTGAAAATGCTGTCGGCGCCGATATCCGCAATGAACACGTCACGCCGCGACGGATCGATCGCTACCGCCCTTGCCCGCGCGAACCGGGCCGGTTTGATGAAATCCACCGACCGGTCCTCGGCGCGCGCCGGATCGAACCGGGGCAGCCACCCCTGGAAGTCGCTCGTGCTGGAATACGTCATCCAGAGCGAGCCATACGCAACGCCGTCCGACGATTGAACCAGCACGAAGTCCATGCTGTTCGGGAACGCCGTGATCGATGTCGGATGATTGATGTTCGCAATGCCCGTCCCGGACCCTGTCACGAACGCCGGGAGCGGTGTGACGAACACATCGTTCTTGTCGAACAGCAGCACCCTGCCATCGGGATCGATGAGGCTGGAATTGTCCGATCCGTCGCGTGCCGCGAGATACGAGTTGTCGGCGAGCACGGTGATGCCGGAGAAACGCCGCCGCGGATGGGCGAGTTCACGCCAGACGGTATCGACCCGTGACCGGTCCAGCCGGTGCGCGGAATCCGCCGAGGCGGAGACAAGATGGATACGGAAGATGGCGCCGACGGTATCGCCGTTGGCGGCGACCATCTCGCCACAGACCAGAAGGTCCAGACGGCTGTCCTGCGACACCGCCACCGGATGCACCATGGTGCGTTCACTCAGCATGCCGCCGGCCCGATTGAGCATGACGAGGCGGTTCGCGCGGGTGTCGGCCACATACAGCAACTGGTCCTTGCCGATCACCATGCCCTCGGGACCGGTGAAACCTCCGAACGGAGGCATGATCGCGACATAGGCCGTGTCCAGCAACGATGCTGGCTGTTGCGGCAGCGTCGCAAGGTCCATCGGCTTGTCACACCCGATGAATGCCAGAGCCACCCCGGCGAGGGCGACGCACGCAACACGCGATATGGAAGCAATGGTCAGGCGCATCACAGGCTGAATGTCACAGAGAATCGGTGCACGGCACCCAGAAGATTGAAATGGGCATACGCATAGTCCGCGGAGATCGTACTCACGTCGGTTGCAACCCTGAAACCGGCACCAAGCATGAAGCTTTCTTCGGAGGTTTCATCCGCGGCAAGAAGCTTCTGGCCGATCGTCCGCTTCAACCCGCCACGCAGGAAGAACGTATTCTGCCAGGCGTACTCCACGCCGACCCGGACGTTCTCGGCGTTGTCGTTCGGATGATTGAGCTGCACGGACGTCGTGACGCGGTGTTCGTCCGTCATCACCGGTTCGAACGCAAAGCCAAGCTTGAACACCGTGGGCAGAGAGAACGACTGGAAGTCCGTCACGGTCCCGCCGTCCGTCTGCGTCGCCGTCCCATCCGGCTTCACGTCGGCGCCGAAGTTCGTGATCACGACCGCGAACCGCGCGGTCCCGAGGCCGGTCCAGTAGTACGTGCCCAGGTCCACCATGAATGACCGCATCTTCAGCATATCCAGGGTCTCTTCCGCATACCGGACCGTTGCGCCGAAGCTGAACTGTTCAGTCATCTTGCGTGCGTACGAAAGCCCGATGCCTACATCGCCAAAGGAGAAGTACCGTCCCGTCCCCAATGGGCGGGTCTCGGTGGTGATCTCCATATCCTGCATGTGCAGCGAGGTCATCGACAGACCAACAGCATCCACCGCGGTGAGATGGTACACAGCACCGAGATACTCGTGACGGATATCGGCCACATACTCGGTGTGTGCCACGAAGACCTCGTTCTCCGTCATCTGTGCCATGCCTGCCGGGTTCCAGTACAGGCTGGAAGCGTCGTTGGCAACGGCAACGTACGATTCGCCCATCGCAACACCCCGCGCACCCACCCCGATCTTCAGGAACTGGAATGCCGAGATGCCAGCGCGCTGGCCGCCGAGGTTCGGCACAAGTTGCCCGGACACCGGCGCAGCACCCAGCAGCACGGCCAGGGCAAGCACCGTCAGGCATCCGGCAGATGCCGGGCAACGGGGGCGGTATGTGCGTGTGGTGCGCTTCATGGGATCAGAACCTGAACGACAGACTGCCGCGGATCGTGCGCGGATTGAGATACCGGGCCGGGTTATAGGGGAACGGCGACACGTTCCCGACCAGCGTCGGATACAACGGATCATTGTAGCCTGTCGGCGTCCGGTCACCGTATTCGTACGCCTTGCCGGTCACCGGGTTCACGATCTGCGAGTTCCTCGCATCAAAGAGATTCTGGACCTCGATGCTGGCGACGAGTTTTCCCACACCGAGATCGATCGCTTTCTCGATGTTCACATCGATGTAGAACCAGTTCTCACCCACGGCGCCGTTCACGTTGTCGTAGTCGGCGATGTACTGCGGCCGGCCGGTGGCGGCTTCCACACCCGTGTAGATCTGCGACGTGTAGCGCTTGCCGGACTGGAAGAAGACGCGGACGAACGCATTCCACTCGTCCAGGATGCCCGGTGCAACGCCGAAGACCGGCTGGCCCTTCGGAGCCGTGAAATTCAGTGTCGCGGAGATCTGCAACGGCCGGTCCCAGATCAGATAGATCTCCCGGATGTTCTCCGGCTCGCCCTGCGACAGTCGCACAAGGTTCTCATTCGGCGTCGAGCTCTTGCCGGTCGCGATCGAATACGACCCCGAGACCCCGCCGCGGAACCAGTTCCCGAAGCGGGTCTTGTACTCGACCTCGATGCCGCGGACGCGTCCGTAGTCGGAATTGAGATACGTCGAATAATACTGCGCACCGCCGACCGTGTTCACCCGCAACACGCTCTTCTCGGTGATGTAATCGAAGATGTCCTTGTAGAACGCCGTGATCGTCAGGACATCGCTGCCCGAGAGCTGGTTGCGCAGGCCGAGCTCATAGGCGACGGTCGTCTCCGGATTCAGATTCGGGTTGCCGACCGGGAGCGACGAGCGTACCGACGATTGATTGAGCTTCGCGTACACGAACTGCGGACGCGGCAGCTTCGAGAAATGGCCGTACGAGAAGAACAACGTCTGATTGTCGGAGACCGGGTGCGAGATGCCGAGGCGCGGGCTCAAACGCGCCTTGAACCTGCGTCCGAACAACGAGATCGTATTGTCGAGATACGCCTGCCGCAATGCCGGAGAAATGATCAGGGAGGTCGACGTATCCGAGGCGACATCATCCACGAACTTCCCCGGCGCCCAGTAGTCCAGGCGCAGGCCGAAGTTCAACAACATGCCGCTCAGCGCCAGGTTGTCCTGCGCATAGAAGGCCCCCTGCATCGCCTGAACACTGTAGATGTCGTGGTCGAATCCGAGCGGCTTGACCCACGGACGGTAGATGTCGACCATCTGCATATCCTGGAACCGCATCTCAAAACCGGTCTTGAACTTGTTCTTCTCCGTGAAGAAGTTGGTCAGGTCGCCCTTGAAGGTATACTCGGTCAGGAAATGGTCGCGCCATGAAGTGGGTGAACCCAGATCATAGAATCCGTCGCCGGGCACCACACCGGTGGTGTCCTTGCCCGGCCGGTAATACGTGATCGGCAGCGTGACGATGTCCTGCGGTTCAAGGTAGTCGCTGAACGCCTTGCCGTTCGCATCGCCACGGATATGCGCGGTGTACCGGCTCAGCTTCAGTTCATAGAACATCTGCTTGTTGAGGGTGTGCGTCCACGACAACGAATGCTGGACGTTGACCTGTGTGAATGTCTGCGCGCTGTCCGGGATATTCTGAAAGAGGTACTGATAACCCGGGTTCGGTTCCACGTATTCGAGCGTTGCCTGGATCGCCTGCGAGTTCTGGTCGATCACCACGGACTGGTTATAGGCGTACGACAGTTTCACGGTGCTGCTCGGTTTCCACGTCAGCTTGCTGAGCCAGGAATAGTTGTTCGAGCGCCGCGGTGCCCATGACGAGCCCTTCCAGATCGAAGAGTACAGGCCATGCGGTGCACGGACCATCCAACCATTGGGGCGGTAGTCCGGCCCGATCGTCTCCACCCAGCGCGTGAAGCCGTCGGTCAGGTTGACGTATGCCGAGCCAAAGAAGCTCAGGGTACCGGGGATCTGCAGGCCCAGCGCAGGAAGGACGTAGGTCGTCAACGGCTCCGGGCCGCTCAGCGTTGCATCAAAGATATCGGTGTTCCAATTCGACCGGCTGTCGTTGTTGAAGCCGAAGTGATCCGTCTTGTAGCCGAGTGCGCCGTTGTACTTGTCGGACCCTTCTCGCGTGGTGATGTTCACGATGCCGGAGGTTGCCTGTCCGTACTCGGCATTGTACCCGCCCGTGATGACCTCGACCTCCTGGATCGATGCCGGGCTGAGCTGCAGGCCGAAGCCGGATCCGGCCATCGGGTCCTGCACCGAGATGCCATCCAGCAGATACGCATTCTCGTGCGTGCGGCCACCGCGGATATGGATCTCGTTGTCGGCCATGACGACGCCGGGCTGCATCGCCACCACCGCCTGCACATTCTGCACGGCCGCGGCCTGGATGTCCGCCTGCTGCACATTCCTGCGGCTCGAGGTCTCTTCGATATCGAACAACGGTTTCTCACCGATGATCACCACATCCTGATCCAGCGTGAGGACGGTCTCTTCCATCTTCGCGGACACGGTCGCGGTGGCCCCGGCCTCGACCTTCACATTCGTGAAGCGTAACACCTTGTAGCCAAGCAACGACACCTCAATGGTATAGGTGCCGGGGTTCACGCGCTCGATGCGGACGTTCCCATCGATGTCGGTCGTCCCGCCGTAGTACGTCCCCTTCACCGTCACGTTCGCACCGGGCAGTCCTTCCCCGGTCTTCGCCTCCACGACCTTGCCGAGGATGCGGCCAGTCGTGGGCGTCTGGGCATACGCCTGCGATGCCGCCAGGAAGGCAGCAAGCAGGAGGATCCCGATATGTCGTGTGGTGTGGATCATGATGTGAAACGCCGGGGTTGTAGGCGCAGCTTCCTTCGCCCGCACCGTGTATCGGCGGACGCAACGTCCACCCGGTCATTCGCGATACTGATTGTAGGGGCGCAGCATGCTGCGCCCTTCCTAGAATATGAAACGATTCACCCTCTGACCCGGACTGAACTGCGTCAGCGCCTTCGCCAGGAATGCACTGAGGCCCAGAGGATTCCCGAGCGATGTATTATTGAGCACGTGCAACGGCACGCCCACAAAAATGATCGTGTTCTGTCCGTCGATGACCGCGATATTGGGTGCACCGAGATAGCGCTGCGGCGACCGCGTATCCGCCTGCAGCCGGTAGAGATACCGTGCATCCGAACGCCGGTAGATGGGCCGCATGAACACCGAATGGATCGACGGCGACGCATTGAACGCAAGCCGCGGGAAGATCAATGACGGATCCGAGCTGTCGGCATGCATCACATAGTTGGCCGGGATGCGCGAATCACCCGCCACCGCCGGCGGCGGTGCCGGACGCGTCGGCGAGAGATCGACACTGCTCACGCTGTCGATCGGCGCAAAGTCCTTGAGCGCTCCGCGCGGGTCCGTGGTGTTCAGGAACATCGTCGAGAAGATCACCCGTCCGCCGTTCTGCAGATACGGAAAGACGGACAACTGTGCGACGCCCAGACTCGGCAACTGATCGGTGTACCAGAGAATGTTGTCGTACAACATGAATGTCTGGATGAGCGCCGGGTCGACGAAGTGCGGCACCAGGCGGCCATACTTCCCCGATTCCTTGTCCGTGGCCGTCAACCCGAGGCCGATGTCCAGTATATCCACCTGGGTGAACTGTCCGCCCGGCACAGCGGCAAGCGACGACAGATACGTGGTGCGTGCCGTCGCGGCATCGAAATTCGTGTAGTCGTTGACAAGCAAAATCTTCGCGCGGGGCTTCCGCACATACCAGCGGTCGGTCCCTGACGGCATCTTCAGGACGGGGCTGTACTCGCCCGCCACATCGCGCGCTTCAATGTACATCACGTTCTGATCATCCAACCGGAGATTCGCGAGCTGCCCCACAAGGCGGCGCCCGAGGAAACTCCCGCTGTACACATCAGCCGTGACCGTGGACCCCGCAGCATCACTTCTGCTCCGGGGTACCACCAGCGTCAGAATGGTGTCGCGCAGCCCCACCGTCAGCCACTGACCTGTGGTGGCGCCGGTGTCGTTGAGCGCTATCCGGTAGGACGACAGCGTATTGTCACCATCCGGGTCCGACCCCTTGAACCCGATCGACACTACCGTGAACGTGGTGTCCGGCAACCGCTGTGCCGTGTTCGGGTCCGCCGGATTCGGTAACAAGCCGATCGATGGAGGCGTGTTCCTGATCGGGAAGGTTTGCACCGCCCCGACAGGGTCCGTGGCCGCCGACAGCGACGGCAGGGATTCATCCGCGCTGTCGAAGACACCGTTGTCGTTCTTGTCCCAGTACGGTGCCGGATCCATACGGACAATGGCATGTTCCGGGAGCCCGCCGAACCCATCATCCACGGCACGCACCACCACCGCAAACCGGCGGAAGAGCGTATCGAGCGGGAACAACAGCGTGGAATCGTTCTTTGTCACCCACGTATACCGGAGCGTATCGGGCTTCGGCAATGAGGTCACCGATCCCGTCACGACCTTGAACGAGAACAGATACCCGCGCACCAACCCGTCGGGCGATTCGCCCCACCACCGGAGGTGCGTCCTGCTCACACCCGTACTGACGTCCCCCTCCGGGAACAGCCACATGTACGTCCGCGGCTGTTGCCCGGGCACCGGATCATCCGCCAGCTGTTCCTTGCACGAAGGCAGGGCCAGCGCAAGGGCCAGGAGGATGACAGATGCTCTATGGAGACGGTGCGTCACTTACTTCACCAACATCATCTTTTTCACCGCACGGAACGAACCGCTCTCGATGCGGAAGAAGTACACACCGCTCGACAGCGAGGAGGCATTGAAGTTCGCCGTATGCACGCCTGCCGGCAGCACGCCGTTCACCAGCGTCGCCATGTCCTGGCCGAGCAGGTTGTACACCTTCAGGGTGGTCTGGCCGGCGTTCGGGAGTGCGAACCGGATCGTCGTGGACGGGTTGAACGGATTCGGATAGTTCTGATCCAGAACGTACGTTGCGGGGATCTGCGTTTCCACCTGCCCGTCCACGCCCGTCAGCGTCACGCCCACGAAGTCCGCGTCCGTGCGCGGCACGAACTTATACTGGTTGAAGCTGTAATAGACGATGCCGGTCAGCGAACCGATCTTGTTCCCGACCTTGAGGACGATCTTCCCGAGCGCACTGTCGGCGGGGACGTTCGAGTACGAGTACTTGCCGCTCCGCTGCACGACCACCGCGCCCGAGCCGTCGTTCACGGTGTACTCGGTCGGATCGGAGAATGTCGGGTTGACGTCGGTGACGGTGACATTGTTGAACTTCACCAGCATGCCTTCATACTGCTCGGCAGAGGGGGTGCCGTTGCCGACGCTGAACGTGCCGGTGGTCTTCACGACCGCGGCCGGCTCCGGATTGCTGCCCGTTGCCTTCACGACACTGGTGATGTTTCCCAGACGGGTCACATCGAACTGTTCCTGCACGGTGCCGGTGACCGTCACGCTGTCGCCATTGCGCAGCGCAGCCATTGCCTTCTGTGCGGTGGTGTCGGACGTGGTCAGCCAGATGCCGCTCCACGGAGCATTCGTGCTTTGCATGTACCAGGCGTTGGTGCTGCCATTGGTGTACGGCGACAGGCCGATCTTCGTCGTATCGCCGGTGATGATACCGGAAAGGGAGAGGACGGCGCCGAGGTACGGCGTACGGCCATTCACGTACGGCGTATACTGCACATCCTGGATCGCCAGCGCGCGGACAAGCGACGTATAGAAGAAGAAGCCCTTCGACGTATCCGAGGCGATACCGCCGGATGCCGAGGAGTTCGCGAGACGAACTGTCTGGCCGAACGAATCAGCCACGGCAACGAAATACCGCACCACCGTGTTGGTGGTCTGCTGCGGGATCGACGCGACGTAGGTGGTATCGGACGCCTGATAGTTCATCGTCAACGCGGTGAACGCCCCGTAGTTGGTGCTGTAGTAGAGCTGCACCGTCTTCGGGACCGATCCGTTGGTCTGCTGGCTCACGCGCACACTGATCCTTGCGCTGGAATCCGGCGTGACGACCACCGGGTTCCGCCGGTGCGAGGAGACAAGCGGAGGCGTCGGTGCTTGTGCGAACACGATATCACCCGGATACATCGGGCAGATGCGATACCCGCGCGGGCCTTCACTGCCCGACGCGGTGGTGATGTAGCCACGGATGGTGTCGATCCGCGTACCGTTGCCCATCGCCGCATAGATGCGTGCCCACGCCGTATCGGCGGGATACAGGGGCAGCGAACTGCTGCCATGGCCGAGGGTGAAATAGTGCGACCAGTCATAATCCGACATTTCATTGCCGGAGCCGTCGACGAAACTGAACGTACCGCGGCTCGTGCTCACCTTGTTGTTGACGGTCACGTTGTGGAACTCCACGTACATGCCTTCATACGGTTCGCCGGTGGCGAACTTCACCGTACCGGTGGAGAACAATCCCGTATAGAAGTCGCCGATGTTCTTCACGAGCGGCTTCGGCAGCGGCTTCGCATCGAGGATCGTGATCGCGTTCCCGGCGAGGGGCGCGATCTGCGTCGCGCTGGTCCCGCGCGAGGTCGGGAACTCGCTGACGATGCCGACGAAATTGATGATGTCTCCGGCTTCCACGTTGAGGAAACCATCGCTCTTCAACTGGCTGGTATCCGCCAGATTGGCACGAAGCAGCATGCCGCCCCACTGACCGACGTTCGTTGCGGTATCATACAGCACCATCGTCCAGATGCCGGCCGTATAGGTGACTATGCCGGGAGGAACAACGACCTGCGCGGTCACCCGCACCGTGTCACCCAGATACGGAGAGGTCTGCAGTGTCCACCGTGTTTGTGTGGAGTTCGCGGAAAAGCCAGCGATGCCGTCCGCGACGGCCAGAGATTCGGCAGGCACCTGCTGAAGCTCATGGATCGAAACTTCCGGCATCTGTGCCAGCGCGGCCGAAGCCGCAGCGGCGACGACGAACGCAACGAGGAGAATACGCTTCATGTCAACCTCTCTTTGAGTGTATTTGATAGAGAACCAGGACAACCTGCCGTTCCCGCTCCGCGGGACCGGCACCTACTTGATCACAAGGAACTTGCCGGTCTGCACATCACCGGTCTCACTATCCTTCACGCTGAACAGGTACAGGCCCGTTGCGATGGCCTGGTCGAATTTCGTGATGAGGTCCCACGCGTGCTCGCCACCCGAGAACTGCACCGGGACGTCGCTCCCGCCGTAGGTACGGAACCACTGGATATCGCGTCCGGAATACGTTGCGGCATCGTGCGGGATCTCGGCGACGATATCACCGGCAAGCGTGTACACGCGGATCGTGCAGCGCTGCGGAAGGTTCATGAAATAGATCTTGCGTGTCCGCTCATTCGTGCCATCCCACATCCCACGGGCATAGTACGGGTTCGGATACACGCTCACCGTGCGTGTGCCGTCGTTCACCGGAGCGCCGGGAACCGCGCGCACGGTCACCATCTTGCTCTCCAGCGGTGTCACCCCGGCAGCGGCATCACCCTGATCGAACGACGACACGCCGTAGACATATTGCCAGCCGTTCAGATGGCTCACAGTCACGCCCGGAGGCGGAAAGCGGTACCAGTAATGCGTCGTGTCACCCGCGAACGTCTTCGCCTGCGGCAGCAGGATGCGACCGAAGCCGGTATTGTAGCCGATGCTGTCGTCATTCCGGTCGAACTCGCCGACAAGCGGGATGCTCAGGAGCAGGTTCGCCTGATCCGTGAAATCCGCGCCGGCATTCGAACGGTAGATCCGGTACCCTTCAAAATCCTGCTTTCGTGAGATGGGGTCGATCGACGACTCCGCGCTGTACTTGTCCCAGTACACCGCAACATTCTGATTCTCGATCTCCGCCCGCACCATGGGCGGCTTCGGCGGCTGCGGCAAACGGTAATGGTCGAGCACGCCGTTGCCGTTCAGATCCTCACCCGCATCGAGGATGTTGTTCCCGTTCAGGTCCTCGCCGTCATATGCCTGCTGGCAGAGCGCCGCATTGGATGCGAGCCCTTTCCGCTGATCCCGGGTGTCCAGACGGGCTGCCGCAGTACCGACCTTGCGGGCACAAACCACACCGAAGACCACGCGCAGGGAATCGCCCGGGCGGAGCGTGACGAACGGCCCCGCCGAAAGCATCGTGGTCATGTTGTCGGGTTGGATGCGAAGCGGGTCGATCTTGGCCTGGGGTAACGAACCGGACAGACGCTCGAACCTGCTGCGCGCACCGAGGATATTCTCCGCATCGTCCTGCGGCGAGAAATAATCCGCATCGCCGCTCGCACTGCTGAAACGCCATGCATTGTAATACGTGCGCCGCCGGAGATCGCCGAGCGAATCCACTCCCCGCGGGAAGGGGGTCGTGCCGAGCAGTTTGATGCCGATGTACGAATCCGCCGCCGGAGGCGTGGGGATGCCGTCGTAGTCGAACGTGTAGCCGATCCGGGCCGTATCCAGGTACCCGTTCCCGCCGTGGGTGAAATATCCCGGGGTCCCGGGGCGGACGTTGTTGGTGTTGCGCACCACATTGTTCGTCCAGAGGCCCACGTACACCGAATCGAGTGTATCGGTACCCGTATTATAGAGAGTGTAGTTCAGGATGACGAAGAAATCCGCGAAGGGGAAATTCCACGCATAACTTTCCTGGCGGACCGTCAGCCCGAGAGGAGCCGATTGATCGGGTGCCGAGCTGTCGCGTACGACACCGTCGGTGTACAGGGCAATGAAGTCCTGGTGGGAGATCGCATCAGGGCTGAAGTACGGGGATTCAGAAAGTGTGGAGCGCTGGGTGAGGTCCGTGCCGCTCAACGACATGAACTCCATCCCCTTGCCGGTCGTCGTGGACACCCGGTCGCTGGAACCCGTGCTGACGTGGATCTGGCCGGTCTTCCGCGAGAGCGCACCCACCCACAGGGCACCCTGATACATGTGTTCGACCCGGGATCCGCGGGGATATTCACAGGATGGCTGGCTGGGCCAGTAGGAGTTGCGGGAGCCGATCGTGCCGAAATTCGTGATGGTCAGGCCGATCGCACCCGCAGATGTCGCATTCCGGTCCGTATCCTCGGTTTTTTTTGCGAGTTCCTGCGCGTAAAGAGACGCTTCGCCGCTGGAGAGACGGACGATTTCCGGCAGGAGGACCACGGAGAGGAGCACGACAACACTGAACGGACGGCGCATGAACTCAGATTCGATCAACGGTGGATCGCGGGCGCAATGGAGAAAGGCGCATGTCTAATAATATATTTCTAATGCGCCGGAAAGTCAAGTTGCATTTGTGTGGGAATTTCTCCACTTTTTTGCACTACAAGACGATGACGTTCCTCAATCCAATCATGCTGTTCGGGCTCGCGGCCGCCGCCATCCCGATCCTCCTGCACCTCCTCAATCTCCGTAAGCTCAAGACCGTGGAGTTCAGCTCCCTGCGCTTTCTCCGGGAGCTTCAGCGGACGCGCATGCGGAGGATCCGGTTGCGGCAGTGGATCCTTCTCCTGCTGCGGACGCTCCTGATCCTGTGCCTGGTGCTCGCATTCTCGCGCCCGGCACTGCAGGGCTCCCTTGCGTCCCTCGGGGGCACCTCTGCCCGTTCAGCGATCGTACTGCTGATCGATGACTCGCCCTCCATGGCCCTCCGCAATGCCGGCGGCATCATCTTCGATCAGGCAAAGGCTGCGGCCCGCCGCATCATCGCTCTCGCACGCCCGGGCGATGAGTTCCATGTGATGCCGCTCTCGACGGCCCTGTCCGGAGACGGAGGATCCACCACCGTGTCTCCGCAGGAAGCGCTGCGCATCGTGGATGCGATGCAACTCTCCAACCGGTTCTCCATCGTCGCGCCCGCGATCCGCCAGGCGATCCATCAGACCCGCTCTTCCGCGGCGGTGAACAAAGAGTTCTACCTTCTCTCCGACCTCCAGGGGACCACATTCGTCCCCGATCCGGGCCACCGGGAGGAAGCGCCAGAGGACGCCGGGAACGTGCGGCTCTTCATCGCCCCATTCCCACCGGACCGCAGGGAGAACAGCGGGGTGATCGCCGCCACCGTGGAAAGCAGGATCCTGTCGCAGAACAGGCCTGTCACCATTCGCGCACTCGTGCAGAACTTCAGCGACACCCCGCTGCCTGATGCCGTCGCAAGCCTCTACATCGAAGGCACGCGCGTCGCACAACAATCGGCCACCATCCCGGCGCAGGGACGCATTCCCGTAGAACTCACCGGAGTTCCGAAACACCGGGGCATCCTCGGTTGCTCGGTGCGTATCGAAGACGACCTCCTGGAGATCGACAACCGGTGGTATTTCGCCCTCGCGATCCCGGAGACCATCGCCGTCCTTGTCGCCGGCGATCCACCAGCGTCCACCCGATATGCTGCGCTTGCGCTCTCGCTCGCGGGCGACTCTTCCGTGGCCGGGCTTTTCCGCATCCGTCAGGTTGCTCACGACCGGCTGATGACCGCGGATATCGAAGCGACCGACGTGCTCCTCCTGAGTGCCGGAAGCCCTCTACCGCAGGGTGCCGCCGAACGCATCGCTGCCGCGGTCCGTCATGGCATGGGACTGATGCTCTTCCCCGGTCCCGGCACCGATGCAACCCTTCTCTCGCGGGCACTCCTCCAGCCCCTGGGGATCCCGGCCATCACCATGCCCGTGCCGCGCCCGGAGAATGCCGGAACAACGGGCTTCCTGCGGTTCGGCACGATCGACCTTTCCCACCCGGTGTTCGCCGGGATGTTCGAACAGACGACAGTGAACACGACATCGCCGCCGGTCGAGTCGCCGCGCATCTCTGCTGCGGCCACACTGGCAACAGGAACCACCGGCACCACTCTCATCAGCATGACCGATGGGCGCCCGTTCCTCGTTGAATACCGGGCCGGCAACGGACGGATCATACTCTGCGCCGTCGATGCCGGAACGGCCTGGTCGGACCTTCCCGTGCGCGGTATCTTCCCGCCGCTCCTTCATCGTTCGATGGTGTACCTCTCGACCGCGGCATCCGCCGATACGGGATCCCGCATCGGCGACCGGTTGACCCTGTCGCTCCCACGGGCGTCGGGTGAGACCCGCCGCGAGTTCTCCGTCGTCGCACCCGATGGCACCGAAGAACGGGTCCTCCCGCAGGTTCGTGCAGGCGCGTTGTTCTTCACCACGTCCCCCGCTGAAGTGCCGGGGCTGTACACATTGCGCGATGCACAGACCGCGCGTACGGGAACGTCATCCGTCACATTGCAGGCGGTCGCCGTCAATCCCCGCCCGGAAGAATCCAACCTCGCCCCCGCAACGGACGGGATGATCGCCGCATGTGCAATGGCATGCGGGATCCACGAAGAGTATATCACAGAAGTGCAGAGTACCGATGCATGGGAACGGACCGTGGGCGAAGCACGCTACGGGGTCGAATTGTGGCAGGCCTTCCTCGTGATCGCGCTGGCCTGCGCTGCATTGGAAATGGTGATCGCGCGGACCACACGGGCCGCAGCGGGAGAAGGACCCCAGGATGCCTGAACTGAAACAGACCACAGAACGCGAACGCGCTCTCCTTGTCGCATTGAACTTCCGCTCGGCGGACAGGCTGCGTACGGCTGAGTATCTCGAAGAGCTCGGGTTGCTCGCGGATTCGGCAGGCGCGGACGTGCTGCAGAAGGTCGTGCAGGAGCGCCCCCATCCCGATGCCGCATTCTTTGTCGGCAAAGGAAAGGCGGAGGAGATCGGCAAGTTCGTCGAGGACCTGCACATCGACCTCGTGGTCTTCGACGACGACCTGTCCGCGGTGCAGGTCCGCAATCTGGGCAAGGTGATCACATGCAAGATCATGGACCGGAGCGGACTCATCCTGAGCATCTTCGCCTCACGTGCACGCACGCGGGAGGCCAAGACCCAGGTGGAACTCGCGCAGCTCCAGTACATGCTGCCGCGGCTCACACGCCAGTGGACCCACCTTTCGAAGCAGTACGGAGGCATCGGCACGAAGGGGCCGGGCGAAACGCAGATCGAGACGGACCGCCGCGCCATCCGCACACGGATCAGTCATCTCCGGACGAAGCTCAGCGACATCGACCGCGAACGGGAGACCCAGCGGAAGGGGCGTGACCAGTTCCCGCGCGTTGCGCTCGTCGGGCTACACCAACGCCGGCAAGTCGACCCTGCTGAACTGGTTCTCCGATGCCGGGGTCCTCGCGGAGAACCGGCTGTTCGCAACGCTGGACTCCACCGTCCGCAGCGTCCGCCTCTCCCCGCTCCATACCATTCTGCTGTCGGACACCGTCGGGTTCATCCGGAAACTCCCCCACCATCTGGTGGCGTCGTTCAAGAGCACCCTGGATGAGGTCCGCGAGGCCGACATCCTTCTGCACATCGTGGACATCAGCCACCCGTTGTTCGAAGAGCAGATGGCGGTGGTCCAGGAGACGCTGCAGGACATCGGGGCCGGAGACAAACGCATGATCGTCGTCTTCAACAAGATCGATGCGCTGGAGGAACGGTCGAAGATCCCGCTCCTCACGGCGAATTTTCCGGAAGCGGTCTTCGTCTCGGCGACCCGGGGCATTCAGATGTCCGTGCTGCAGGACAAGATCCTCGCCATTCTGGATTCGGAGATCCTCGAACGAACGATCACACTCCCGACCAATGCATCGCGGCGGATCGCGCAACTACACGAGGTCGCCCAGGTGCTGGAGACGACGTACGACGGGAACGAAGCGACCATCCGGTTCCGCATCCACCGTGTGACCGCCGAACGGCTTGGCATACTCACCGCACTATGAACACGAGAAAGAACACCCATGCTCAACGTAGCCATTGAGGCGGCCCGCGAAGCCGGACGCTTCCTGAAACTCGGGATCGGCAAGGTACGCACCATCGAAGTGAAGGCGGGCGACGAACGGAATCTTGTCTCCGAGATGGACAAGGGCGCCGAAGAGCGCATCATCAGCATCATCCGCCGCAATTATCCCTCACACGCCATCCTCGCGGAAGAGAGCGGTGGGAGTCTCGCCCCTGCGGAATACCGCTGGATCATCGACCCGCTGGACGGAACGACGAACTACCTGCACGGCGTGCCGATCTTTTCGGTGAGCATCGGGATCGAGCGGCGCGGCGAACTCGTGGCCGGCGTCGTGTACGACCCGAATCAGGATGAGATGTTCACGGCGGAGAAAGGGGCGGGCGCATTCCTGAACGGCAAACGGCTGAAGGTGTCATCGTCGTCCGTGCTGTCGGAAAGCCTGCTGGTCACCGGATTCCCGTACAACGTGACGGAGAATCCGGACAATGCCGTCGAACATTTCGTGCACTTCCTGATGGAGGCGCGCGGCGTGCGCCGGCTCGGCTCCGCGGCGATCGATCTGTGCTATGTGGCCGCCGGACGGTTCGATGCTTTCTGGGAAGTGAGCCTGAGCCCGTGGGACATGGCGGCAGGCGCGCTCCTGGTGCAGGAGGCGGGAGGGCGCATCACCGATATGCAGGGAGCACCGCTGAACATCTATAAGAAGAGCGTCCTCGCGAGCAATGGCCCCATCCATGAGGCCATGCTCAAGATCATCACATCGAAGTGACCGTCGTCCATCAACCGCCCGTTTCGGCGGGCGGGAGATGGAACATGTAGTTCTGCAGGAATTCGATCTTCCCTTCCGTCTCCAGCACGACCATCTGCAGCAGGTCGCGCAGCGACAGCATCCCGAGCAGGATGTCGCCGTCCACCACCGGCAGATGCCGGCACTTCGCCGCTTTCATCTTGCTCAGCGACGACTCCACGGTATCGTCCGCGAGGGCGATCACGATATTCCTGGTCATCACCGACCCGACGCTGGTCTTCATCGGATCGTGTTGCTTGCACACCACCCTGCTGATCACATCCCTCTCCGAGAAGATCCCGACAAGCAGCCCCTCCTCCACGACCGCCAGCGCCCCGACGTTCTCGCGTGCCATGATCTCCGCCGCCATCTGCACCGTTGCCGCCTTGCCGACGGTAACGACCTTGTGTCCCTTCACCAGATCCCGCACCTGCTTCATGGATGGGCCCTTTCTTTGATCAGTGGACGATGGGCGTGGTCCACGGGCGTTTGCCGTTGGCATCTACGACAGCACCGATGGTCGGGCGAAGTGTGCCCTCCGGCGGCCCGCAATGCATGCAACGGGCAAGATCACCGGCCACACGATGGAACGATGCTTCGCGGTCTCCCATCACCCGGGCGATGGGCTCGCCCCGGCGGACAGGATCTCCGAGTTTCTTCAACAGGATGACGCCGGCCTTCGGTTCGATGATATCATCGGACCGGAGCCGCCCGGCGCCGAGCTCGGCGGCAAGGACCCCGATGCGCCGTGTCTCGAACCGTGTCACCACCCCGTCCGCCGGGCTCAGGATATCCTCCGTGTAGCGCGGTGCCGGATAACGGTCGGGCTGCTCGAGCACATCCGTTGCGCCACCCTGCCTGCGGACACCCTCCAGGAACTTCTCATACGCGCGGCCGGACCAGATCGCGGACTGACAGAGCGCCATCCCTTCTTCGATGCTCTTCGCTTTGCCGCCCAGCATCACCATGGCGCCGCCCAGGACGAGCGTCACCTCCATGAGGTCCGGCACATTCTTCCCGCGGAGACATTCCACGGACTCCACGACCTCGACCCAATTGCCGATGGCCATGCCGAGGGGCTGGTCCATGCTGGTGAGGAACGCCACCGTGGTCTTCCCCGCCATCGTCCCGATCCGCACCAATGTCGAGGCCAGGGCCTCGGCGTCGGCATCGTTCTGCATGAACGCACCATCGCCGGTCTTCACGTCCAGCACCAGTGCATCGATCCCTTCGGCGAGCTTCTTGCTCATGATGCTGCCGGAGATCAGCGGTATGGATTCCACGGTCCCCGTCACATCACGCAGCGCATACATCCGGCGGTCCGCCGGCGCAACATCCTTCGTCTGCCCGATGAGCACCATCCCGACCTCAGCGATCACCTTCTTGTACTCTTCCACGCTGAGGTTCGTGCGGAACCCCGGTATGGATTCCAGTTTGTCCAGCGTGCCGCCCGTGTGGCCGAGCCCGCGTCCGGAGATCATGGGGACCGGCACGCCGCAGGCGGCCACCATCGGCGCGAGGATGAGCGACACCTTGTCGCCCACGCCGCCGGTGGAGTGCTTGTCCACCTTGATGCCGGGAATGGACGAGAGATCGATCACCTCGCCCGAATGCAGCATCAGGTCGGTGAAGGTGGCGGTCTCGGTGTCGGTCATGCCGCGGAAGAAGACCGCCATGAGCAGAGCCGACATCTGGTAGTCCGGCAACCTGTCCTGCACGTACGCGGTGATGATCCACCGGAGTTCTTCGGGTGTCAGCTCGCCGCCGTTCCGTTTCTTTCGGATGAGTTCTACGGGATTCATGATGCCTGTCGTTCGTGTGGTGTGTCATACGCCATGCGCGGTTCGCCGGTCTGCGCGATCTGCAGCACCCCGGTGATGGTGTCGAGCATGTGGTCGGGACGGAACGCGGTCAACGCTTCGCGCGAGAGCGATCCGTAGGTGACCGCGCAGGTCGCGACGCCCGCGGCGCGGCCCGCAAGGATGTCCGCATCGGTGTCGCCAACCATCAGGGTCTCCGCCGGCGACCAGGCAAGGGCGCGCAGGACCGCAAGGATGACATCGGGTGCGGGTTTGAACGGGATATTCTCGCTCCCCTGCAACAGGTCGAACATCCCGGTGATGCCGAAGTGCTCGGTCGCCCGCAGGATCCCCTGTCCCTTCTTCGTGGATGCGACCGCAAGCCGGTGTCCGTGTTTCCGGAGCTCATCAAGAGTCTCCCTGACCCCCGGGAACAACGTCGTTGTCTTCAGCGCGCGGGGCGGATAGTACTCGGCGTAATGCGCGATCGCCTCCGGGATGCGGTGATGCTCCGGGGGCGGGAGGACGCGCGCAAAGGTCTCGTGCAGGGACTTGCCGATCAGAGGATAGAGGTCCTCCTCACGCAACGTATGCACGCCGAGTTGCTGCAGCGACCACACCTGCGCACCGGCAATATCGCGCCGTGAATCGGTCAGGGTCCCGTCAAAATCGAATATGATGTTCCGGAACGTCATGGCGTGGCCCCGTTCAACGGAGATGCGGTGCGGCCAGGAGCAACCCGATGATGGTCTTGGCGTCCTTGATCCGCCCATCCTGCACCATCGCCAGTGCCCCGGCATATGGAAGCATGTGGACGTTCATCGTGAACTCTCCTTCTTCACGCTTGTGGCCGTCCGGTGCCGGCCGCAGCCCGCGCGCAAGATACACATGCAATTCTTCATCGCAGAAACCGGGCGTGGTGTAGAACGAGCACAGGTGGACCGGCGCGTCCGCGAGCCATCCCGTTTCCTCCTCGAGTTCGCGCAGCGCGCACAGGGCCGGGTCCTCGCCCGGGGAGAGTTTGCCCGCGGGGAGTTCGAGGATGTGGCGCTCGAGTGGATACCGCAACTGATCGACCAGGATGATACGGCCGTCATCCATCACGGGAACCACCGCCGCACCGCCCGGGTGATGTGCGACTTCACGCACGGAACGGTTCCCCGAGGGATACTGCACCTGATCCACGAACAGATCGATGATGCGACCCTTGTACAGGACCTCGCGGCTGAGACGGGTCAGTTCCATGCGGCGGTCACTTGTTCCCCCGGCTGCCGGGTTTGACCGCGGCGGATCCCGCCGCGCACAGCGGACAGCTTTCCGGCTTGTACGTCACCGCCGTCATGGTGAGCACGGCAGCATGCTTCCCGGCATACCCGGGAAAGGTGACGGCTCCACCGCTGCGGTCCACGATGCACGACACCCCCACGACCTCACCGCCAGCCTGCTGCACAAGTTCGATCACCTCGTTCACAGACCCGCCGGTCGTGACGACGTCTTCACAGACGAGGATCCGCTCTCCGCGGGCGATCTCAAACCCGCGGCGGAGCTGCATCGTACCATCTTTGCGTTCGGTGAACATCGTGCGCACACCCAGCTGTCGGCCGACCTCCTGCCCGACGACGATACCGCCGAGCGCGGGAGCGACAACGGCGTGGACCGACCGGCCACGGGCATCGGTGGCAAGGACGGTGCACAGCGACGCACAGTGTTCCGGATACTGGAGCACTTTCGCACACTGGAAGTACTGGTTGCTGTGCAATCCCGAGGTCAACTGGAAGTGCCCTTCCAGCAACGCACCGGTTCGTTTGAAGATCGAGAGGACATCCTGAGCATTCATCGCATCTTTCCGCAACTATCCGGGGAACATTACAACGTGAATTTGAGTCCACCCCGAACGCCGACGAACAGGCTCAGGTTCGGTTCATTGTGGAGATAGGTCAGGTGTGCTTCTCCCTGGATGGCGATCGTCCTGGAAAGATAGTGGTCGATGCCAAGGGTCCCGGAGGCGGTCAGGCGGAACGAACCGGGCACATCATAGTACGTCACGCGCACCGCATTGACGATGTCCTTGTACTCCGCGCCGGTGATCCGTGTGAAGCCGACCTCCGCTCCGATGAAGGGTGAGGTCCTGAGCGTGGGCTGAAAATAGCGCCGCATCGAGAGGAACACGTTCAGGGTAACGATGTCCTTGATCTGCACCGGGACCGAGGGGTTCCATACCTGAAAGTTACCAGCCCGGAAACTGAAGAGGGTGGCCTCTGCACCGAACCCGATCTTCACATGTTCGGACGCGCGGAAGTGCATGGAAAATCCCGCGGCCGGGCCGCGCATCCAATACCGCTTGAAGGACCGATGATTGAACGGATGGCTCATCCCGCCCCAGATCTCCAGCGTACGCTCGCGCGGCGTGTACATCTGCCGGAGTTGCGCCCGCGTATCGTTCTGCCGTTTCGTCTGTGCGTGCGATCCGGCGGACGACAGTGTCAGAAGGGCCACGCTCACCAGGAGGGCAATGCGCAGTGCTCTTACCATTGATGCTTCTCCCGGAGAGAACGGATGTGGCCGCAGTGCTTCACGCCGTGCCCGGCATAGGTCGCCAGCATCGACGCCAGGGTCACTTCTCCACGCTCCGGGTGCAGCGCACCGCGCGTCCAGGCGCTCTCCGGCAGTTGTTCCAGGAACGATGCCCACCGTGCATGCAATCCCATAAGAATGACGAGCGAAGGCTCGATGGGCCCGGTCGAATCCGGCTGCGACGCCCAGACATCCTGGTTGTACGGCTGGATGGTGGGATGGTCCTCCGTCACGATCTTCCGCATCCGGATGTAGGCATGCATGTGCGAGTCCGCCAGATGATGCACGACCTGCCGCGCCGTCCACCCACCCTCGCGGTACGGCGTATCCAGCCGCTCCTCACTGAGTCCCGCCACCACTTCGCGCAACGCGGCGGGTAACGCCCGTATCGCTTCTATCTGCTGCTTCTGATCTCATTCATACTCCCTCGCCTCCATTGTCTTTCAACAAAGTTCTTAGTTCTTAATTCTTAACTCGTTGTTCCGGAACGGATCCACCCGATCCTCGAATGCCGGCCGGTAATGCTCCGCCGCATCCTGCTCCTGGACCCACCCGTTATGCAGGCCCAGTTCATCGAGCATGGTGAGGACCCGCTGATACTCGCTCTCCCGGATCTTCCGGTCAAGAAGCGGCGTCGTGGCCGCCCGGTGCACCGGGTAGTACTGCGCCATCACACTCATCGTGACATCGGGACCGAGCGTATCGCGGACCCACGTGAGTGATGCACGGCTTCCGGCCAGATCGTTCGGCAAGACCAGATGACGGATGATGAGTCCGCGCCGCACAAGACCGGCCGCATCGGTCACCAGTGCCGAGCCGACCTGCCGGTGCATCTCGGCGATGGCAGCCCGCGCGTGGCGGGGATAGTCGTCGATCTTTGAATACTGCAACGCCAGATCACTCTCCGCATACTTCAGGTCCGGCAAGTAGATGTCCACGACGCCGTCCAGAAGCCGGAGGACCTCGGGTGCATCGAACGCATTGGTGTTATACACGAGGGGAAGCCGGAGCCCTCGTTCCACGGCGATGGTGAGTGCGCGCACGATGGCCGGGACCACATGGCTCGGGGAAACGAGCCCTATGGCATGCGCTCCCTGCCCCTGAAGGGCAAGCATGATCGCCGCCAGCTCCTCGAACGAGGTCTCATGGACGCGCTCCTCACGGTGGTTCTGACTGATGGCGTGGTTCTGGCAGTACACGCACCGGAGGTTACAGTTGCCGAAGAAGATATTGCCAACACCGTGCTCCCCGCCCAGCGCGGGCTCCTCGCCGAAATGCAGTGTCCACGACGAGACCACCGGAAGGTATCCGGTGTAGCACCGGGCCTGCTCGTTGGCGATACGGTCGACCCCGCACACAAGAGGGCATACAGTGCACCGGCGGAGCATCCCATCGAGAGCATCCGCGCGGCGGTGGAGTTCACCGGATCGGTGCAGGGCGATATATGAAGGAACGAAGTCCACAGATCGAGTACGACAATATAGTGAAGTTCACCCGAGTGGTGCAACTCCGGAGCCGTCGACCGCCACGCGGCGGACGCGCCCCATGCTCTGGCCGAGGAAGAGTTCCCCTATCTCGGCGAATTTCGCCGGAATATCGCTGACATAGAACTGCAGATGCGGCCGCTCCGTGCTCGTATTCCGTATCCCGTGCTCTTCGAGCTGGCGTTCGACCTCGGCGGCCGCCGCTTCACCCGAATCGATGAGCGTGACACCCGGCCCCACCGCACCCGCGATTGCGGGTGCAAGAAGCGGGTAATGTGTGCATCCCAGGATCAGCGTGTCGATCTTCTCGAGCGTCAGCGGGAACAGGTACTCCTTCGCGATCAACCGTGTCGCCTGATGGTCCACCCACCCCTCCTCGGCCAGCGGCACGAAGAGCGGACACGCGGCAGAGACCGTGTGCACATCCGGAGCGAGCGCACGGATCGCATGCACATACGCCCCGCTGTTCACCGTCGCATGCGTCCCGATGATGCCGATGCGCCGGCGCCCCGAGGTCTGCATCGCTGCCGCTGCACCCGGAAGGATGACGCCGACCACCGGCACGCGTGCGTGCTTCTGGACGACATCCAGCGCGACCGCGGACACGGTGTTGCAGGCGATCACCACCATCTTCACGCGATGGCTCATGAGGAACGCGACATCCTGTGCGGCATATTCGCGCACGACCTGGGGCGATTTCGGCCCGTACGGCACGCGCGCCGTATCCCCGAAGTACACGATGTTCTCATGCGGCAGGCGTGCCGTCAGGGCACGCACAACGGTCAGGCCGCCGATACCGCTGTCGAAAACGCCAATGGGTTGCCCCTGCTGCGCACGTGTGGCTGTCATGCCGGTCCAAGTTCAGTGGTACGGTGTAGTGTCGCCAGGATCTTCGTACGGATACCCTCCCGTCGCGCATCATCGACCACCGGCGTGCCGGACTGCTCGAGGACGTAGAACGAATCCACGATGCCGTCGACCCGCGTGGCGATCTTCGCGAACACGATGTTCAGGCCCAGCCGGGAGATCGCTTCGGTGATGCGGTACAGAAAGCCGACGGAATCCGGAGCGTACACGTCGATGATCGTATACCCCGGTGTTTCCTCGAATTCCACGTCGGTGCGGATGTTCGGATTCGCACCGGTCCGGGCCCGGCGCTTCCATTTCCGGTGATGCTCGCGGAAGAGCCCCTCCACATTCGTCCGGCCGGCCATCAGGTCCTCCATCTCACGCGCGATGCGGTCGCACGCCGGCTGGTCCAACTGCCGGTGCGTCATCGCACCGCTCACCCGGAACCTGTCGATGATGAGGCCGTCCGACCTCGTGAAAATGTTCGCATCGAAGATATTGGCATCGTGTGCGGTGAGAACGGCGCAGAAGCGCGACAGGGCGAACGGCGCGTCGCGCGCGATAACGGTGACATCGGTGAAGGACCCCTGGTGGACGAAGATGGTGCTCACGTCCTTCTGCTGCCTGCCCACCTCGATGTGCCGCGCGATGTCCTCCGGCGTGAACACGGCCTGATACGCATCGGCATTCATGCCGCGGAGATGGGTGGCCACTTCTTCGGCCGGCAAGGAGCCCTCCAGCGACGCGGCCAGTGCCGTCTCCGCCTCAAGGCGCCGGGTGGCATGATAGTCGTCGATCTCGGTCCCGCGGAGGTTCCTGTCCAGCACGTCCTCGGTGCGTCGGTACAGATCGTGCAACATCGCTGCCTTCCATTCGGTCCACACAGACGTATTGACCGCAGAGAGGTCAGCGTAGGTCAGCACATACAGGTAGTCCAGCAGCACGGGCTCATCGAACCGTGCCGCAAACTCCCTGATCGTCGCAGGATCGTGCACGTTGCGGCGGAATGCCGTCTGCTCCATGGCAAGATGCTGGCGGACGAGAAAGCCGACCTGTGGTGCCAGGTGGGACAGGCCCAGCTCGCCGAGGACGCGCTCGGCCACGGCCACCCCTGTGATCTCATGGTCCGCCACACCGAGCGGCTTTGCGATGTCGTGCAGGAGCGTCGCAAGAATGATCACTTCGCGGTCGGGCAACTCACGGAACGCTTCGCCGAGCGGGCTGTTCACGGTGGCGAGCCGCTCCGCATTCGTGATCGCGATCAGCGTATGCTCGTCCGCCGTGAAATAGTGGTAGACGTTGTGCTGGAAGAAGGAGACAAGTTCGCCGAAGGCCGGGATGAACCATCCCATGACGCCAAGATCGTTCGCCACGCGGAGGACCTCCCCCGCACGGCCGGAGCGGAGGATGCGGCGGAAGGATGCGGTAACGGCAGGCAGCTGGCGGTCGTCATCACGCAGGCGCGTCAGGCCGCGTTCGATCGCCGCCTGAACCCGGAAGTCGAGCGTGAGCCCCGTCTCGGCCGCGAGCGCAAAACATTCGAACATGGCCCCCGCGTCTTCAAGCGTACGGACACCGGGAGCGAGGAAGATCTTGTTCTCCGAGATCCTGATGAACGCGGAACCGTTCGCCGGGGCCTTCATGGAGCGCGCGGCGGGCTCGATGATGTCGCGGAACCGTTCACTCAGCCGGCGGTGGAGCCGGTGGACCAGGCGGGCGTGACGGTAATACGAGGCCATGAAGACCTCGACGGAGCGGAGCTCCGCCTGGGCCCCGAAACCGAGTGCCGTCGCCACATCACGCTGGAGCGCATACTCCAGCGTGTCATTCTCCACCTCGCGTTGAAAATGCATTTCATGGCGCGTGCGGAAGAGGAACCCCAGGGCCTCGCGGATCTCCGCGACCTCCTCCACCTCCAGTGCACCCTGCTGCTGTAGCACCTCCAGAAAGGTCGCCGTGGCCGGACGTCCATCTTCGAGGGCGAACAGGAACGCCGGGTCCACGCCACGGTGGAGCCAGAAGACCATATGGACATCGCGCAACCCGCCGGCGCTCTTCTTGATATTCGGTTCGAGCAATTTCACGGACGACCCGAACCGTTCGTGCCGCGCCTGCATGTCGTCGAAGACCCCGTGGATGTACCACTTGTCCGGCGCGCCCTGGATCTTCCCGCGGACGGCTTCTCCGAGACGGCGGGCCAGGGCATCATTCCCCGCCAGGAACCTGGACTCCAGCACGGTGGTCCATGCATCGTGCGAATGCCCGTACAGGGCGAGCGCGTCCTTCTGGGTCCGCACGCTGTGGCCAACATCCAGGCCGGCATCCCAGAGCATATGCAACAGTCGCTTCACCTCGCCATTGATCTTTTCCATGTCCCCGGTGCTGTCAATGAGGACCATGATGTCGATGTCGGAATGCGGGCACAGTTCATTGCGTCCGTATCCGCCGATGGCCATGAGCGCACAACGGGAATGCAGGGCGGGGTCGACGCTGAGCTCGAAGGCACGGCGCAGAACATCATCCATGGCGCGGGTGAGCGCCTGGCACGTCGCCCAGCCGTCGGCACCGGCCCTGTGGGCCTGCCGGACCTCTTCGCGGCGCGTCTGGAGCATGGAACGGAGGGAATCGATCTCTGGGAGCATGGGAAAAGATACCGATTGACGGGGGGAGATTCAACAAGGAAGAGTTGCGAATGGGGCTGGGATTCCTTACACTTCGGCACGCTCCCCCCCACCATACCACGATCACGAGGCCGCCATGAACGAACAATTTCCAGGCATGCAACCCAGCTCGGAACCCCTGAGCGTCAAGGAATGGTTTGTCACGCTGTTCATCACGTATATCCCTCTCGTCGGACTCATCATGATGCTGGTCTGGGCATTCGACAGCAGCACGAACGTCAACAAGAAAAACTTCGCCAAGGCATCGTTGATCTGGATGCTCATCGGCATCGCGCTGGCGATCGTGTTCCTGATCGCGTTCGCGGGACTGATCATGAGTCTCGGGGAGTCATACAACTGAACGGTGTGGCACGGGAAGAGGGAAGAAGGAAGCGTTGCCGGCGGACCCCGCCGCGCTTTCCTTCTTCCATCTTCCTGCTTCTCTCTTCTTCCTTCCTCTCTCTTCTTCCTTCCCTTCCCCTCTCCTCTTCCTTCTTTCGTTCTTCTCCTACTTGGGAAATCCGAAGAGTCGTAGCAGTTCCTCCGTCATCCACCTCACCGCTTTCCCGATCGGCAGGATGTCCACCCGCGCCACCTGCTCCGCCACGATGATGCCGAACAGGAGAAGCGCGCCGTATTTCATGAAGGTGGCGGCGTGCGGTGTGTTGCGCAGGTCCAGCGCGCTCATCAGCACATGCGATCCGTCCAGCGGAGGGAGCGGAATGGCATTGAAGACGAACAACCCGAGATTCACCTGGATCCCGGCAATGATGAGCCGGATGATCCACCCGTACAGGTCCTCGCCGCGATACGGGATGACGGTCATGATCACTGCCAGCGTGGCGGCACCCGTGATCGCCACCAGCAGATTGGAGATCGGCCCGGCGGCGGCGATGAGCGCATCATCACGTCTCGGGTACCGCAACTTCGTCGGATCGATCATCACCGGTTTCGCCCAGCCGAACCCGAGCAGGACGAGGAAGAGGAATCCGAACAGGTCGATGTGCACCAGAGGATTGAGCGACGTCCGCCCCATCGATCGCGCCGTGTCATCACCCAGACGCAAGGCCACCGTTGCATGGGCGTACTCGTGCACGGTGAGCCCGATGATCACACCGGGGAGAAAATAGATGATCGCCTCAAGACTGAACATGTGCTCTCCGTCCGTCGTCAGTTGATGTTCACGCGGTACGTGACCCGTCCCGGGGCCACGGCATGCCGTTCACCGTTCGGGAGGATCGCCTCGGTCTTCACGCCGCGGGGTGCATCGATCGTGATCTCGAACTTCTTCCCCTTCTTCGTCCATGCGACGGCGAACGTCCCGGTGGGCGCTGTGAACGTCGATCGCACGAACTCCAGCGCTCCGGGATTCGGCGCGATCAGGACGTGGCGCCATCCCGTGCTGCCCGGCTTCTGCCGGATGCCCGCGACGTAGGCATATTGCCACTCCATGAGATGCCCCATCATGAAGTGATTCATGCTCATCCCCGTGCCCGGACGGGCATCCCAGCTTTCCGGCAACGAGGTAAATCCCTGGTTGACCATGAATCCATAGCTGCCGCGGTTCTCACGGGAATACACGCGGTGCAGAACATCGTTCCGCCCTCCTTCGGCAAGGGAACGCACGAAGAAGATCTGCAGCACCTCTCCCACGGTCTGCTGCCACTGCCGCTTCTCAAGATCATCGATGATCGCCCCGAGCACCGCCGGCCTGTCCTTCTCCGGCACCAGGCCCACACTCAACGCAACACTGTTTCCGCCCTGGCACGAACCATGGTTCTTGATCGTCTTCGTGGTCGCATCATAGAAGTGCCGCTGGAAGTCGGCCCGGATCTGCCGGTACAACGCCTCGTACCTGCGGGCATCGCCCCGATCGTTCAGCACGCTGGCCGCCCGGGCCAGCGTCTTCGCGCCGAGTGCCCAGATCGCCGTGCCACTGACCTCGTTCGGCGTCCAGACCGACGGCCCATCACCTTTGCCGTGGCCATAGTCACACCAATCGCCGAGGTTGCTGGTGATGATCCCATCAGCCGCCTGGGAGGACAGATAGTCGACGAACAACTTCATGCTCGCATAGTTCGCCTTCAGGACCGAGGCATCGCCGTACCACTCATAGATATGCCACGGGATCAGCACGCTGGAGATGCCCCACTCGGGGGCTTCATTCCAGTAGCCGTGGGGCGGAAGAGCGATCAGATAGTTCGGACAATTCGTCGGCACGTGGCCATCCGGCAACTGCGTGTCACGCACGTCGCGTGCGATCTTCGTGAACCACGTGCGGACATCGAAGCGGTAACTCATGGCGCCGCCCATGTGCCAGTTCTCTTCCTGCCATCCGTTCTTCTCACGGTGCGGACAGTCGGTGGCGACATAGTTCATGTTGGACCGGATCGACCAGTCGATCATGTGATGCGCACGGTTCTGCAGGGTGCTCGAGGATTCGAACGTACCCACGATCGCATTCGCCGCGCGGACATGCACAAGCTCCATCGCACGGATGACCGGAAGATGATCGGGATTCGGGCTGCCGGCAGGGACGGCACCGGTCACCCCCACATACTGACATCCCTCATAACAAAAGAGGATCTGATGCGATTCGGGCCCACCGCCCCGCAGGGTATAGTCGTGCCAGATATCCTTCTTCGTGCCCCAGGTGTACGTGAACTTCACCGCACCCGTGGAGTCCATGTACTCGCAGGGCTTCATGCGGAAGGTCTTGCCCGCGTCGCCTTCGACCGTAAAACGGACAAGCGCGGATGAGTTCTGCGGAAAGACGTACGTGTATTCACCCGGGCGCGGGTTCTTGATCTCCGTGGGGGCAAAGACCTCGAAGGCCTGGATCGGAGGGCCGGTGTACGGCTCGATCGCCGCACCAGGAGGCGTTACGACCTCCACCGGATGCCAGGATGCCGCATCGAACCCCGGGCTGTCCCAACCTTTCTGCTGCCGACGCGCATCGTAGTCTTCACCGGCATAGATGTTGGAGAAGGTCAGCGGACTCTCATGCCACTTCCAGTCCTTGTCCGAACGGATCCCCAGCACACTGCCGTCGTCCATCGCCACAGTTCCTTCGAGCCGGAAGAGATACGGCACCCCACCGGAGAAGTCGGGCATCGCATCGGTCTTGATGTACCGCCCGGTGTCGTTCGCCGCTCCCACGCGCCAGAAGGAGTTGCCGAGTTGCGCACCGATCACATTCTCCCCGACGGTCAGGAGGCCGGCAAGATCGAACTCCTGCCAGTAGATGGTCTTGTTGTACTGCGACCACGGCTGGTTGATCAGGGATGTGCCGACGCGTTTTCCGTTCACCGACAGTTCAAAATGGCCGAGCCCGATCACGCGCACGGTACCGGACACTGGCTTGCGCGGAAGGACGAAGGACGTACGCACCATCGGACACGGTGTCGTTGGGCCGTTCTTCTCAGCCCGGAACGGGGCGATCCAGACAGGCGGCATCTTGCCTGACAGCCGTGGGATCACGGCGCTCGTGGCAAACGTGGTGAGGAGTAAGGCTGCACCGAGTACGCCACACACAACAAACGGTCGCATCATGATTGGTCCTTCGATCGGTTGGGCACCGCGGCACGCATCTCTGGGTAGCAATGTAGCAAGCGGTGCACGGGGAAGCAAGCCTCGGCGGGTCCGACCCAGCCGGTCTCCCGGCGGGAAGAAGGGGCAGTGGTGGTTCTTTCTCATAGCGGCCGGATCCCACCTGCACACTGCTACCTGGGAGTCCACCTTTGCAGGCCCACCGCTCCGCGCGCCCACCAACCGACACCTAGCCCCGGCCCGGCCTCCGCGAGGCAGAAACCCCCTCCGTCCAGCCCCCGGTCGCAACACGATCCTTCCCGAAGACATGAAGAACCATGGGAGGAACACCCCGAAACAAGCCCGGGCAGCCGGCGGACCCTCGCGGCCCCGAAACCTCCCCCGCGGGGATATCCAGGGGCGGCGCAAGGCTGTCCCCCCCGCGGGCTCCCCGGTGCGCCCCCGGGGGCGGGGGGGGGTCCGTTCTATGGAACTCTGATCGAGCCGCCGACTGTTATGAGAGAGAACGTCTTCATAGGAGAGAGGCACATCCATGTCCATACGACCCGTACGCAAGGTTTCACAATCCCAGCCCACGCTCGAAGGCGCGGGCGTCCATCTCCGCCGCGCATTCGGCTTCGGCCGCACGGAGGATTTCGATCCGTTCCTGCTCCTGGATGACTTCCGGAATGACGACCCCGCGGCGTATCGTGCGGGCTTTCCATGGCATCCGCACCGCGGCATCGAGACCATCACGTATGTGCTCGCCGGCACGGTCGCCCATGGCGACAGCCTGGGCAATCATGGCGCACTCGGTGCGGGTGATGTGCAGTGGATGACCGCGGGCAGCGGCATCCTGCACCAGGAAATGCCCGAGGGCGACACGCAGGGGAGGATGCACGGGTTCCAGCTCTGGGCGAACCTCCCGGCAAAGAACAAAATGACCTCGCCCCGCTACCAGGACGTGCAGGCGAAGGACATCCCGACCGTCACCGACGACGACGGCACGGCGGTCCGCATCATCATCGGCGAGTTCTGGGGGAAGCGCGGACCGGTGGAGGGGATCGCTGCCGACCCGCAGTATCTCGACGTGTACGTGCCACCGGGCGTGAAGAAGACGCTGAAGGTGGATACCCGTCAGCAGGCATTCGCCTATGTGTTCGAGGGCGAAGGAGCCTTCCGCGATGCATCGGACCCGCAACCCGTCCAGACGGAATTCGCCGGCCTGCCGCAGGCACTCCCGTCCATGTCCGGCAACAGATCGTTGATCCTGTTCGGATCGGGGGATGAGGTCGTCGTGCAGGCAGGCGACAGGGGTGTGCGGTTCATTCTCGTTTCGGGCAAGCCCCTGCAGGAGCCCGTCGCGTGGCAGGGACCGATCGTAATGAATACGCAGGAGGAATTGCGTCAGGCATACGCTGAACTGAGAGCGGGAACGTTCATCAAATGACCGCCGACCGGTCACGCAGAAGCACCGCAAAGGACCCGGGAACCCCTCCCGGGTCCTTTGCGTTCAAGCGTGATTTTCCCTATGTTGATGCATGGATCAGACGCACCGGCAGATACTGACACTCCTCCTGTGCCTCCGCACATTGCCGGGGGTCGGGTTCACGCAGACGCGTGACGGATTCCTCGGGCACCACTGGGGGACGCCCGTCGCGACACTCGCACAGTCCGTGGAACTGCGCACGCCGCGGGCCGAAGGTGACGTGATCCTCTACAACACGGCCGTGACGGAGATCGATCATGTCGCCGTCCAGCACTGCGACCTCGAGTTCGTGAGCGGCCGTCTGGCAGGTGTGATCGTCACGGTACAGGGTGAAGAGAACTCGCGCGGTTTCCTGTCGCTGCTTCTGCGGGAGTACGGCGAAGGAGAAAGCGACCATCCCCGGGCACGGAGGTGGACGACGCCGAACACCCGCGTGTCGTTCGATCTCGACACCCACGGGGACGCGTACATCTACTGGTATTCAACGCTCCTCCAGAACTGAACGATGCACGAACTCTCGATCGCACAGGGCATCGTGGACATCGTCGGGCAATACGTCCCGCGTGAACGGCACGAGACGGTCCGCCTTGTCCGGATCCGTGTCGGTGACCTCGCCGGCGTCGTACCCGATTCTCTTGCCTTCTGTTTCACCGCCGTCACCGCAGGCACGCCGATGGCGGGGGCACTGCTCGAGATCGAGCACGTGCCGTACACGATACGCTGCACCGACTGTGCCAACGCATCAACCACCGAACCCGGACTCGCACTGTGTCCCCGGTGCGGGTCGACAGCCACAACGATCGTGGCCGGCACCGAGCTGCAGGTGATGACGATCGATGTGGACGAAGAGACCCCGGAGCATTCATGAGTGTGATCACGATCGAACGGAAGGTCCTCGAAAAGAACGATGAGATCGCGCGGCAGAACCGCGCGCTCTTCGCGGACCACGGCGTCTACGTCATCAACATGGTGAGTTCGCCCGGCGCCGGGAAGACGAGCATCCTGGAACGGACACTGGAGAGGCTGCGCACGACGCTGCGCATCGCCGTGATCGAAGGCGATGTGCAGACCGATCTGGATGCACGGCGTGTGGCAAAGTACAATGTTCCGGCGGTGCAGATCGTGACCCGCGGCGGGTGCCACCTGGAAGCGAACCTCATCCGCGACGCCCTCGGCAACCTCGATCTCAAAGAATGCGATCTGCTCGTCATCGAGAACGTCGGCAACCTCGTCTGCCCGTCCAACTATGACCTGGGCGAGGCGGTCAAGGTCGTGGTCGCTTCGACGACCGAAGGCGACGACAAACCGTTGAAATATCCAGCAATGTTCCGGAACGCATCGGTCCTGATCATCAACAAGATCGATCTCCTCCCCTACCTCCAGAGCGACGTGGCCGTCCTCCGTGAGAATGCATTGAAGATCAACCCTTCCTTGACCGTTTTCGAGACGTCCTGCACGACGGGGGCGGGCATGGATGCATGGTGCAACTGGCTCACCGAGAACTCCCGCCAGAAGACCGCGTCCTGACCCCTCCGCACGGTGGAAATCCGTTCCTAAGAATAGGAAAATCCATCGCGTAGCCGTTCGCAACTGCCCATTCTCCCCCGTTTGAACGGGTCAGCCGTGGCATACCTGTTGCATTGTCTATGATAGAGGCGAACGACCGGGGCAGGAGGGTTTTGGGGTCCACTGAGCGAGCACGGCATCTTTTTCGCTTCGTCCGACCTGCCTACCTTCTGCCTTGACGCACCTCCCCAAGAGCACGATCCCGAAAATCAACTTACGACAGCAACCGACACATGCCTCCAACCCAAACGACACCCAAGCCTCATCCGAGTGGTGACAACCGGTTCAAGCTGCTGGACCGGGCGATCACCAAGCACCAATCGCGCGGTGACGCGCTGATCGAGGTGCTCCATGCTGCACAGGGTATCTTCGGCTATCTCGAGAACGATCTGCTGGTCTACATCGCACGGTCGCTGAAGCTCCCGCTGAGCCGCGTCTACGGCGTGGCGACATTCTATCATTTCTTCACCCTCAAACCGAAGGGGAAACACACCTTCGTCCTGTGCACAGGAACCGCGTGCTACGTCAAGGGCGCGAACAAGCTGCAGCACGCCGCAGAGGAATGCTGCAAGGTCAAATTCGGACAGACGACACCGGACGACAAGATCTCGCTCGTGCAGGCACGCTGCGTCGGCTCATGCGGCATCGCGCCGGTGGCCGTACTCGACGACAAGGTTGCCGGCAAGCTCACCCCGGAAGGGGCGGTCGAACGGCTCATGGCCTGGAAGAACGAAAAGGACGAGGTGACCGCATGACCGTCGAAGATCTGCAGGAACTCGCCGAACAGGAACAGCAGCGTCAGGAGAAGTTCACGAACCGCCTGATGTACTGCGCCGCCGCCGGATGCGTGTCGTGCGGCAGCATCAATGTGCGTGATATGCTGAAGAAGGCGCTTGCCGAGAAGAACCTGGCCGACACCGTGGAAGTGGTCGGCACGGGATGCATGGGCCTCTGTGGTGAGGGCCCCCTCGTGAAGGTGCTGCCGGAAGGCACGCTCTACCAGCGGGTGGATGAGACCGTTGCACGCCAGATCGTGGAAGAGCACCTCGTGAAGAAGACCGCGGTCAAGGACAACGAGATCGACACCTCGCATCCGTTCTTCGCCGCCCAGCTGAAGATCGTCCTCGAGAATTGCGGCCGCATCGATGCCGAAAAGATCGAGGAATACATCGCGGTCGAAGGATATACGGCGCTCGCGAAGGTCGTGACCGAGATGCAGCCCGGCGAAGTGGTGGAAGAGGTCCGCAAGAGCGGCCTCCGCGGCCGTGGCGGCGCCGGCTACTCCACCGGTCTGAAGTGGGGCATCGTGCGCAAGGTGCAGAGCGACACGAAGTATGTGGTCTGCAACGCGGATGAAGGCGATCCGGGTGCATTCATGGACCGCAGCGTGCTGGAAGGCGATCCGCACCGCATCCTCGAAGGCATGGCCATCGCCGGCTACGCCGTGGGTGCACAGCAGGGATACATCTATGTGCGCGCGGAGTATCCGCTCGCCATCGAACGCCTCCGGCTCGCGATCAAACAAGCCGAACGCTTCGGCCTGCTCGGGAACAGGATCTTCGATTCGCAGTTCAATTTCCGTATCGACCTGCGCATCGGCGCCGGCGCATTCGTGTGCGGCGAAGAGACCGCCCTCATCCGCTCCATCGAAGGGCGCCGCGGCCGTCCGCGCCCCCGTCCCCCGTATCCCTCCGAGAAGGGACTGTGGGGCATGCCTACGCTGTTGAATAACGTCGAGACGTACGCGAACATCGCGCCCATCATCCGCAAGGGCAGCACGTGGTTCGCCGGGATCGGCACACCCAAGAGCACGGGGACGAAGGTCTTCGCACTCGCAGGCAAGATCAGGAACACCGGCCTCATCGAAGTACCGATGGGGATCTCCCTCCGGAAGGTCATCTTCGACATCGGCGGCGGCACCCCGGAAGGCACGGAGTTCAAGGCAGCACAGACCGGCGGGCCGTCGGGCGGCTGTATCCCCGGCGCAACATCTCGACACCCCGGTCGACTATGAATCATTGTCGTCCGTGGGCTCTATCATGGGCAGCGGTGGTATGATCGTCATGGATTCCACCTCCAACATGGTGGATGTGGCGAAGTACTTCATGGATTTCTGCAAGGATGAATCGTGCGGTAAGTGCATCCCGTGCCGCGTCGGGACGGTGCACATTCACGGCCTGCTCGACAAGATCTCGCAGGGCAAGGCCACAACGAATGACCTGCCGTTGCTGGAAGAACTGTGCATGATGGTCAAGGAGACCAGTCTCTGCGGCCTCGGACAGAGCGCACCGAATCCGGTGCTCTCGACACTGCGCTTCTTCCGGAACGAGTACGAAGAGCTGCTGCAACAGCCGGCAACCTTCGTACCGTCGGGTACCGACACCACATCCACAACGCACTAGCAGGACCACACCTATGGCTATCGTCACCTTAACTATCGACGGCGAGCAGCTCAGTGCCCAGGACAATGAGTCCCTGCTGGAGATCGCCCGCCAGCACAAGATCGACATCCCGACCCTCTGCCACCTGGACGGCCTGTCCGATGTGGGCGCCTGCCGTCTCTGCCTCCTCGAGATCGAAGGCTCCAACAAGCTCGCCCCGGCCTGCACCACACGGCCCATGGAGGGCATGGTCGTCCATACCAACACCGAGAAACTCAAGAAATACCGCCGCATGATCGTGGCGCTCCTCGCGTCCGAAGGCAACCATCAATGCTCGGTGTGCATGGTCAACAATCACTGCGAACTCCAGACCCTTGCCTACGAGACCGGGCTGCTGTATGTCCGCGTGCCGTACCTCTATCCGGACAAGGTCACCGATGCATCACACGAGAGCTTCATCATCGACCGCGACCGGTGCGTGCTGTGCACGCGCTGCGTCCGCGTCTGTCATGAAGTGGAAGGCGCGCACGTGTGGGACATCGCGGGACGCGGCATCGACTGTACGATCGTCGCCGACCTCAACGTCCCCTGGGGGAGCGCGGAAAGCTGTACCTCCTGTGGTAAATGTGTGCTCGTCTGTCCGACCGGCGCGCTCGTCAAGAAGGGCGAAAGCGTCGCGGAGATGGAGAAGCATACCGACTTCCTGAAGTACATCGTCACTGCCCGCCGCAAGGGCGAGTGGATCAACATCGAGAACGAAGAAGAATAACGGACCACACCACCACATGAAACCTAAAGTCGCAACGATATGGCTCGGAGGCTGCTCCGGTTGCCACATGTCGTTCCTGGACCTCGATGAACGCCTCATCGACCTGGCGGACAAGATCGAACTTGTCTACTCACCCATCGCCGATGTGAAGGAATTCCCGCGCGATGTGGATGTGACCCTCGTCGAAGGCGCCGTCGCGAGCTATGAACACGAAGAACTCGCCCGCCTCATCCGGCGGAACTCACGCTTTGTGGTATCGTTCGGCGATTGCGCGGTGACCGGCAATGTGACGGCCATGCGCAACTCGCTGGACCTGGATGACGTGCTGAACCGTGCGTACGTCGAACTCGCCGACACCACCCCCCGCGTCCCCCGGGACTACCCGACGATCGCGGAGCTGATGAAACAGGCGCGTCCGCTGCACGAATACATCACCGTGGATGCGTTCATTCACGGGTGCCCGCCCACCGCCGACCAGATCTGGTCCGCGGTCACCGAACTGCTCGCGGGCAAGAAACCGGAACTCACACACGTCTTCCTGCGGTACGGATAAGAGGAACATGACCATGCCTACAAGCACTATCACCATCAACCCCGTGACGCGTATCGAAGGACACGCGAAGATCACGATCCAGCTGGATGAACACGGCGTCGCGCAGGATGCGCGCTTCCATGTGAACGAGTTCCGCGGCTTCGAGAAGTTCTGCGAAGGGCGCGTGCTGTGGGAGATGGGCGGCATCACGTCGCGCATCTGCGGTATCTGCCCCACCAGCCACCTCGTCACCTCGGCCAAGGCCGGCGATGCCATCCTGTCCGTGACCATCCCGGAAACGGCACAGGCACTGCGCCGCATCATCACCCTCGCCCAGTGGCTGCAGTCGCATGCCCTGAGCTTCTTCCACCTGTCGTCGCCCGACTTCCTCCTCGGGTTCGATTCCGACCCGGCCAAGCGGAACATCTTCGGCCTGATCGCATCGGACAAGGAGTTCGCGCGCCGTGGCATCCGGCTGCGGAAATTCGGACAGGAGATCATCGAGGTCCTCGGCAGCCGCCGTATCCACACCCCCTGGGCTGTGGCAGGCGGCGTCCGTGAACCCCTGGAACCGGAAAAGAGGGACTACCTCCTCAACTGGATCCCGGAAGCGAGAGAGACCGCCCTCCTGGCGCTCGCAACGCTGAAGCAGATCCACGTGAAGTTCGAGAAGGATATCCCGAACTACGGCAACTTCCGTTCGCTGTTCGTCGGACTCGTCGCGCCGGACGGCGCACTGGAATACTACGACGGCACCCTGCGCGTCATGGATGGCGACGGCAATATCATCGCCGACAAGGTGAACCCGTCGGATTTCCACGACTACTTCGGCGAGGCTTCGGAAGAGTGGTCCTATCTGAAGTTCCCGTACTACAAGCCGCTCGGCTACGCCAAGGGGATGTACCGCGTGGGCCCGCTCGCCCGCGTGAACATCTGCGATTATATCGACACCCCCCTTGCCGAAGCAGAGCGGAAGGAGTTCAAGGCGCTGGGGGGCGGCGTCGGTGTGGTCAATAACTCCTTCTATTTCCACTACGCGCGCCTGATCGAGATCCTCTTCTGCGTGGAGAAGGTCGAACAACTGCTGCACGACCCGGTCACGATGGGGCACAACATCCGCGCCAAAGCCATGATCAATCAGCTCCATGGCATCGGCGCCAGCGAAGCTCCCCGCGGCACACTGTTCCATGACTATACGGTCACCGAAGACGCCCTGCTCAGCCGGGTGGACCTCGTGATCGCCACCGCCCAGAACAACCTCGCGATGAACCGGACGGTCCGGCAACTCGCGCTGCAATACCTGGACGGCGCAAAGGTCACAGAAGGACTCCTGAACAGGATCGAGGCCGGGATCCGCTGCTTCGATCCATGCCTGTCGTGCTCCACGCATGCCATCGGCATGATGCCGCTGCATGTGCAGGTGGTCGATCCGGAGAACAACGTGCTGTGTGACGTCCGCCGATGAAAACAACGCTGGTGATCGGCATCGGGAACACCATTCGCGGGGACGACGGCGCGGGCATCCGCGTCGCCGAACGCATCGCTGCACGTCACACAGAGGTTGATATCCTGTGCGTGCAGCAACTCTCCCCCGAGCATGCCGACACCATCGCGCGGTACGATCGTCTGATCGTTGTGGATGCGAGTGTCACCGCGGACGCCGTCCGGGTGACACCGCTCCACGCGGCAGAGGACATGCACATGCCACGCACCCACAACGTCACCCCGGAAGGGGTCATGGCCCTGTCATCGACACTCTATGACCGCGTGCCGGCCGAAGCACTGCTCGTCGAGATCCCGGCATCGCAGTGCGATTTCACAGAAGAACTCTCCCCCTCTACCGCGGCATTCGCCGCCACCGCCCTCGGCATCATTTCCCGGCACGTCACGGAGAACTGACCGTGACACAGCGCCTGCATGCTGTCATCCGCGGGGCTGTGCAGGGTGTGGGATTCCGCCCCTTCGTCTTCCGCCTTGCCACGGAACTCGGCCTCACCGGCTGGGTCCTGAATTCCTCGCAGGGGGTCTTCCTCGAAGCGGAAGGACCGCAGGAACGGCTCGAGGACCTCATGCTCCGCCTCGCACGCGAGGCGCCCCCGCGCGCATGGATCCAGAGCGCAGAATTCTCCTGGCGCGATCCCGCGGGGTATACGGCGTTCGAGATCCGCGCAAGCGACGGGGCAGGGCCAAAGACCACACTGGTGCTGCCCGACTGCGCAAGTTGCCCCGACTGTGTGCGCGAGATCTTCGACCCGCAGAACCGCCGCTACCGTTACGCCTTCACCAATTGCACCAACTGCGGCCCGCGCTACTCGATCATCGAGACGCTGCCGTACGACCGCCCGAACACCACCATGCGCGGGTTCACGATGTGTCCCGCCTGCCGGGCCGAGTACGACAACCCGCACGACCGGCGTTTTCATGCCCAGCCGAATGCCTGCCCCGTGTGCGGGCCACGGCTCACGCTCTGCGATGTGCACGGGACGGTGATCGCGTCGGAGGACGCTGCCCTCCGCCACGCCGTGGCCGCCCTCCGGGAAGGACGGATCATCGCGGTGAAGGGCATCGGCGGCTTCCATCTGATGGCCGATGCCGGAAACCCCGATACCGTCAGACTCCTCCGCCAACGCAAAGCCCGCGAAGAGAAGCCCTTCGCGGTGATGTGCCCGTCGATCGAGAGCGTCCGTGCACTCTGCGGCGTTGCTCCATTGGAAGAACGCCTTCTCACCTCTCCGGAGGCACCGATCGTCCTGCTGACACGGCGGCAAGAGGCCCATCCGCTCATCTGCGCCGGCGTGGCACCCGGAAACCCGACACTCGGGGTGATGCTGCCCTATGCCCCGCTGCACCACCTCCTGCTTCATGATGCGGGGATCCCCCTGATCGCAACGAGCGGCAACCGGAGCGATGAACCGATCTGCACGGATGAACATGTCGTGCGCGATCGGCTTGGCCATATCGCCGACCTGTTCCTGGTCCACAACCGCCCCATCGCCCGGCACGTGGATGATTCGATCGTCCGCCTGATGGCCGGCCGTGAACTCGTCCTCCGCCGCGCCCGGGGCTATGCCCCGCTCCCGGTGATGCTGGATGCGCCCGTGCCTGACCTCCTTGCGGTGGGTGCACATCTGAAGAGCACCGTTGCCCTTTCACGGGGGAATGCGGTCTTTGTCAGTCAGCATCTCGGCGACCTCGAAACCCCGGAAGCGTTCGACGCCTTCCGGCATGAAGCCGGCCGGTTGCAGGAACTGTTCGGCGGGAAACCCGCCGCGGTTGTTTCTGACCTCCATCCCGACTATCTTTCCAGCACGTATGCACGGTCGCGCACGGAGCCCGTCATCACGGTGCAGCACCACGAGGCACACGTCGCCGCATGTATGGCGGAGAACGGTATCACCGGCCCAGCACTCGGTGTGGCCTGGGATGGCACCGGGCTCGGCTCCGACCGGACGATCTGGGGCGGCGAATGGTTCGCAACCGGAGAGAGTGGCTTCAGGCGCGTGGCGCATCTCCGGACCTTTCCGCTCCCCGGCGGCGATCACGCCACCCGCGAACCGCGCCGCAGCGCATTCGGGCTGCTGCACACGATCTTCGGTGCAGAGACAGCGGCATTGACCGACCTTGCACCGGTGCAGTGCTGGAAGCCGGCCGAACGCACGGCGCTGATGCAGATGATCGACCGGGGGGTGAATGCGCCGCACACCTCGAGTGCCGGACGGTTGTTCGATGCGGTGAGCGCACTCATCGGCCTTCGCCTCGTGAATGCTTTCGAAGGCCAGGCGGCCATGGAACTGGAATGGCAGGCGAACGGGACGGGTGGTTCTCCCTATCCGTTCCTCTGCCGCCCCGCGCCGCAGGAGGGGCAACCGATCGTGGTCGACTGGGAACCGATGATCATTGCGTTGCTCGCCGACATCCGGCGCGGTGCTTCGGCGCCGGAGATGTCGGCACGCTTCCATGACACACTCGCAGGCATCATCGTGCAGGTGGCGGAGATGTGCGGGCTCGAGCGCGTCGTCCTCAGCGGCGGATGTTTTCAGAATAGAAGAGTGACGGAAGCCGCCATCGACGGATTGCGCGCTGCCGGCTTCCAGCCCTCCTGGCACCAGCGCATTCCACCCAACGACGGTGGCATTGCGGTAGGACAGATCGTGAGAGCTGCACAGGACAGGAAGCTGGAAGAGGGACAAAGGAACACACGGTAGCGCTTCGCAACGAATTGCCACACCATGCTTCACATGTATCGAGGAGATGAATCCCCATGTGTCTCGCCGTTCCAGGTAAAGTGCTGTCGATCAACCGCGGTGCGGAGCCCGTCATGGGCACCGTGAGCTTCGCGGGCGTGCAGAAGGAGATCTGCCTGGAATGGGTCCCGGAGGTCCAGGTGGGGAATTACGTGCTGGTGCATGTGGGATTCGCACTCAATACGATCGATGACCAGGATGCCGAGGAGACACTCCGCCTCCTCCGCGAGATGGGCGAGCTCGACGATGAAGTTCGTTGACGAATACCGCGACCGGGCCACGGTCGAGACGCTCACCGCCGCGATCCGTTCGACGGTCCACCATCCCTGGACCATCATGGAGATCTGCGGCGGGCAGACCCATGCGATCGTCAAGCACGGGATCGACCGCCTGCTGCCGCAGGAGATCACGCTCGTTCACGGCCCCGGCTGCCCGGTCTGCGTGACCTCGGTCGAACTCATCGACCGCGCCGTGGCCATCGCCTCGCGGCCGGAGGTGATCTTCACGTCCTTCGGCGATATGCTCCGTGTCCCCGGCTCATCGCGCGACCTGTTGAGCGTCAAAGCCGCGGGCGGCGACGTGCGCATCATCTACTCCCCGCTCGATGCCGTGGATCTCGCCGCGAAGAACCCCGGGCGCAAAGTGGTCTTCTTCGCCGTGGGCTTCGAGACCACCGCGCCTGCGAACGCCATGGCTGCCGTGCAGGCACGGAGGATGGGGCTCACGAACTTCTTCCTGCTCACAGCGCATGTCCTCGTCCCCCCCGCGATCGCTGCGATCCTTGGCTCCCCGGCGAACCGCGTGCAGGCATTCCTCGCGGCAGGACATGTCTGCACGGTGATGGGGTATGAGGAATACCTTCCGCTCGCCGCCAGCTTCCACACACCGATCGTCGTCACGGGCTTCGAGCCCGTGGATATCCTGCATGGGATCCTGCTGGCGGTGCGCCAACTGGAGGAGGGGCGCGCGGAGGTCGAGAACCAGTATTCGCGCGTGGTGCGGCGGGAAGGGAATGCCGGTGCCCGCAGGGTGATCGCCGATGTCTTCGAACCCTCCGACAGGACCTGGCGGGGGATCGGGACGATCCCGATGAGCGGCTATCGCCTGCGGCCCGCGTTCGCTTCCATGGATGCGGAGCACCACTTCGATGTCGGCCACCTCGAGGCCCATGAATCGCCTCTGTGCATCGCCGGCAGCGTGCTGCAGGGGATCCGCAAGCCCCACGAATGCCCGGCCTTCGGGCGCGAGTGCACACCGGAACGCCCGCTGGGCGCACCCATGGTCTCGTCCGAAGGTGCGTGTGCCGCGTACTATCGCTACGGAGCGCTGAACCATGGCCGATGACACGCCGTCCTTCGACGGGTACTCCTGTCCCCTGCCCATCGACCGCTACCCACATGTCCTCATGGCTCACGGCGGCGGCGGAAAGCTGACCCATGAGCTGATCGAACGGGTGTTCGTGCCGGCATTCCGCAACGACGACCTTGCCCCGATGCACGACGGCGCCATCCTGTCACCTGGTGCCGGGCGACTCGCCTTCACCACCGATTCCTATGTCGTGCACCCGCTGTTCTTCCCCGGTGGCTCTATCGGCGACCTTGCCGTGTGCGGCACCGTGAACGACCTGGCGATGTGCGGGGCGACGCCACGCTATCTTTCCGCTGCCTTCGTGATCGAAGAGGGCCTTGCCATGGCGGACCTGCAGCGGATCGCGGCGGACATGCGCCGGGCAGCCGACCGTGCCGGGGTAACGATCGTCACGGGCGATACCAAAGTGGTGGACCGCGGCAAGGGTGACGGCGTGTTCATCACCACGTCAGGGATCGGGGTGATCCCCACGGGCGTGGATATCCGGCCGACCAACATGAGGCCGGGGGATGTCCTGATCGTGAACGGCCCCATCGCCCGGCACGGCATCGCGATCATGTCGGTGCGCGAGGGGCTGTCGTTCGGCACGCAGATCGTCAGCGACACGGCGCCTTTGAACTCCCTCGTCACGGTGATGCTCGCGGCGTGCCCCTCCCTGCATGTGCTGCGCGATCCCACACGCGGCGGGGTGGCGAGTACCATGAATGAACTTGCCGCCCAATCCGGGACCGGCATCGAACTCGATGAGACCGCGATCCCGATCGACGATGAAGTGCGCGGCGCATGCGAGATCCTCGGGTTCGACCCGCTGTATGTCGCCAACGAGGGGAAACTGATCGCTGCCGTGCCACCCGGCGCAGCAGATGCGGTCCTCGCTGCCATGCGCGCACATCCACTCGGCGCCCGCGCCGCAGCCATCGGCAGGGTCGTCAGCGAACACCCGTCCATCGTCACCCTGCGCAGCAGCATCGGCAGCATGCGCATCGTCGATATGCTTTCAGGCGAACAACTTCCACGGATCTGCTAATGCGTATCGCACCTTCCCCTCCTCTGCCCCGCCACAGGGATCCCGGCGTGATGCTCACGCCAGGACCAACGGCGCCTTCACGTCGTCTGGCACTATCGGTCGGAACAGCACGAGGTGGATCATGACCGCCCGCGGCCCATTCACCATCCTCGTCGTGAATCCCGGATCCACTTCGACCAAGATGGCCCTGTACGAGGACGACCGGTTGCTGCACTCCCACGTCCTCCGCCACGATCCCGGTATGCTCCGGAAATTCGGAGGCATCTGGGGGCAGTACGAATTCCGGCTCCATCAGATCCGGGAATGGACCCACGCATCGGTCCAGCAACTCTCCGCCGTGGTCGGCATCGGCGGACTCTTCCGGCCGATCCCCGGCGGCACGTACCGCGTGAACAACCGTATGCTCGACGACGCGCACGGCAACCTGCAGGGGGAACACGCATCCAATCTCGGCTGTGCCATGGCCGATGCGCTTGCCCGTGAGTACGGGTGCGAGGCATTCGTCGTCGACCCCGTCTCCGTGGACGAACTCGAACCACTCGCACGCTACAGCGGGCACCCGCTCATCCAGCGATCCAGCCTCTCCCACGCGTTGAACGTCCATGCCGCTGCCCGCCTGGCAACCGATGAACTGCAGATCCCTCTGGAACGGTCCTCGCTCGTCGTGGCACATCTGGGCGGCGGCATCTCGATCGCCCCCGTCCGGGGCGGACGCATCATCGACATCAACGACGCATCCAGCGACGGGCCGTTCTCGCCGGAACGCACCGGCGGATTGCCGCTGCAACAGTTCATCACGCTCTGCTTCTCCGGCACCTACACCGAACAGGATGTCCGTACGCTGGTCCGCGGCGGGGGTGGACTGATGGCATACCTCGGCACCACGTCGGCCCTGGAGGTCGAGGAACGCATCGCCAGCGGCGATGCACGCGCGGAAGAGGTCTATCGTGCGATGGCCTATCAGATCTCCAAGGAGGTCGGCTCCATGGCCGTCGTGCTGGGGGGGAGCATCGATGCCATCGTCCTGACCGGCGGGCTGGCTACATCGGCGAAGCTTGTCGGTTGGATCACCGAACGTGTCAACTTCCTTGGCAGGGTCCTCGTGTATCCCGGTGAGGACGAGATGCGCACGCTTGCCGCCGAAACGCTGGCGGTCCTGCAGAACCGGTCCACACCACGAGACTACTGAGCGAGCACCATGATCACCTCATTTGAAGGACTCCGCACCGCCGCCCGCTCCCGTCCGGGATGCCGGGTCGTGTTCGTCGCCCCGCACAGCAGCGAGATCCTCCTCGCCGCGAAGCAGGCCACCACCGACCTTGGCGTGGAGTGCATCCTCGTGGGCGACCCGCAGAAGATCCAGGCGGATCCCTCGTCGGCCGGCATGCGGATCGTGGAGGCCCCGACACCGACGGCAGCACTGGCATCGGCACTGGCGCTGATCAATGACGGCAAGGGCGATGTGCTCATGAAGGGAAGCGTGGATACGTCCACGCTGATGAAGGCGGTCCTGGATGAAGCAACGGGTTTGCGTACCGGCCGGGTGCTGTCTGATGTGGTGGCGCTGGAGTACAACGGGAGCGGCACACAGCGGCTGGTGATGATCACCGACGGCGGCGTGGTGACCACACCCGACCTCAAGACCAAGAAGGAACTGATCATCAATGCCGTCGAGGTCGCCCATGCGCTCGGCAATCCGATGCCGAACGTGGCGGTCCTCTCGGCGACGGAGTTCGTGAATCCTTCCCTGCAATCGACGATGGACGCCGCCGTGCTGTCCAAGATGTGCGAACGCGGACAGATCACGGGATGCATCGTGGACGGCCCCCTGGCGCTGGACAACGCCCTCTCACCCGAGGCGGCCGCAGAGAAGAAGCTGACATCCCCCGTGGCAGGACACGCAGACATCCTGGTGGCACATACCATCGAGGTGGCGAACAGCCTGGCGAAGGGGGCGACCTACTTTGCAGGTCTCATGCTCGCACATGTGATCGTAGGCGCCCGGGTGCCGGTGATCATCTCATCGCGGGCGGATAAGAGCGAGGCGAGGGTGTTGTCGGTGGCGATGGGAATGCTTATGAAGAGATAAGGGAGAGGGAAGAAGCGATAGAGTCTCCACCGTGTGTTCCTTCTTCCCTCTTCCCTCTTCCTTCACTTCTAACGTCTGGCTTCCTGCGTCGTCCGCTCTTCCGTCGGGTCCAGCGTACCGAACACGACATCCCACAACGGAGAACTGACGCCGAACCCTTTGTCGGGATCATGGTAGTGGTGCAGGATGTGGTGGTGTTTCACCTTCTGCCACCAGCCGAACTTCATCGGGGCATGATGTGTGGCATAATGGACCTCGTCGTAAAAGACATACCCGAGCATGAAACCACCGAAGAACGGCCATGCGTACACCGGTCCGAGCACCAGCCAGTAGACGCCAAAAAAGGCCGAGGCAAGTGGGATGCTCAAGGAGGGCGGCATCACGAGCCGCTTGCTGTCGTTGGGGTAGTCATGGTGCACACCGTGCATCATGAAATGCAGATACTTCCCCCAGCTGCTCTTCGGCTCATAATGGAATATCCAGCGGTGCAACGTGTACTCGGTGATCGTCCAGAATGCCAGTCCGCCGATGAAGAGTTCCACCGCCGTGGCGGTCTGCAACGACGGGATCTGCGACGTAGCATGGATCGCATAGGCAACGACGGGTAAGAAGATGATGATGGGCACGCTCCAATGGACGTGCGTGAACATTTCCAATGCGTTGCTCTTGAAAAGGCGAGCGGACTCATCTTTATTAGACACGTAGAGCTTAGCCATGGGACCTCCCCGGATCTGTAGAATACTCGTGCGGCTGAAAAAAATACTGAGAAATATCGAATCTGTCAAACAGGACAACTACCGATGAGTACTGCCCCCGTGATCCGCGCGGCCACCCCGGCCGACGCCCCTGCCATTCTGTCGCTGGTCCTCGGCCTCGCGGCATATGAGAAACTCGACCCCCCCGATGTCACCGCACAGGAACGACTGATCAGGGATATGTTTTCAACACCGCCGCGCATTCAAGCGTTCCTTGCGGAGATCGATGGCACCCCCGCGGGATATGCCTTCATTTTCGAGACCTATTCGAGTTTCCTGGCACTTCCAACGCTGTACCTGGAAGACCTGTTCGTGCTTCCGGAATTCCGCAGCCGCAAGGCCGGCTATGCGCTGTTCACGCACGTCGTCGAGGAAGCCCACCGGCGGGGCTGCGGACGCATGGAATGGTCCGTCCTCACGTGGAACCGCCTGGCCATCGATTTCTACGTCCGCCTCGGCGCCAAACACCTTTCGGATTGGGCTGTGTACCGCCTGACCCGCCCGGACATGGAGACCATCCTCACCGCGAAGAGTCCGAAGTGATGGCCGCACCCTCCCGCCCCGGCACGCTGGCCTTCGTCCTGCTCTTCCTCATGATCGGACCCGGCGTGGCAGCGCTCATCGCCGGCACACCCGGAACGCCGCTGAAGTTCCGGGTGCTGCCCGAAGAACGGATCTTCCCGCGCATCCACGCGAGCGGACAGGCACATCAACTGGGCATCGCCAAGGACCTCGGCTCGCGCCAGTGGTTCGGCGACATCGGAGGCGAACGCCCGCTGTTCGAACTCTCCGGAGGGCCCGTCGACGTGCAGGCAGGTATCGGCGCAACGGTCCACGCGGGCATCCTCCGGAAACCACCGCTGCTCCAGGTCGTGACGGTGGATTTCGTCGTCGATTTCCCCATCGACTTCCGTATCACGCAGGAGCTCAGCATCCGGACGGGCTACGGACACTTCAGTGCGCACATCGCTGACGATGGGATCGAGGTACTTTCGCTGCACCCGATCAACTACGCCAAGGACTACGTGACCCTGCTGGGGTCCTACAGGTTTCCGGAACATCATGCGATGGTGTACGCAGGTGGGCGCTACGACTTCCACACATTGCCGGCCAGGGACAAGCATCTGGTGGCGCAGGTCGGCGGCGAGATCCAACCGCTCCAACTCTTCGAAGGGTGCCGGCTGTATGCTGCAGTGGACTTCCGTCTCAAGGAAGAATCAGCATGGCGCGCCATTCAGAGCTACCAGGCCGGATGCGAGCTTTCGGGCCCCGCGGCAACGGCGATACGCGTTGCGTACACCTTCAGGACCGGGAGCGATGACCGCGGACAATTCTTCGACCGGACACTGACGGCGAGCTTGTTCGGTGTGTATATCGATCTCTGACCTTTACAGCCGTCGGGCGAGAACGACCGCACAGGCCGCATTGAACATCCGCCCGCCCGCCTCATCGATGCTTTCAAGATGCACGATGTAGATGCCGATGCGCAACGGTTCCCTTCCATCGCCCATCCCATCCCACACGACCTCGCCGGTCATCGCGGCCGGCGCCGCATTCACAAGTTCGCGCACACGCCGCCCGCGGATATCATAGATCCGCACCCTGATCAACGAGGAACGCACGGGCAAACGATACCGCAGCACGGTCACGTCATCACGGCCATCCGCGTCGGGCGAGAATGGATCGGGTGCGCATACGAGCGACGCATCGGACGCCGGCGCGGTCACACGGATGCTGTTCGCCCTTCCCGGCGTGCCACCCGACGGATCCACGCATGTCCCCCAGTTCCGCGGATCCCCGCTCGCCAGGCTGGGATCATACCGCTCGAGCGACCGGCCGGCCGGGTCATCGACCGCCGCTGAGTGCCATGCGGATGCATACGACACGCTATCGATCAGCACACTGTCGGCGCTGTACAGGAGCACCGTATCCCCATCGTTGTTCAACCCCAATCCGGATGTGCTCACGGTGGTACACAACTCCTCCGTGAGGCGTGCGGATATTCCTACGCTTGAATCGCCCGCAACGACATGCATGGCACCACCGGCCACCACACAACTCCGGTCGGCCACGGGCCACCGGCGCATCGTCGATGCACCGGTGCGACGGTCGGCAATGAAGCATTCATCCACCGAGACCGGTGTTGATGACGCATTGACGATCTCGATGAACTCCGCCGTGCCTCCCACCGGCCCCGCCTGGATCTCGTTGATGCGCAGCACGCCAACCGACAGCGGCATGCGAACGTCACCAACAACAGTGTTGTTCTCCTGCCGCTGATCGTCATGCCAGAGGATCTCCGCCCGGACGCGCATACGCCCTTGCCGCGGATCAGGCCACGGGCATTCCACGATCGCTGAATCCCGTGGAGCAAGACCCCGGGTCATCATACCCGACGCGAGAACCTTCGCAGAGGGCCCATCGGCCTCGGAGAACACTTCAACGCTGCATGGTGGCGCCGCGGCACCGCCGGCGTTTCGTACCACCGCATGGAACGCCGACACGCCGGTGAGCGGATCGTGGTGCGCGCCGATCCGTACCATCCGGAGATCATGCGGACGAAGGACGATCGTGTTCTCCATGCCCGGCGTGGCCCCGGCGGACGCCAGGCATCGCCCCCAGTTGTCGGGGACATCGGACTCGCCATGAGGGTCGATACGTTCGATGGAAACGCCAGGTCCGCCTCCCCACGCACCATCATAGCGGACGCTGTCCATCGTTGTCCCACGCTCATCCTGCACCAGAACGAGATCACCCGTATTATTGAGCGAGGGGAACCCCGCCGGCTGCACGATCATTGCTCCCGCACCCGCCACAGCACGTACCGATGCGGAGTCGGCGGCAAGCACGATCAACGAACCCGCCGGAAGCACAACAGCCGCGGTGCCGACGGCGTGCACCGTTCCCGTTGGCGAGTCGCGCACACCCCAGCCTGCAATATCGACGGCATCTCTCCCTGTGTTCATGAGTTCGATCCATTCCCCTTCACCCAATGCCGGTTGGAAGTGTATCTCGTTGATCACGACCGATCCGGGGGTGACGGGTGGACGTGGACGGGTCAGCCTGACATCATCCAGGCGTATCGTCGCTGTCGTTCCTGTGGCTGCCGGCAGGATGTGCCACCTCAGGAGGAATGAGTCCGAAGCTGCAATGGCAGCGGGCAGGGAAAAATCGAGCAATTCATAGGTCGATGAAGGAAATGCGGAAGGCGCCTCGCCCACGATGACCCCGAAGGTGCGGCCCCCATCGGTTGAGGCTTCGACCACACATCGCGCGGCGAAGGTCGACGATCGCCGGAGCGAGAAACTCAGGACCGCCGGAAAGAAGGCCGGGCGGTCGAACGAACGGGAGACGAGCCACTGCTCCACCGTCGAGTTCGATCCGGAGACCGCGTGAGGCGGACTTGCGGGCGAGGAGGCGGTTGTCACGAGGTCCGGCACCCCGGCCACACGAGCAGAGGACGACGTCCAGCCCCGTGGGAGGGCCGGCGGGGTGATGGTATCGAAATTCTCCTCAAAAAGAACCGCCGCTGCATGCCTCCCCGCATCCCCTCCCCCGTGGCCGCCAGGGGATGAAGAAGTGCCAGGAGGAGAAGCAGGGGAAATTCCGGATTTTTGCGGTTTCTCATGGACGTGCGCCAGGTCACCCATACTACCCTGAAGTTTGCTATATTACGACAGAATGTCTATATAGGTACTATTCAGCGAGTGCGTCACTCAGGACGGGGACCATGGAACAGGCAAGAATACTCGTCGCCGATGATGAAGAAGGTATCCGCGAGCTGCTTCGCGAACAGTTGGATGCGGCAGGATACGCGACGGATGAAGCAACGGATGGAGCCGAAGCGATCGACAAGCTCGACCATGCCACGTACGACCTTGCGATCCTTGACATCAACATGCCGAAGAAATCCGGGCTGGATGTCTTGAAGCACATCCGCGACCGGCAGTTGAAGATGGGCGTGATCATGCTGACCGGACGCCTGGGATTTTCCGTGGGCTCGGAGAGCATGCTGCTCGGCGCCGACGAATACATCACCAAACCTTTCGACCTTGAGTACCTGGAATTGGCGATCAAGAAGGTACTGGAGAGCGGAGGGAAGTAGCATCCCTCAATGTCATCGTTCTCCTCTCTCTTTCATGCCGCCGTCCGCGCGCAGGGCAAGCACCATCCCGCACCCGTTCACGATGCGTGCCGCACCTCGCAGGGCACGATATGCCCGCTCTGCACCGCATCTGAGATCCCGTACGATGTCGAGGTCCGCCTCAAAGAACAGGCACTGAAAGAGTGGTGGCTCTCCGCGATGCCGGGGGTCCCCCTCGCACCGCTCATCCTTTCGCCTCAACCCCGGCAGTACCGCACCGTTTCCAAACGCAAGACATTCCGTCGTGGCAGACGATTGATGCTCGGGCTCATCGACCCGGATGCGGACAGCGGCGATCACGCCGTGGAGGTGCTCCGCTGTGCGATCGAACCGGCATCCCACGCGGCATTGTATGAAGCCGTGGACCGGTGGCTCGGCAAACCCGTGGCGGGGCCTCTCCTCGAATCGCTGCAGTACGTGATCGTCAAAGGCGACGACCGCGAACGGATGGTGATCCTCAACGTGCGGTCGATCGACGCAGGCGTCGTTCGTGCCTCCAACGCTCTCTCGAAGGCGCTCACCGCCGACGATCAGACCGTGCGGGGCATCTTCCTCTACGAGGATGCCTCCGACGGGCGCTACTACATGGGCACCACCGCTTCCGGCACACCGGGAAAACTCCAACGCCTGTTCGGCTCCGCAACGCTCTCGCACGTCACCGCGGGAAAGCGGTTCGTGTATCCCGTGCAGTCGTTCACCCAGGTGAATCAATCGATGCTCGACCCGATGGTGGAGCGGCTCGGTGGACTCCTGCACCTGCCGGTGGCGGGAACACTCTACGATCTGTATTGCGGGTACGGGCTCTTCGGGATCTCGTTCGCCGGCCGCGCAAAGCGCGTGATCGGTGCGGACATCGCGCCGGCAGCCATCGAAGCGGCAGCAAAGATCGCCACACATCTGAAGATCTCCAACACGCGGTTCACCCGCAGCGATCTGAATGAAGCATCGCTCGCCGCACTCATGCAGCGCGCGGAGCCCCCGGATGTGGTGATCCTGGATCCGCCCCGCAGCGGCACGGCCCCCGGCGTGATCGAGGTCGTGGCGAGCCGCCGATGCCATCGTGTGGCGCACCTGTTCTGCAATATCGAGGTCATGCCTGCGGAAGCGAAACGGTGGAAGGATGCGGGGTACCGACTCGTGGAAGCAGTACCGATGGATATGTTCCCGGGAACCGGGACCATCGAGATCGCCGGTGTCTTCATCCCCGACTGAGAGAAGAGAAGGCCCGGAGAGTGCCCCTCCACCGCGAAACTCGGATCTTGGGGAAGTGACACCGGGGTAACCTGGCATCTCGCCGCTCCCGACGCGAGTTTCCGCTGGAGGAGCATACCTCCGGAGCCCCCACCAGTGCGGCATCCGAAGGGCGAAGCGTTAGGGGAACTACGGTTTCAGCTCCTCGAACGGGATATCGAGGATCGGATAGTCACGCCACGTGCGGTGATCGAAATGCCACCACTCCCCCGGCTCGACGCGGAACCCCTCCGCCTCCATCGCGGTGCGGAGAAGAGCACGCATCTTCCGCTGCCCGCCGGTCCCGCCCGTATATGAACTCGATGCCTTCGGCGTGAAGTCATCGTACGGACTGGGCATCACCACTTCCGCACCGGTCTTCAGGTCGTAGAGCGTCAGGTCCACCGCACATCCGCGGTTATGCTTCGATCCCTTCTTCGGATTCGCCACAAAGGCGTGCTTCTCCGGCGGGGTCTCATCCCAGAACTTCTTCGTCACGGCCCATGGCCGGTAGCCATCGAACACCAGCACACCGTATCCCTTCGCCCGCAGGGCACGATGCACCCGGAGCAACGCTTCAGCCGCCGGGCGCTGCAGGAATGCCCGCGCCTGCGCGTACATCGGCCTGCCCATGAAGTTGTTCGCCGTGGCGTAACGGATATCCAGGCGGATCGTCGAATCGAGCTGCGCGATCTCCACCAGGCCCTGTGCCGCGGCCCGATCGCGTACCTGTGCCCCTCCCTGCAAAACAACGATGCCGGAGAGCAGTCCGGCAAGCACATACATCCAGAGGGTACCGCCCGTAGAACGCCGGAGGTGTGTCATATCTGCTGCTTGCCCCACTTCATGAGTGCGACCTCACACTGGACGTAGAATTCCTTCGTGTCGTAGGGGTGCAGACTGAGCGTACGGCTCCGCATCGCCGTATTGAACCACGGGAAAAAGAAACGCCGGATCGTCGCCCCGCTGTTCAAGCGGCAGTGGATCGAGGCAGCGCCGCTGCCGACCCCGAAGGTGTACGGGGGAAGGATATTCCCCAGCACGTCGCGTACCCAGGTCCTGAACGTCAGCGTGTCGGTCTCCTCCAGCCGCCCGAAAGGATCCGCCAGGCGATACAGCCAGGGCCGGAGGGCGTTGGTCTTGGAGTCCCAGATGCGAAGCTGCTCGATCTCCGAGAAATGGACCGTGATGTTCGTCCCGTCCTTGAAGATGATGCGGATGCGGTCCTCCATCAGATCGTAGAGCTTCGGCGTCCCGCGCAGGAAGGGCACCACGCCGAGATACCAGAGCGAAAGCGCATACCAGAGCAGGAGCAGGATGGCGACCCCGCTGACCACCACCTGGGAGATCAGATTCACGTTCTGGGAGGTGCCCACGACGCGGATCAGGAAGAAGATGGGCAGGATGGGAATGAGCATCGCCAGGAGCGGCAGGCTGATGGCCTTCAGCGTGCTCGCCAGATCGGGCTTCACGCTGGCCGACTGGTACAGCTTCTTCACCGCGATCTCGCGGCGTTCGAAGAAGTTCTCGGACTCCTCCCGCGAGTACATCTGCCGCACCTTGTGGCCGGAGCGGCTCAGATACTCCGCCGCCTTGTCCCACAACTCCGCCTTCTCGTAATGGAAGGCAAGCAGTTCGTAATACTCCACCAGCCGGTCCGCATACAGGAGCTCGATCGCATGGGCGATGGAGGCATGGAGCTCCTTTCTCTTGTTCACCAGCATGGTATTGTACGCCACTTCCTGGATGAGGAAGTGCTTGAAGAGATACTCGAACTCCCGCGCCTCGTCGTTCTCCAGGATGAGTTCCAGCGAGCGGAGTTCGAACAGGCTCGGCACCACATCGCCTTCGCCCCCGATCACCTGCTCGAGCAGCGGGCGGGAGAATTCCCGGCCGATGACGGACGCACCGAAGAGGACCTCCTTGATGGTGTCGTGCAGCCGGTCGATCCGCGACATGATGATGCCCTGGATCGTGCCGGGGACGCCGGCCTCGATATTGTCCGTGAGCAGCTCGGCGCGCCGCTTCCGCACCGCAACGATCTTCTTGTCCAGCAGGGTCTTGATGATCTCCTGGATGAAGAAAGGATTCCCTTCCGAACGGCGGAGCACGAATTCCTCCAGCGCATCGGGGACCGCCTCGGCATCGAGGCGGTACAGGATCAGGCGCCGCGCATCGTCGCGGTCGAGCCGGTTCAGGTCGATCAGTTCCTTCGCCTCATCGACCACACCGGCAAAGGGATACTCATCGCGGAAGGTGAGCACGAACAGGGTCGGCACCGCGGCATTATCGCGGAGCAGGACATAGTCCAGCAGCTCCTGCGAGAACCTGTCGATCCAGTGGAGGTCCTCGAGGATGAAGAGCATCGGCCGCCCCACCGCAGCGGTGGTGAGCAGCGTGCGCACGGCGTAGAAGATCCGCTGCTTGCGTACCTTATCGTCCACCATCATGATCTCTTCATAGCGGACGGAAAGGAGTGTGGCAAGATACGGCTCGTGGTCGATCAGATGGAGGTGCTCCACCGCCGCATGCAGGCGTTCACGGATGAGCGCTTCGGAAGCATCACTCCGGATACGGAGAAAATTCTTCAGGAAGACGGACCACACATAGTAGGGCGTGGAGATCTCGAAGCTCGAGCAGGCACCCTCGACGGTGGCCACGCCCTGCGCGTATGCGTGGCGTATCAGCTCCGCCTTGAGGCGTGATTTGCCGACCCCGGCCTCGCCGCGGAGTCCGAGGCGGACATGCGCATGGCCTTTGGCGATGTCCAGCCCCTTATCGATCATGCCGAGTTCACGCACCCTGCCGACGAACTGGTCCTTGCCAAGGACCGACGGTTTACGGTCGGATTCGGCCTTGAGGGCGCGGAGGCGGTACACATCCACGGTATCCGACTTCCCGCGCAGCGCCGTGGTCGTGGGCCCTTCAGCGATCACCACGTCCGCCACAAGTTTGTACGTCTCCGCGGAAAGGAAGATATCGCCACGGGGTGAGATCTCGACGAGGCGGGACGCCAGGTTCACGGTATCGCCGATGACCGAATAGTTCATCCGGAGGTCGGTGCCGACGTTCCCGGCGATGACCATGCCGGAATGCAGTCCGACGTGGAGGCCGAGCGGCCCGGGCAACTCATGTCCGCGGCGCTGATTGTAGCGCTCGATCTCCGTCATCATGTCCAGGGCACAGCGGACCGCGCGTTCCGGGTCGTTCTCGTGTGCAAGCGGAGCGCCGAAGATCGCCATGATACCGTCCCCGATGAACTTGTCGATGGTCCCTTCATACCGCAGGACCACCGACACGAGGCCGGAGAAGCAATCGTTGAGGACAGCGGAGACATCCTCGGGGTCGAGGCGTTCGGAGAGTGCGGTGAATCCGGTGACATCGGCGAACAGCACCGTCACCAGCCGCCGCTCACTCTCGATCTGGCGGCCGGCGGTCAGGATGCGTTCAGCAAGATCCCGCGGAATGTAGTTGCGGATGAGGGCGAACCCGTCGATCGTCGGCCTGATCGGCACGGGCGACACAGGTGCGGGCCCGAGCGTCGTGCCGCAATGGAGACAGAACCGAGAATTCTCCGGGATGTCTTTGGCGCAGGCAGGACATTGCATACGGGTTTCAGGTGAAGCTCTTCAGAGCCTCCTCCCGGGTATCGCGCACATCGAACACGAGGGTCAGCTTCGTGATCACGAAGATGTTCTCGATGTTCTTGTTCAACCCTGTCAGCTTGATCTGCCACCCGTTGCGGGAATAGGTGGTCTGGGCAGACACGAGGACGCCGATCGCAGTACTGTTGAGGTAGGTGACTTTGCTCAGATCGATCAGCAGCTTTTCGTACTTGCGGTCCACGAATCCGGCGATCGCCTGGCGGACCTCGACGGTCTCGTCACCGCCGACCAGCGACCCGCTCACTTCGATGAGACCGACGTTTTTGTCGGTGATTGTGGAGGATTTTACGCCCATTGCGGCTCCGTTGGTATGGTATGATCGATGCATGATACACTGTTCAGGCCACATTGTCAAGGTAGCCGCACCCACCGGTTGTTTTTTTGGGGCAAAGGTCGGATATTCATGATACCATCATCAAGCGGAGGAACTGGAGTGAATCGCGTGGCAGATGAACCGACCCCCACCGGGGACCGAGACCACGCGTCCGCACCCCCCGGCCCATCGGCAGGTGCAGGATCCGAAGGCAAGCTGCGCGGCGCAAAGACCCGGCGTAAGAAACGCCCCTCCTTGAAGGACGCGGACGGGACCGGCTCCTATATCCCCCCCGCCCTCGATCCCTCGCTCTATATTAATCGCGAACTGAGCTGGCTGGAGTTCAACCAGCGGGTGCTCGAAGAGGCCCGCGACCCCCGCCACCCGCTCCTGGAGCGCGCGAAGTTCCTCTCGATCGTCAGCTCCAACCTGGACGAGTTCTTCATGATCCGGGTCGCGGCCATCAAAGACCTGATCTCCGCCGGGGTGACCGACCTGTCGCCCGATGGCCGGGCCCCTCTCCAGCAATTGAACGCCATCCACGACCGCGTCTCCACCATGCTGGCGGAGATGTCCGCGTGCTTCTGGAACGAACTGCACCCGCAACTGGCCACATCCGGCATTCATCTTATCAGGATGCATGAGATCACCCCGGAAGAGCAGGCCGCCATGCATGCCTACTTCGCGCGTGAGGTCTTCCCTGTCCTGACGCCCCTGGCCTTCGATCCCGGACACCCGTTCCCGTACATTTCAAATCTCAGCCTGAGCCTCGCGGTCGTCGTTGCCGGTCCGCAGGGCGAAGAACGCTTCGCACGCGTGAAGGTCCCGGATGTCCTCCCCCGGCTCATCCCGCTCCCCGAACGCTCCGGCACGCCGGACGTCATGCGGTTCATCTGGATGGAAGACCTGATCGCGGATAACCTCGGGATGCTTTTCCCCGGGATGACCGTGAAGGAATCCTATGCATTCCGGGTGACGCGGAACGCGGACATCGAGATCCAGGAGGACGAAGCGGACGATCTGCTCGCGTCCATCGAGGAGTCCATACGCCTCCGGCGCTTCGGACCGGTGGTACGTGTCGGCGTAGAGAGTTCCATGCCGGCTCGCATCCGCGAGATCCTCGCCGACAATCTGGAAGCGGCGGCCACCGACGTGTACGAGATCACGCCCCCGCTCGGACTCAGCCATCTGATGCAGCTCCTCCGGGTCGCGCGGCCGGACCTGAAAGATGCCCCGCACCATCCTGCACCGCTGGGCACGGAGGATGAATCCGAGGATATGTTCGCCATCATCCGGCGCGGCGACGTCCTGCTCCATCACCCGTACGATTCCTTCCTGCCCGTCGTCCAGTTCATCCGCAACGCCGCTCTGGACCCGGCAGTGCTCGCGATCAAACAGACCCTCTATCGCATCGGCAAGGAATCCCCGCTCGTCCCGCTGCTCATCCAGGCAGCCGAAAGCGGCAAACAGGTGGCGGTCCTGGTCGAACTCAAGGCACGGTTCGATGAAGAGAACAACATCGGCTGGGCGAAGCAACTCGAACGCGCCGGCGTCCATGTGGTGTACGGGCTTGTCGGACTGAAGACGCACGCCAAGATGGCACTGATCGTCCGCAAAGAAGGCGACGGCCTCCGCCGGTATGTCCACCTCGGTACGGGGAATTACAACCCGGTGACCGCACGCATCTACACGGACAACAGCTACTTCACCTGCCGGGAACAGATCACCTCGGATGCGACCGAGGTGTTCAATTATCTCACCGGGTATTCGCGCCGCGACGGCTACAGCAAGCTCTCCGTGGCGCCGGTGAATCTGCGCGAAACCATGACACGCCTGATCGAGCGGGAGATGCAGCATGCCCGCGCGGGAAAGAACGGCCATGTGATCCTGAAGATGAATTCGCTCACCGACACGCGGATGATCGAACTGCTGTATGCCGCATCGCAGGCCGGCGTCAAGATCGAGCTGATCGTCCGCGGCATCTGTTGCCTGCGCCCGGGTGTGAAAGGGATCAGCGACAATATCCGCGTCATCAGTATCGTGGGCCGCTTCCTCGAACACAGCCGCGTCTTCTGGTTCGCCCACGACGGCCATCCCGAACTCTATCTGAGCAGCGCCGATATGATGGGGCGCAATCTGAACCGCCGCGTGGAGCTGATGTTCCCCGTGGAGGACCCCGCGCTCATCGCACGGGTGAAGCAGGAGACCCTGGACGGCGCACTCGCCGATCGTACCCGCGCACGCCAGCTCGGGGCGGACGGACTGTACACGCGCATCGCACCCGGCACCACGGGTGAAGCGGCCGACAGCCAAGTGGATCTCATCCGGTCGCGCAGCCAGCACCATCGTCCGATCCATATCGTTCCACGCGAAGCACCCTGACGTTTTCCTGTCCTTTGCGAAGCACCCTGACGTTCACCTGTCCCTGTCCTGTCCCTTTCCATCACTCCGTACCACGCACCAGGAGATATCACCATGCTCCACGGCATCCGTTGTGCCGTTCTGTTCCTCGTGCTTCCGCTCGCCGCACTGGCAGCGGAAGAAGGCCGTTTCATGCGGCACCCCGACATCCACGGCTCCACGATGGTCTTCACCTATGAAGGCGACCTCTGGACCGCACCGGCTGCCGGGGGTGTGGCAACACGCCTGACCACCCATCCGGGCACCGAATTCGCCGCCCGGTTCTCTCCCGATGGATCACAGATCGCGTTCACCGGCAACTACGACGGGAGCGCGGCCATCTACCGGATGCCGGCCGAAGGCGGGGCCCCTACACGGCTGACCTACATGCCCGGCGTCGGCAACTCCATCTGCTGGACCCCGGACGGCAAGCGCATCGTCTTCACGTCCACGTTCGAGAACGTGATCATGCGCGATCCGAACCTCTACTTCGTGGACACCGACGGGAACGCCCCCGAGCGCTTCCCCCTCGACCGCGGGGTGCGGTGCAGCTTTTCAAAGGACGGCTCGTCGATGGTGTATGTCCGCAAAGGAAGCGAGGACTACTACTGGAAACGCTACAAGGGCGGCCGGTATCCTGACATCTGGATGTATAATTTCACGACCAATGCGTTCAAACAGGTCACGACCTATGTCGGCAAGAACGCCTATCCGATGTGGATCGGCGACAAGATGTACTTCGTTTCCGACCGCGACAACGGGATCTCCAATCTGTACGTCCAGGACCTCGCCACCAACGCGGTCTCGCGCCTCACATCGTACGACGACTTCGACGTGATGTGGCCCTCCACGGATGGCACCACCATCATCTTTGTGTACAAGGGCTCTCTCCATACGTTGGACGTCGCCACCGGGAAGGTCACCCGCCGGACGGTCACCATCCCGTCCGACCGCTGGGCAACGCGCACGCGCGTGATCGACGCACGCGAGTACCTCCATGCGGCCGATGCAGCCACCGACGGCAAGGGGGTTGTGCTGGAAGCGCGCGGCGACCTCTATGCGGTGAACATCGAAAAGAAACACGCGGTGAACCTGTCGGGAACGCCCGGCATCCGTGAAATGCACCCCGCGCTCTCGCCCGACGGCAAGACCGTGGCGTTCTTCTCGGACAGCACCGGCAGCTACCAGCTCTACACGCAGCCCGCCGGCGGCGGACCCCGCACGCAGCTCACCACTGCGCTGGACCGCACGGTCTACCGGCTCGTCTGGTCGCCCGATGGCAAGAAGATCCTCTTCGGGAATAAGGACCTCGCGCTGACCGTCCTGGACATCGCCACACGCACCCTGACGAAGATCGACCAGTCGAACCAGTTGAAGAACGACGAGTTCTACTGGGAGATCGCCGACTATGGCTGGTCGCCGGACAGCAAATGGGTCACCTATTCGTTCGTGCAGTTCAACCGGAACAGCCAGATCTTCATCTACTCGCTCGAACAGAAGAAGCGCTTCGCGGTGACGGACGATTTCTTCGACAACCTTTCGCCGCGGTTCGATGCGGGCGGCAAATACCTGTACTACCTCTCGAGCCGCAACTTCAGCGTCCAGATGGATTTCTATGAGGACAACCATGTCCTCGATGCCCCGTACCAGGTGATGGCAGTCCAGCTCGCCGCGGGCGACCAGCCGCCGTTCACGGAGCCGGTCGTGGCCGAGAAGAAGACGCCGGAGCCGTTCAGGATCGACACCGACGGACTCGCCAAACGCACCACGCCGCTCCCCGTCCCGGCCGGCAACTACTTCTTCCTGCAGGCGGGCAAGGGAAAGGTGGCATGGTGCTCCGTGGACAAATTCACCGAGGACGAGTACGAAGAGATCTTCAAACCCGGCGCTTCCACGAAGTGGGAACTGCACATCTTCGATATGGAAAGCAAGAAGGAGGTCACGCTCCCGGACAAGATCCGCGAATACCGGATCTCGGCCACGGGCGAACAGCTCCTGACCAGACGGGAAAACGACCTGTACGTGATCGGGCTGGACAAGGCCTTCTCATCGAAGGGTGCGGGCGAGAAGGTCTCCACCGGTGTGCTGCCCTATACGCTGGATACACGCGCCGAGTGGACCCAGATCTTCAACGATACCTGGCGCTGGTACAATGAGTTCTTCTACGATGAAGGCATGCATGGCCGCGACTGGAAGAAACTCGGCGACACCTACCGCTCGTTCATTCCGTCACTCTCCTCGCGCGATGACCTCAATTGGGTGCTGAGCCAGATGGTGGGTGAGCTGTGCGTATCGCACACGTACATCGGCGGCGGCGACATGGGGCCTGTGGCAACGCCACGGTCACCCGTTTCCACGGGCTGGCTTGGCGCCGACCTCACGGCGGACACCAAGGCCGGCTACTACAAATTCTCCCGCATCTATGGGCCGACGACGTACAATCTGAGTCTGAAGGCCCCGCTTGCGCGTCCCGATATCCATGTGCAGGAAGGCCACTACCTCATCGCCATCAACGGCGTGGAGGTGAAGCCGCCGGCGGACTATCACCGCATGCTGCAGATGACGGCCGGTCAGAAATTCGCGATCACGGTGAACAGTACGCCGTCGGCGCAGGGAGCGCGGACGTATGAGATCGTACCGGGCCGGTACGACTCCCAGCTCCGCTACTTCCGGTGGCTGTCGGACAACGTTGACCACGTTCTGAAGGCATCCGATGGGAAGATCGGGTACATGCACATCAACGCCATGGGTTCCGGCGGGATCGGCGAGTTCGACAAGTTCTGGCGCGCCTTCAGGTACAAAGAGGGGTTGATCATCGATGTGCGCAGGAATTCGGGCGGGTGGACGGAGTACTTCATGATCGACAAGCTCGAACGCAGGATGACCTCGTACAACGTGCTGCGCAACATGGAACCCTTCCGCTATCCCGGAACGGCCTCGTCGGCCCACTACGTTGCGCTCTCGAACGAGTACAACGGATCGGACGGTGAGGCATTCATCGAGCATTTCAAGGCGGACAAGCTCGGACCGGTCATCGGTGTCCCGTCATGGGGCGGATTGGTAGGTATTTTGAACGGTCAGGCCACCGTGGACAACGGAAACGTCCAGCAATCCAATAATGCGTTCTGGGGCGAGGATGGCAAGTGGCTTGTGGAGAACCATGGAGCGGATCCTGACATCCTTCTGGACAACGACCCGGCATCGGCTTCAGCGGGCAAGGATGCCCAGCTTGACCGGGCGATCCAGGAACTTCTCAAGAAAACCAGGGAAGAACCATTCAAGTTCGCTCCACGACCGGCATATCCGAAGCGGTAGCAGCTTCTTTTAGTAGAATCGAAAGTGCTTGTTTTTTCAACACTTTCTCTTTAAGTTCCTGCGTGCTGCACGACTCGCCCCAACAGGTCCGCGTGCAGCACGCAGCCGTTTCTTGACGTACTCCTTCCCCTGAGCGCGACCTTTGTTCCTTGTCAGATGACCGTTCATTTACCTAAGGAGAACCCACAATGCAATCGCAGGGTGATGCAAAGAAGCCCACGCTCACGATCACGGACAATCGTACGGGAAAGTCGTACGAGCTGCCGATAGACAACGAGACGATCAAGGCAACGGACCTGCGCCAGATCAAAGAGCATGCCGATGATTTCGGCATCATGACGTATGATCCGGCGTTCATGAACACCGCATCGTGCAAGAGCACGATCACGTACATCGATGGCGACAAGGGCATCCTGCGCTACCGCGGATATCCGATCGAGCAACTGGCCGAACGCTGCTCGTACCTCGAGGTCGCCTATCTGCTCATCTATGGTGAGCTCCCCAACAAGACACAGCTCGCCGAATGGTCGAACAACATCACGACACACACGTTCGTCCATGAGAACATCAAGAAACTGATGGACGGCTTCCATCATGATGCACACCCCATGGGCATGCTGGTCAGCACCATCGGCGCGCTCTCGACGTTCTATCCGTCCGCCAAGCACATCACCAACAAGGCCGAACGCCAGCTCACGTTCCACCGCCTGATCGGCAAAGTGCCCACGGCAGCTGCGTACGCCTACCGCCACAGTGTCGGCATGCCGTACGTGCAGCCGGACAACGACCTCTCCTACGCCGGCAACTTCCTGAACATGATGTTCCGCATGGCGGAGCCGAAGTATCATCCGCATCCGGTGCTGGAGAAGGCCCTGGACGTGCTGTTCATCCTCCACGCCGACCACGAACAGAACTGCAGCACGAGCGCCATGCGCAGCGTGGGCAGCTCGCAGGTGGATCCGTACAGCGCGGCCGCGGCGGCATCCGCCGCTCTCTATGGCCCCCTCCACGGCGGCGCCAACGAAGCCGTGCTCCGCATGCTGGATGAGATCGGCACGAAGGAGAACATCCCCGGCTTCATCAAGGAAGTGAAGGAAGGGCACGGGCGACTGATGGGCTTCGGGCACCGCGTGTACAAGAACTACGATCCGCGCGCGAACATCATCAAGCGGCTCGCGGACCAGGTGTTCGAGGTCACGGGGCGCAACCCCAAACTCGATATCGCCCTCGAGCTCGAACGCATCGCGTTGCAGGACGAGTATTTCATCAAGCGGAAGCTGTATCCGAACGTGGACTTCTACTCCGGACTCATCTACCAGGCCATGAAGTTCCCGGTGGATATGTTCCCGGTGTTGTTCGCGATCGGACGCATGTCGGGCTGGCTCGCCCAGTGGGCGGAGATGGTGGACGATGCCGATCAGAAGATCGCCCGTCCGCGCCAGATCTATCTTGGCCACGACAAGCGCGATGTGCCGACCATAGCCCAGCGCGGGTAAGGGGCGGCAGGAAGCATCCGGCGGCATCGGAAGGGGCTCCATCCCATGCCGGTGCCGCCGCACTTTTTCAGGACCATGGCTCCATCATTGAAGATACTGCAGACCTGTTTCTCCGCCTCCTGGGGCGGACTCGAGATGCAGGCCATCGAACTCTCCCGGCAACTCCACGCCCGCGGCCATGAGGTCTGGCTCGCGGCGCCCTCGGGTTCGCGGCTCGCACAGAAAGCCGCCGGCTTTCCGTTCACCCTGCTCCCCCTGCCGGTCCGCGGCTACATCCATCCGCTGCTCGCCTGGCGGCTTGCCCGGTTCATCCGTCAGAACAGGATCGACGTCATCCATTGCCAGCACTCGCGCGATCTTGCCACGGTCATCCCTGCACAGCAACTCGCGGGCGGCACCGTGCCCACCCTCCTGAGCAAACGCATGGGTTCGTACGTCCGGAAGAAGGACTTGTTCCACCGCTATACCTACGGTCATCTCCGGTACGTCCTCGCGATCTCCGATGTCATTCAACGGAACGTCCTCGAAACGACACCGATGACCGCGGACCGCGTGCTCACGCTCCACGATGCTGTCGATCTGACCATCTTCGATCCGAAGAAGGTCGATCGAGCGGCAACACGCGGGTCGTTCGGCGTCGAAGACGAGACGCCGGTGATCGGGTTCGTGGGCCGGTTCTCTCCCGGGAAAGGACATGAGGAGATCCTCGACGCGGCGAAGATCCTGAGCGACCGCGGACTGGATTTCCGGCTTGTCATTGTGGGGGAGGCGAGCCACGGGGAAGAAGCATATGCAGCGGCGATCAAGGAGAAGGCGGCCGGACTGGATCTGGGGAACCGGGTACACTTCGCGGGGTATCGCGCCGATGTGCCGGCCGTGATGTCCGCCTTCGATCTCTTTGCCTTTCCCTCCCATGCGGAGTCCTTCGGCGTCGTGCTCATCGAGGCGATGGCGATGCGGCGGGCGGTCGTGGCGACCAACTGCGACGGCGTGGTGGATATCGTGGTGGACCGGCTCACCGGGCTCATGGTGCCGCCGCGCCAGGCCGTGCCGCTTGCCGATGCGCTCGGCAGGCTGCTGCGGGATCCCGCGATGGCCCGGCGCATGGGCGAGTCGGGACGGCAACGGGTGGAAGAACTCTTCGACCAGCGGAAGCAGATCGACCGGCTGGAGACCATCTACCGCGATGTCATTGCGGACACCTGAGCCACCGCGTTCTACTTGAGATGCAGTCCCTGCAGTACCGCGGCATCGATCCTCCCCACCGGATACATATTCAGCCGTTCATCCGCCCAGCGGGAGCGGTTGTACAACCAGTTGAGCCGGGCATTCGGGTCGCGCGCAAACACGGAGTCGGCGGCGATCGTTGCCAGGTACGCGGCGCGTAACGCTGGATCCGCATCGAGCATCGCCTTTCCTTCCTTCTCCATCACGTAGTCCTCGGCGTATTCCTTCTGCTCGAAGATCGCATTGAAGAACCCCCAGGCCACGAATGAATCGCCGCTCTTCGGCTCCAGCAGGTGCGCCGCCACATGCGATGCACGCTGCGCCGACGGTACCACAAGGCTTCCCGCCGGATAGGCGCGACGCATCGTCACCGGCTCGGCGGCATACGTCGCCGTCTGCCTTCCCTCGTACGGACGCGCGGCAAAACGAACGTTCATGAATCGGTTCGTCGTCACGGTGACGGTCTCCGGTACTGCGGTCGTCCGGTACCGCACACCATGGAGCGCGAACAGTTCGGGGACGAACCCCCATTCCGGCGGAATGATGTACGCCGCCGGCAGCGTCACGGAATCCACGGTGAGAATGTGGTCATAGAACGGGACCATGACGTCGTACGGTTCACCTGTATAGACCAGTTTCCGTCCGCCGGAGATCCCGCTCTGTTCCGTGCGCAGCCGGATCCCCTTGAACGGCATCATCGTCGAATCCTTCCCCAGCGCGAACTTCACGGGAACGGACCGGTCGGCGGCAGCGGCGCGCCGTGCATCGGCATCGCGGACCGTGCGGCGGAGTGCGGATGCGTTCCGCGCGACGGTCGCGAGCGTACCGCGAAGGAACGATGCGGTGGCTTCGACCCGGGTCCTGTACGGCTTCAGCATGTGCGTCTCGATGAGGATCGATGGACGGTTCTGCAGGGCCGCATACCCGGTGGAGAACCGTGGCGTGGACGCACCGCTTCCATCCCCTTGCTGAGGTCGGTCTCCTCGCGCGGGAACACGTACCAGAAGATGGGATGGCCGTCCCTCTCCACCCTGTCCAGCACCCGCGGCATCAGCGTTGTCTTCAGGTAGTCCACGATCCCCCGGTCGATGTTCGGGCCGAGTTCGGTGGCATAGGTGATGTCGTACTGCATGTCGATCCCGTCGGTCACATGACAATCGACATACAGGTCCGGCAGCCACCGCTGGAACAGCGTCAGCATCGCCCGCATCTCCGGCGTGTCGGCTTTCATGTAGTCGCGGTTGAGGTTCAGATTCCGGGCAGTGGTCCGCCAGCCCATCTCCGCCGGGCCATTCTGGTTGATGCGGTTGAAGGCGCTGAAACGTTCGTGGCCGTCCACGCTGAAGATCGGGACGAACAGGATGATCACGCTGTCGAGCACTTCTGTGTCCCGGTGCTGGACCAGCATCTCGCGGAGGATGGTGAACATCGCATCCTTGCCGTCGATCTCGCCGGAATGGATCCCTGCCTGAATGAGGATCACGGCCTGGTGCGTGCGCGCCGCGGCATCGGGCGTGAAGGCCTTTGCTTTCGAGACGATGAGGAGGGGGAGTGCGCGGCCCTGCGGACTGACGCCGAAGGAGGTAGAGCGCGCCCAGGGTGAGTGCGCGGCAAGGCGTTCGCAGTAGGCCACGGTCTCGTCGTACCGTGGGGTACGCGTCCCGCCGCTGCGGTCATAGGTCGTGGCCCACTCCTGCTGCGCACGGGCGCCGGTGATGGTGAGAAGGATGAGGACGACAAGAATGCGCAGAGGTGCCATAGGGACGGACGGTGTTAGTGGATCCAGATGATGAGGACACCCGGGTTGCTCCCCCCGAGATCGGGGTCGGTAAAATCCCCGACGGCCTTCCGGAGGTCCTGCGTGCGGATATCCTGCAGAGAATACTCTTCGCCGTTGATGACCGCACAGAAGTGACGGCGATGGTCCCAGGCCCAGTTTCGCGCGGTGTCGCGGATGGAACCGGGTCCGCCGGAACTACCGTAGCCGTGGATCACCTTGAGGACGCGAAGCTGCCGGCTGCGCCTGACGTGGAGCCAGGCATCGTCCAGCTGGCGTTCGACCGCGGATGATGGGCGGGGTGGATGGGCGACGTCGATCGTGTACAGGGGTGTCACTGCCTGTCCGCGGACGTCATCGGGATGCGATCACGCAACGGGCTTATAGCCGGAGGCCGTGATGGCCTGCCGGACGCGCTTCTCGGCGCGTTCGATATCATCGGTGCTGTACACCACCGCGCCGATACGGACCACCTTCACGCTGATGCCGGGCACTTCATTCAACGCCTTCTGTACCGCCATCACGCAGTGCTGGCATGTCATTCCTTCAACACGGATCTCTTGCTCGTGCATACGACCTCACTCGTTGTGGAGCGGAGCATTGTCTAATGATATAATATAAGAAACACCCTCCCCAACATGCAATCCACCCTTTTGCAGATGCCCGGCGGTATCAGTATCTTGGTCTATGCTGGCACACCCCATCACACCGACCCTGATCCGCCACGCCGTCGCCACGCATGCGCGACGCCCCGCCCTTGAGGACGGAGGTGCGGTACCGCTGATCTCCGCCGCGGTCCTCGTGCCCATCGTCCAGGAGCACCACGGCCTCTCCCTGTTGCTCACGCGGCGGACAGAGACCGTGGAGACCCACAAGGGGCAGATCGCGTTCCCCGGAGGGATGGTGGATGGGGCTGACAGGGACCGTGTGCACACGGCGGTGAGGGAGGCGGAGGAGGAACTCGGGATACCCCCGGCCTCCGTGGAAATGCTCGGTATGCTTGATGATCTGACGACGCCGACCGGCTTCTGCATCACCCCGGTGGTCGGACTCCTTTCACACCTCCCGCCGCTTCAGTTGAGTCCGGGGGAGGTGGCGGAGGCCTTCACGGTGCCGCTCGCGTTCTTCGCCGATCCCGGGAATGCCGAAATGGAGCGTCGATCCATCCGTGGCGCGGTGCGCGAAGTATGGACCTACCGGTACGGTGGCCACGTGATATGGGGAGCCACGGGAACCATCATCCATAGGTTCATGGACATCCTCGCGGCTCCCTGAGCGTTCATCCGCCTCAGGAGGCGAGGGCAAGGTCGGCAGGCAGGAAACGGTCGCCCACCGTATACCCCTTCTTCTTTGCGTAATTCTTCAGCGTGTCGAACAGCAACGCACGAGCCCGGTGCAGGCGCGACCGCACGGTACCGATGGGGATCTCCAGCACCTCCGCGATCTCTTCGTACGGCAGCTCTTCCAGGTCACGCAGGACGATCACACTCTTGAACTTTCCGGAAGCCCGGCAAGGGCACCGGCGATGTCATCGTCGAACATCTGCGTATCCAGCATGTTCCGCAGATCGTTGTCTTCCCGTCCCTGCGCCGACATCTGATAGGGCGAGATCTGCTCGTCATATTCGACGATCTCGGGGAGGCGATGGGTGCGGCGGTACTCGTTGATGTACGTGTTCTTCATGATGCGGTACAACCATGCCTTGGCATTGGTACCGGTCTCGAACTTGTCGAAGAACCGGTAGGCCTTCATATACGTATCCTGCAGCAGATCGCTGGCCTGCTCGCGGTCGCCGGAGAGATACGTCGCATAGTTGAACAGCTGATCCATGTACGGCATCATCTCCTTCTCGAAACGGCGATGCCTGACGCTGGTAGTATCTCCGTTTATCTTCAGGGTGCCCTGCATGGGTATCCTCAATGATCAGTAGTACGATTTAGACGATTTAGGTGATTTAAATGATACAACGAAGATACATGTTTTTTTGTTCCCGGTCAAGTCCCCCCGTTACCGGCCGATTCAGAAGCCGTCTAACACATTATATGACAATGTATTAGCAGGCAGACACAATAGAAAGGAGCCGGCCCCATTCCCGGACCGGCTCCATTGTCGTTGTCTCTTCCCCGGCGGGATATATCCCGCCGACTCTTGCAGCTGCATCGCAGCAGGCCCGGGCCTGTCGGTACTTCCACGACCCCGGCGTGCCGGGGCACGTGCCTATTTGCATCCGATGCGATCCATCGCCTTCTTCGCATCATCATTCCTCGGCTCAAGCTTCAAGGTCTTCCGGAATTCCCCGCACGCCTCCTCCTGCAACTCCTTGTTCCGCTTGTCGTCGCCTTCCTTGCGTGCCTGGATCAGGCCCTGGCCGAGCCAGAGATGGCCCTGGGCATTGGCAGGATCAAGTTCGATCACACGGCGGAACAGCCGTATCGCATCGGCGATCTTCTTGTCGTTGTCGCTCGGGTCCGTTGCCGTACGGTCCAGCGTCTGCAACACGGCCTGGCCCCACGTCAAGCGGAGCCCTGCATCCTCGTACCCGAGGGATGAGGCCTTACGGAAGGACTCCACGGACGACCCGAACGCCTGTTTGCGGAAGAAATACATCCCGAGCAGGTAGTGGGCTTCAGCCGCTTCCTTCTTGTACTTGTCGGTGTTCGTGCCGATCTGCTGCAGCACCGAGTCGTACTCGGCCTTCGCGTTGTCCAGCGAATCCACCTGCGCATAGTAGCGCGCCAGCCAGAGCCGTGCCTGCAGGAAATCCGGCTTCACCGCGATCGCACGGGTGAGCAGCTCGCGCGTGCGCGGATAGTTCTTCGTCTGCATGTGCGATGCGGCGCCATTCAGGTACGCGGCGAGCGAGATGGACTTCGGATCGCAGTCGATCCGCTTGTCGAACATCGCACCGGCCTTCTCGTACTCCCGCACCTTCATGTAGATGCTGCCCAGACTGAAGTACGCGTCGCAGTTCGTCGAGTCGGTCGCCACCGCCTCCAGCAACGATTGCAGCGCTTCCTGGTCGCGGCCGGTCCGGAACAGCGCGAGCCCAAACTGCCCCTGGTCCGCCGACGTGAACGCCTTCCTGCGCTTCAGGGCCTCGTACGACACGAGGGCGTCCTGGAACTGGCGCGTCTCCACCTGTGCCTGGGCAAGCGACCGCCAGACATCCACGTTGGAGGAATCCATCTTGATCGAGCGTTTCGCTTCCTTCACCGTCTCTTCGAAATCATTCGCGCCGCTCAGGGCTTTCACGAGCAGGACGGAGCCTTCCACCGACTTCGGCTGGAGGTTGGTGTACGTCCGCAGCGGGGCGATCGCGCTCTTGTACAGCTTCGCGCGCAGATAGATATTCCCCTTCTGGCGGTAGGCATCGGCGTTCGAGGAATCACGCTTGATGATCTCATCGAACTCCTTCACCGCCTCCGTATACTGGCGGTTCTTTTCGTACACATTCGCCAGCTTGATGCGGCGTGAGGTACCCGCCGGGTCGTATTCGATCGCCTTCTGGTAATTCATGATCACCATGGGGACGACATTGTGGTTGGCGAACGCATCGCCCAGCGCTTCATAGATGCTGGGGTCTTCCGGCAGATACTCCTTCGCACGCGTCAGCTCCCGGATCGCTGCATCCGTCGAGTCGGCCGCAAGAAGCGCCTTGCCATACGATGCGGCCACCGCGCCGTTCTTCGGGGCGAGTTTCACCGCGCGCTTGAACTGCACGATCGCGCCGGGGAGGTTCTTCGTCTTCACATACGCCTCGCCGAGCGACCGCACGGCATCCACGATATCATCGTCGATGCGCACGGCTTCCTCGAGATGCTTCACGGCATCGGCGACCTGTCCGCGCGCGAGCGCAATGGTGCCGAGGTGGGTATGCGTCTCGCCGGGTTTCTGGTTGGCCTTCAGGGCCTGCTCAAACGCAGCGATCGCCGCCGTCGTGTCCTTCGACGCAAGGGCAGCTCTCCCCTTCACCAGGAACTCCTGGCCGAATCCGAACTCCACCATACAGCCAAGCAACAAGAGCACAAGTGCGCGTTTCATCGTCGTTCACCTATTCCGATGTAAGTTGAATGAGTCGAACAGGCATGGTCACCGGCACCAACCCGCTATTCAGGAACACCTTCTGCCCGAATGGACCTGCGGCGAAGGAGATGAATCCGAGACTGACCGTGCGGTCGAGGTCCCGGGTGTACATCGTGACCGGCGTTGAAGCCGGATAATATCCCTGATACACGTACGCCTGATGCGGTGCGTAGGCCTTGCCCGCAGGCTGGGTGGAATCCGGGGTCACGCCGGGCCGCGAGAGTCCGATGACCTTCACGTCGCTTTCCACACCCTTCAGCCAACCCACACCCACGATGCCGGCGGCACCCGGGGTCTTCGCCACATACTCCACGATATCCGAGGAGCTCGTCATCGGGGTCGCGGACTGCGCGAACGGCTTGCCGCGCATGACCAGGCGCCGGAACACTTCATTCGTACTGGCATCCACGCTGCCGATCACCAGGTCCACCACCCCCCCGGCACGCCAGTTCGGCCAGACGGTGGTCTGACCGGTGAAGATGCTGTCCGCCTGCCCCATGCGCAGTTCCTTCACGGGGTTCGCCGGGTTGACGATCACGGCGACGGCGGATTGTGCAACGTGATACTCTTCGAACCAGGTCTTCGTCGCTGTCAACACGTTCCGCTCTTCGTCATTGAGCGGACGCGCGCAGACGATGACCTTCACACTATCGTTCACGAAATTCGCCGTCGCAGCACGTGCCTCGACGCACCGGATGTCGATACGGGCATCGGGGTACTGCTGACGGAAGTCCGCGGCGAGGACATTCATGGCGGGGAACACGGCCTCGTCGCATTCCACGGTGAGCGTGCCCGAGGTCAGCTTTGTGGAACCCGGCTCACGGCTGCATCCCGCGAGCACCAGGCCCGCGGCAACGAGTATGGCAACGATGCTATACCTGGTCATGACTTGGTCCGCCTGAAATAACTGATCAGAAACCGGTACAACCCGTACAGCGTGATCACGGCGCCAATGACATACCGCATCTCATCGGAGAACTCACCCCGGGATGGGACAAAGACCCCGGCGATGACCAGCACACCGAAGACCACGGCCGCTGCGGACAGCGTCAGGATCACGTACCGGATCACATCCATCGTCTTCATCCGACCTCCGATCGGTCCCGGTGGGGTGAGGGCGGCGGACCGCCCTCACCCTCCGTGGCCGTACATCACATCACTGCTGTTACTTGCGGTCCGCCAGCTTGAACCGGAACGGGATCGATACCCACACCGCGACCGGTCCGTTGTTCATGTAGGCGGGTGTGAACACCCACTGCTTTGCCGCTTCCACTGCCGGTTCGTTGAAGATCTCCGCGTCGCTCTTCAGAATGACAACCTGCTTCGGCTTGCCTTCTTTATCGACCCAGATCTTCACCCAGACCTTGCCTTCCAGGCCCGCACGCATCGCGAGTTCCGGATACTTCGGCTCGACCTTCTTCACCGGCTGGGGTTCCTTCTCCACCGGCACGAAATCGGCCGGCGGTGCATCCTCATCGATCCTGATGTCCTGCTCGATCTCCACGGGACCACCCGCATCCACGTCCACCACCGGCGCGACCTGATTGCTCATTTCGGTCTGGGTGGCCATGGTCTGCTCCGCGCTCACCTCGGCATCCGGCACCGGAACAGGCGCACCGACGGTCGGCTTGGCGCTTGGCGCCGCCACCGAGATCGGGGGCGGGGTGTTGGCTGCGTTGATCGAGGGCGGCGGACCGAGATCGGAGTACTTCATGATCCGGACCATCATCACCGGCGCTTCTTCTTCATTGAGGAGTCCGATCAGATAGTAGGACCCGACAAGAAGCAGATGCAGGGTCACGGCGATGCCCAACCCCGTGAACCAGTACTTCTGGTACACGGCTTTGAGTTCGACCGCCCCGTACTGAGCTCCCTTGTAGGAGGCTGTTGCAGCTGTTGCTGCCATGTTCTGTTTCCTCCTTCCCTATGATTGCACGCGCGCGATCAACGCCTTGTCGGCGTCAAGCAGCGGCGCGATGCTGAAACGCTGGATCTGTGCAAGGTTCAGCTCATCGATCATATTGACAAGCATGATGTACTTCCCTTCACGATCCACCTTCACCAGCGTCGTCAGCTTCGGGTTCCCAAGAGATTTCTCCCTGAGGAACTTGCGCAGTTCGACCGGATCGAGGCGCTTCGGCGATTCGATGCCCGTGTTCCAGAAAATGTCACCCTTCTGGTTGATCCGCAGCGTCAGAAGATTGGATTCCGCGATCTCGACCTTCACATTGTCGTCGGGCGGAAGGTTGATCTCCATCGTCTGCGGGCGCGACATACTCGTCGTGTACATAAAGAACGTCAGAAGCAGAAAGGCCACATCCACCAGCGCCGTCATGTCGATACGAACGCCGAGGCGATTGCCCTTCTTTTTGCCTTTCTTGCCCTTCTTACTTCCACCTGGGGCAGCTACTTCTCCACCTGACATGATCGGCCTCCTATTCCTGAACCGGTCTGGCGAAATCTGTTACCAGGCTGAACCGGGTGATGTTTGTTTTCTGCAGGATATCCATCACGTCTTCCGCGACACCATAATCCGAGTCACGATCACCCTTGACCACGGTGCGGAGTTTCGGATTCGCGGTACGTGCCTGGACCAGATAGTTCGCGAGCTGGCTCTTCGGGACCGGGTAGCTCAGTTCGAGGTAGTAGGTCTCCTTGTATTCCTTCGGATACTGCTTGCCTTCGACCTGGACCGATTTGTTCTTGTACTCCGAGAACAGGCGCTTGCGCAGGATCTGGGAGTCCAGCGACAACCAGATGTGTGTTGTGTCATTGCCAATGTAGGTGGCTTCTTTCGCGATGCTGATCATCATCACGTCCGATTCCGGCAGTTTGAACTCCGAATGCGAAGAGGGCAACACGATCGACACCTCTTCCACCGGTTTGAACTGCGTCGTCAGCATGAAGAACGTCAGCAGCAGAAAGGCCACGTCCACCAGCGGCGTCATATCGATCCGGACGCCCTGTCGGTGCGGCTTGAATTTCGGCATACCGTTCCGCCTCCGGCGTTAGTCGTTGGACCGCGTGTTGAGGATCTGCACCACGTTGTAGCTGGCTTCGTCGATCATGTACGTGAAATTGTCGATCTTCGTCACGAAGAAGTTGTACGCAATGATACCGATGATGGCCGCCAGCAGTCCGAGGGCCGTGTTGATCAGCGCTTCCGAGATACCGATCGACAGCTGGATGGCATCCGGTGCACCTGCCTTGGCAAGAGCGGTGAATGCACGGATCATACCGACCGTCGTGCCGAGCAGACCGGCCATGGTGGCGATCGAGGCGATCGTGGACAGCGCGATCAGGTTGCGCTCGAGCAGCGGGGTCTCCAGGCTGGTGGCTTCTTCGATCGCACGCTGGGTCTCCTGCATGCGCTTCTCCGGATCCAGCTTCTTCTCCGCCAGCACCTGCTTGTACCGCTCGAGGCCGGAACGGATGATGTTCGCAGCGGAACCACGCTGCGCATCACATTCCTTGATCGCCTCATCGATCTTGTTCGACATCAAATGACCCTGCACGGTCTTCAGGAAGGTCGGGAGCGAGCGCTTGCCGTTCGCCTTGCGCAATGAGAAGATACGCTCAAACACCAGCGTGAGGTCCATCAACGTGAGCGTGATCAGGAAGGGCACAACGATACCGCCGGTATACACGGTGCCGAGGAGGTTGTCAGGCACGGTGCGGACTTCGCCGTTCCGGAAGTTCGCCGGGTTACCCAGGATGAACTGGTAGATGAGGATGGCCACGATGGCGGTGACCACGATCACCACCGAAAGAAAGATGGACTGCTTCATTGATGTGCACTCCTTTGGTATATGGTACTGTGAGCTGTGGTACGAACTACTCGTTGCCGCCGAATGCCTTGACCGCTTCCTCACGGGTCTCTGCCACATCAAAGACCATCGTGAGCTTCGTGATCACAAAGATGTTGTTGATGTTCTTGTTGATGCCGCACAGCTTGACATGCCCTTTGTTCTTCGAGAACGTCGTGTGCGCCGACACCAGCACACCGATCGCCGTGCTGTTCAGGTACGTGACCTTGCTGAGATCGATGATGAGCTTCTTCGTGCCCTGCTCAACGAAATCAGCAACTGCACTGCGCAGTTCGTCGGTCTCTTCCCCTCCCACAAGCGATCCCTTGACCTCGACGACGCCGATCTTGCCGCTTTGTAACGTGGTGGTCTTGACAGCCATGGTACCTCCGTTTGACTGAAGGAAAAGGAGATGTGGAATGTTCTGGAAGGATGAAACGCAAATAGGGTGCCACGTATCACCCCGAATGCGCATCTGATGAATCCTTGGTAAACAAGGGTTTACAGGTGAACCCTCAACTATAGAATGATGTGGAAGATGGGCGAAACGTGCATTATGCATGGCAGGATGTACAGCAAACAGGACGATCGCCGGAAGGCTCGACACACCCTGAGCTTAGGGCATCGTGCAGAATGCACGATGCCGGGGTAAACTTGACCTCCAAAATCACCTCAAAACGCCACATCACACGGACCACAAACCGCCCTCCCTACTTACACACCGCCGTGTACACCCGCCCGAACCCGTCCGTCGCTTCGATCCTGACCTCATTCGTGGCGGGCGCAATAGCCGCCCGGAACAAATGATCGGTCTGCCATGGATCCGCCCACGGATGCTTGCGCGGGATCTCCGGCCCACGATACAATTGCGATGCAAGCGGATCGAACCCCCTCCGCTGCTCCATCTTCCCCTTCCGGATGCCGTCCTCGTACCACACCACACTCCACGCCGGATCCCAATCCCAGACATTCGCGATCACCTCCGACAACGCCGCGGGGTCCGTGCCACGGTCATACGCACGGATCTGCAGATCGGCCGCCTCACCCGTCGCCTTGTACCGCCACGTAATCTCCTCACCGTTCACTTCATACACCGCATACCCGTTCGGCGTCCCGTCCGCACACACCGGACCCGTCCACCACGCCCCGCAGACCGCACCCGCGATATGGGTCGGGATGCCGCCATCCACAACATGCTCACTCTCATGCTGATGCCCGGCAATGATGTGCGACTTGTACGGCGCAAGGACATCATAGAGCGCCTGACGGTTGTTCACCACCATGCTCTTCTCCGGCTTCTTGTTCCCCCACCGGAGATGCGTGGTGCAGTACGGCGGGATGTGCACGAACACCACCACGCGCCGCCCCTTCTCGATGACCTGCAGGTCGGCCTGCAACCAGTCGAGCTGCTCCTGCGACAGATACCCGATGTACCCGTCATCGATCCAGAACACATCGTCCAGGACCACGTAATGCACATCACCACGATTGAAGGAATAATTGGCCGGTCCGAACGTGCGGTGAAATGTCACATCAGACAGGTCATCGGTCCGGACACGGTCCGCGTCGTGATTGCCCAGGACCTGGAAGAACGGGATGCCCATCTGGTGCACCGATCTCTCATACTCGGGGAAGAGTTGCAGACTATCGAACACCAGATCGCCACACCCGACACCGAAGAGGCGCGTGCCGGACATGGCCTTCGCGGTGGCGCGGACATCCGGCACGGTCGTGGCATTCAACGACCCGATATCCTCCATATCCAGCACCTGCGGATCGGCAAGCACCAGGAATCCATGCTTGTGGTCATTCCCTGTGGCCCGGGTCAGGTCGAACACCGCCGTGGCTTCGCCGTTCGCATCCGCAACGATCGGTTGATGCATCGCCGCGGACCCGCGCGGAGAAAGCGGGATCTCGGCGGAGGATGGCAACGAGACGAACACATGCGGCCTGCGCGCATCGCTGATCAGCGTGTACGTCCCGTCGGCCGCGGTCACCGCAACGTTCCGTCCATCCGACACCGCCACGCGTCCAACACCGGCACCGCCCATGCGCACAACACCCTGCACGCGCACCGGCGCGAAGCCGGACGGAGAGCCCGGCAGGACCTGGCCAGCGATCAACCTGTCCGCCAGCGTACCGGCGACGATCGCGCCGCCAAATGTCCGGAGGAATGCCCGTCTGTTGAAGGCCATCGGTGTCTCGTTGCTCATAGCATACTCTTCCATGGTACAAGGGGGTCGTCGGTCGAAGCAGGATAATGATTTTGTGACTGAAGTTCCAGAGGAAGCTCCCCGCCGGTCACTTCCCCGGGTGATCGCCCTTCCCATGGCCGGTGATCTCCCCGATCCACGCCATGAATTGCTCCCCATCCTCGTTCGCCCCATGCCCGCCATCCCAGTACAACCAGGCATCCACAGCCTTCCCCTGGTTCTCAAGACTCACGGCCAGGTTCGCCATCACGGTCAGGGAGGTGTGATTGTCAGAAGAGCCCTGCCGCAACCACCAGTAATGCACGCACCCGCTGTGCTTCCTGCGGATGAACGTCATGGCATTCATCATCTCCACCAGCTTCTGCAGCGCGGGATCGATCCCGGCAACGCTCCCCGTGGCATGACGGAGGCTGAACTCTGTGAAATGCCGCGCGTTGACCGTCCGTGTACCGAACAGGATCGGCTCGGGCTGCGACATGGCAAGGTCGTCGAATGCAGGTACCCCCTTCATCCGGCCGACATGCGCAACGTAGTCGCGGAACGAGAACACGGGGCCATACTCGTTCCAGTCGATCCAGGTATTCTTCGCAAGGTAACTCCGCCGGTCCGCTTCACTCAACGCCCGGAGAGTGCGCTCCGCGGAAGGGATGAGATACTCGTGCAGGAGATACCGGTCGTAATTCTCCGCCGTCAGCAGCCCGAATCCGTTCCGTCCCTGCAAACCGAGCGACGGCTGATAGGATGCATACAATGCCCTGAGTTCGCGCGACAACGTCTGGTCCACGCGGCCTCCACTTCGCGGCGTCGTTCCGTACATCCATTCATAGGCGCCGTCCGCGTGCTCGAGGTCCGTGATCGGACAGTAACACGCGCTCGCGAAAATGCGATCGTCCCCCTTCGCAGCTCCGATCTCCTGAAGGTACGGTTCGTACAGTGGACTATCGCCGGAAGCCCCCAGGAGTGCAGAGAGTGCGCCACCTGCACTGACGCCGGTCGATACGATCCACTCCGTGTTGCCGGGCACGATGCCCTGATTGTGGCGCAGGTAGCGCACCGCGGCTTTCAGATCGACGATCGCGGCAGGAGCTTTGCCATAGTACGTCCCATCCGCCGCTCTGTTGTCCCGGCCACGGCACGCAACCGTGATGACGACGTAGCCTGCCGCCAGCGCAAGCTCCACATTGGACACTTTGGGCCGCACACCCGCCCGTGGCTGTGGTGCGCCCGCCGGAGGCGGGGCCGCCGACCGCGTCGATCGGTCCATTTCCTGGCGTGTGACGCTGCACGACATGTATCCGCCGACCCCAATAGAAAAGAGGATCGGGGCGTGCATCGGGTCGACCTCCACACCATCTACGCTCACCGGGGCGTAGACATTCAGGCTCTGGTACTCTTTATCCACCGGGAGGGCAACATACGGGATGTGGAGATACGCGCGGTAGGTCACCTTTCGCTCGCCGGCGGAGGTGTGCACGGTCCGCTGCTTGACGGTGAAACGGTCTTTCGGGAAGAGCAGCGGATCCTTTGTCTGGCTTCCGGCAGGCAGTGAACAGAGCACGCCCGCGAGAACGAGCGCGCTCCACATGGCCACCACTGTCCGTGGCCGCCGTATGCCGTCAGAGTCCATATTTTTTCCGCTTCCGGTAGAGCGTCGCCGGGTCGATGCCGAGGATCGTCGCCGCTTCATCCAGGTCCTTTGCGAGCCTCAGCACCTTGATGATGTGCTGCTGTTCCACTTCTTCCAGCGACATCGGCCGGGAAGCCGGGGTCGCAAGCGTCTGGAACTCTTCCGGCAGGTGGTACAACTGGACCGGCTCACCGCGTGCAAGGATCACCGCGCGTTCCATGACATTCTCCAGTTCGCGCACATTCCCCTTCCATCCGTACCCGCTGAGCGCTGCCATCACCTGCGGCGCCACGTCCGTGTTCGCACCCAGCTTGGTCAGGAAATGCTGGGCGAGGAGCGGGATGTCCTCCTGCCGCTCCCGGAGGGGCGGGAGCTTCAATTTCACGGCGTTGAGCCGGTAGTAGAGGTCCTCGCGGAACTGGCCATTCTCCACCGCTGCCTGCAGGTCGCGGTTCGTTGCAGCGAGAACGCGCACATCCACTTTGCTCGTGGCGGTCTCGCCCACCCGCTCGAATTCCTTGTGCTGCAGGAACCGGAGGAGTTTCACCTGCGTCGGCGGCGGGATCTCGCCGATCTCATCCAGGAACACCGTGCCGCCGTCGGCCGCTTCAAAGCGCCCCTGTCGGTCGCGTACGGCGCCGGTGAACGAGCCTTTCACATGGCCGAACAATTCACTCTCGAGCAGGTTCTCTGCCAGCGCCGAACAGTTCACCGTCACGAACGGGCGGTCCTTCCGCGGACTGCTGTCGTGGATCAGATGCGCCAGCAGCTCCTTGCCCGTGCCGCTCTCCCCTTCCACCAGCACCGCGATGCTGCTGTCCGCCACCTGCAACGCCAGCGCGATGAGGCTCTTCATCCGCTCGCTGCGCGTGACAAGCGACCCGGTACCGCCCCTCCGTGCAAGTTCTTCTTTGAGCTGCCGGAGTTCCGACTTCATGTGGTGATGCGACGCGACCTTGTCGATGAACAGCTGCAGCTCGGAGAACTCGAAAGGCTTCTGCAGATAATCGTACGCACCGAGCTTCATCGCCTCGACCGCCGAGTCGATGCTGCCGTGCGCCGTCATGAGCACGACGGTCATCTCGGGCGCCAGCGTGCGCGCCTCGCGCAGCAGGTCGATGCCGCTGAGCGGCTCCATCTTCAGGTCGAAGAGCCCGATGTCGAAATGGTCCACACGCATCGCCTCGAGCGCCTGCAACGGATGCAGGAACGATGTCACGTCATAGCCGGACGCGCCAAGGGCGATGCCCACGGTCTTGAGGATGTTCTGCTCGTCGTCCACGAGGAGGATCGAGGCCTTCATGTGCGCTCTCCCTGTATCTGCGCGGCCGTCACCGGCCTCCTGGTGGGCAGCACGAACGCGAACGTGCTCCCCTGTCCGACCTCACTCTCCACCCAGATCCTGCCCCCGTACATTTCCACGATCTCCTTTGCGATGGCAAGGCCCAGCCCGACGCTCCCCGGCGTGCTGCCGGCGGCGTTCCGCACCTGCACGAACTTGTCGAAGATCCGGTCAATGTGTTCGCGCGGAATGCCCACACCGGTGTCCCGCACTTCGAGGCGGATCTCCCCGGGAGCAGTGCTCCCCAGCACGGAGACCGTGCCGCCGGCGTCGGTGTACTTCAACGCGTTGGTCACCAGGTTGGTGATCACCCACGAAAGCTGCTGCTCGTCCGCGACGATCTGCGGCAGCGACGACGGCACGGAGGATTCCAGCGCCACTTTCTTCTCCTGGAACTGGATGCGCAGCGGGCGCAGCGTGGCCTCCACCACTTCATGCATGGCGAGCGGTTCGTCGCGTACCTGCACGCGGCCAGATTCAAGTTTCGACAGCTGGAGAAGCTCCCGGGCGAGTTTCGTGAGCCGGTAGCAATCCTCTTTGGCGGCGCTGACCAGTTCCTTCTGCTTCGGCGTGAGCGGCCCCAGAAGCTGCTGGTCGAGGATGTCCACGCTCATGTTGATCGAGGTCACCGGTGTGCGGAACTCATGCGACACGGTGGCGATGAAATCGGACTTCATGCGGTCCAGTTCCTTGAACTGGGTGATGTCCTGCATGAGCAGGAGGACGCCGTACAGGTCGCCGTCGGGCGTCTGCAGCACCGTCACCTTCGGACGGAAGAATGACGACAGCCCATCCCGGTCGAACTGCAGGAACGAGAGGCGGCGGTCGTCCATGATGGCCGCCTCGTCCAGCGGACTGCGCAGGAGCGTGAGCACCCGGTCATCGTTCACCATGGCGGTCACCGGCCTGCCGATCGCCGTCGCTTCCTCGAATCCGAACAGGTCCGCCACCCGCTTGTTCACATGCAGGATCGTGGACGATGCATCGATCATGATCAGGCCGTCGGTGATGCTGTCCACGATGGTCTCGGATTTCCGCTTCTCGGACAGGAGCGTGTCGATGTTGATCTGGTCGTACTGCCGGAGCCGCTCGGTCATCTTGTTGAACTCACGGCTGAGCTGCCCCACCTCATCGTCCGAGAGCACGTCGATCTTGAGATCGATGTTCCCGGCGCCGATCTGCTTCACCCGTTCGGTAAGGAGTTCCGCCGGCGTGATGAACGAGCGTATCAGCCAGGCGGTCGCGATGATGCTGAGCACGAGCATGATGATCGCCGCCATCATGGCGCCGAAGGCGGTCTTGTTCGCTATCGAATGGGTCTCCGGCATGGCGTTGTAGAGATCGTTCTGGTTGATCTCGAACAACGTGAAACACTGGTTCCGGAGCTGGTCGGAGATGGGACGGATCCGGTCGTAGTAGTACCCCTTCGCCCCCTCGAACGCCCCCTGCGCGATGCGGGCATTCATGGAGTCGCCGAGGAGGATATACTGCCGGTACGTCGCCTGAATGGAATCGCGGAGGGGCACCTGCTCGGGTAACGCACCCGCGCGCATCCCCTGCTCGAACCAATAGAAGAAGAGATCGCGGTTCTCGGTCCACTTGAGGAACAGATCGCGGGCCTCGGTCAGACTCCCCCCCGGGGTCGCCGGCTCACCTTCGCTTGCCACCAGCAACGCGTTGTCCTGCCGCTCGAGCGACTTCATCATGTTCTCGGCGGCGAGAACGTTCAGGTAGTTCTCCTGAATGATGGTGGTGACGCTGGTGGCGATGGAGTAGAAATTGTAGATGGACCAGTACGTGGCGGCAAGGTTCAACAGCACCAGAACGGCGAACGTCCAGACGATGCGCGCACGGATGCTTTTGAACATGGCCCCTGGCCTCTCAGAACATCACGCCCAGATACGGGCCGTGATGGAACGACGTGTAGGTGAACCGTTCATCGGCCATGTCCCACCGCTGCGCCCGCAGCCGGTACCCGACCACGATGCCGTCGCCGATGTGGACGGCCCGGAACAGGAACCGGGCATCGCAGTCCAGCGCCCTGGAAGAACCGCTGCCGGTGCCGAGACCTTCGAACGCGAAATGCACGATGCCGAGGGCAGTGATGCCTGCATCGAACGCCGGGCTCCGGTACTGGTACCGCAGGCCGGCGCCGACACCAATGCTGGCGATATTGAAGTTGTCGCGCTGGGGCCCGGAGGCTTCTGCTTTGGTGAAATCCGCCGAGACGCAGATCGGGATGGAGAAGGTGCTGGCCGTGCGCACGGACAACGGGAGATCGTTCGTGAGGATGGTCCCGAAGTGCACCGCCTCCTTGCTCTGCCCGTCGCGCCTGTAGCGCGTGTACCCGAAGGAAACCGTCACCGGCCCCTGATGGAAACTGAGCATCGGCATCCAGGCGCGGTACCCGATCGCGGCGGAGTCGCCGAGCGGATTGCCGTTCCCTTTGTGGAAATCACGATCGAGCACACCTGCGGCGATGAACCGTGCCTCGAGTTGCGTGAATGCGCGCGGCTCATCATACTGTGCCATGGCCACGGATCCTGCCAGCAGCAGGACGGCCACTGCCGTGGTGTGCCGGAGCGTCATCGTCCATTCCCCGATGCTCATGCGAGATCTTTCTCCTGCAGTCGTTTCTTCATCCGGACCGTCTTCACCTTGATGCCATCCACCGCCTCGATCGTCGCCTGCCAATCGCCGATCCGCACTTCCGCCCCGCGCACGGGGACGGTGCCGATGAGGTGGATCACATACCCGCTCACGGTCACCACATCACGGGAATCCGGTATGACGGTGAACATGCTCGAGAAATCCAGCAGCGGCATCGCGCCATCCACCACGAATTCCGTATCGGACACCTTGTGCACCAGGATCGATTCCACATCGAACTCGTCGCGGATCTCGCCGACGAGCTCTTCGAGTACGTTCTCGAGGGTCACCAGGCCGGCGGTCCCGCCGTACTCATCGACGGCGATCGCCATGAGCATCCGCTTCGCGAGAAAGAGATTGAGCGTGCGTTCAAGGGACATGGTCTCGGGGACGAACAACATCTCGCGCTTGATGTCGAGCAACCGGCCACCGGGGCCTGTTTCGCCCTTCAGCTTGAAGAGATCCTTCAGATGGATCATGCCCACGATGTTGTCCACATCGCGCTCGCAGAGCGGATACCGCGTGAACTGGTTTTCGAGGGCGATGGCGATATTATCTTCGATGGTTCGCATGGTCGACAGCGACACCAGCCCGGTCCGCGGGACCATCACTTCCCGCACGGTGCGGTCGCGCAACTCCATGGCACGCAGCGAGATGCTCTTGCCGGTGGAGGTGATCGTGGTCCCCTTGCTCAGCAGCAGCCGGAGTTCTTCTTCGGAATGGGCGATCTCGGTCTCCGACGCGGGCGGGATGCCGATCATCCGGAGGAAGAAATTCGCCGTGCCGTTGAGCATCCAGATGAACGGCCGGAACACGACGAAGAACAGGTGCAGCGGTGATGCGATCGCGAGCGTCACCCCCTGCGCACGCTGGATCGCGAGCGACTTCGGCGCAAGCTCGCCCAGCACGATGTGCAGGAACGTGATGATCCCGAAGCCAAGAGCGAACGAGAGCGTCGAGATGATGGTGGGATTGGAGACCCCCAGGGAGGCGAGCAACGGCTCCAGCATGTGGGCCACGAACGGTTCGCCCATCCATCCCAGGCCGAGACTGGTCAGCGTGATGCCGAGCTGCGTGGCCGACAGGTACGCATCGAGGTGGCCGATCACATCCTGGGCGATCCGCGCCCGCTTCGAGCCCCGTGCGGCGAGGGGTTCGATCTGCGTGGAGCGGACCTTGACAATGGCGAACTCAGCGGCAACAAAGAAGCCGTTGAGGAACACGAGGGCGAAAATGCCGCCCAATTGCAGGAGAATTGAGAATGCTTCCATAGATATAAAAGGTACACGAAAAGGGCAGGGAAAGCAACCTCACCTGCCCGTCGTGAATACCCTGTACCCGAGGGGCTCCAACAGCAACCGCACCTCCCCACCCTTCACCGGCACATCCCACTCCCTATTCATGAAGATCTCATGGAACCGGCATGTGGGACCGGCATTGCCCGTCAATGCGGGCATCTGCAGCCTCACCCCCCGCTCCTCCTTGGAGAAATTCAACACCACGAACACGCGCGAGGTCCCGGCCGTCCGCATGTACGCATACACATCCTTTTCCCGGTCCCCCTTCACCCGCTCGAACCCGCCATCGATGAGCGCACGGTTCGTGCGCCGGAGGGCATACAGCATCCGGTTCATGTCGCCCATGGCGCGCGGACGCGTCCAGTCGATAGCAACCTTTTCGAACAGATCCAGCGGACGATCGTTCGCCACCTCTTCACCATTATAAAGCAACGGCACACCGGGCAGAGTGTTCACGAGCACTGTGGCGACCTTCAATCCGGCTGGACCGAATTTCTTTACCGCCGGCGCCTCCCACGCGTTCTTGTCGTGGTTCGTCACGAACCGCATCCGCAACGACCCCTGCGGGAACTGCAGCCGCTCGGTGCCGAGCACCTGGTCCAGCACGGCAAGCGGACGCTTCCCGCTGAACACCGGATCGAGCGCATCATACACATTCCACGCGTACGTGAGATCGAATGCTTTCCGGTGATGCTCGGGAATGGATCCTTCGGAGAGCATCATCACGGGCTTCACCGCATCGAGCGCATCGCGCACATCCTCCCAGAAATCCGTCGGCACCATCTCGGCCACATCGCACCGGAACCCATCGATGCCGATATCGCGCACCCACCACACCAGCATCTCTTTCATATACGCACGCAACCCGGCCTTGCTGTAGTCCAGGTCCGCCACATCGTGCCAGTCGGCGTTCGGCGGGATGATCTCGCCCTTCTCGTTGCGCGTGAACCAGTCGGGATGCTCTTCCATGAGCTTGCTGTCCCACGACGTGTGATTCGCCACCATGTCGATGATGAGCTTCATGCCCGCCGCATGCACCGTGGCAAGCAACTGCTTGAAGTCGTCCATCGTGCCGAACTCGGGATTGATGCCGTAGTAATCCTGCACGGCATACGGACTCCCGAGCGTCCCCTTGCGGTTCTTCACCCCCACCGGGTGGACAGGCATGAGCCAGAGCGTGGTGATCCCGAGTTCTTTCAGTTCGGGGATCCGCCGCTCGAGTCCCTTGAACGTCCCTTCGGGGGAGAATGAGCGGAGATACACGGAATAGATCACGGCGTCGCGCACCCACGGCGCACTCACCCGCGCCTGCGTATCGGCGAACGGGCCTTTGAGGAGAGCCTCGACCCCGGAGGTCTCGACGATGGTGATGGGGCGGTAGATCCCGCCGCCACCCGAATAGTCTTTCACGAGCACGGCAATGGTGTTCTCGCCGGACTTCACCACGTTGCTCAGGTCCATCACGAACGGATCGCTGTACCCTGTATGCTCGCCGATGGACACGCCGTTCACCCACACTTCGGCGTCATCGTCCACACCTGCAAAATGAATGCTCAGCGGCTGCATCGGGGCATCCACCCGGAAGGTCCGGAAGAACCACCCCCAGCCATCGTACTTCGCAAGCCCGGGATACGCCTCCCAGAAATCCGGCGTTTGCACCTTCTGCCACTTCGAGCGGTCCAGCTCCGGACGGTACCACTTCTCCGCCGGTCCCGCATGCGTCGAGTCGGCGGTGAAGAGCCATGTGCCGTCGAGCGAGATGCGGAGCGGCGTTGCCGGCGCAGCACTCATGACGATGCCCCCCATGCAGAACAGCATGAACATGCCGATGGATCTGCGCATTGCCATACTCCTTTCATGGACAAATCCCTACTGAAGAGGTCCAACGATGAACGCGATCACAAAACTCACAACGACGCCCCACTGGATCCGCAGCTTCCACTTCGGGTCCAGGCGCCGCACGCGGTCCCATGCCATCGCCAGGGCGAACATGATGGCAAGCAGGACCAGCGTCCACACCAGCGCGACCGGCAGGGTGAACGTATGATCCGACCACCGCCGGAAATTGAACGAACCGTAGTCACCATAGATCAGCATCAGGTGCACGGTATACACAAGAAGCGATTCCCTTCCGACCATCGTGACCAGGGACCGCGGGGAGACACCCTTGCGCACCTCATACGCCATTGCCCCCGCCGCGAACAGCATCACGATGCCGAGGCGGAGCAGGACGAATGCGGGGCTGTACCTCCAGTAGTCGTACGTCGGATACACCCATGCCAGCGGGATGAGGATGAATGAGAGCACAAGAAGTACGGCGCCGGCAGTGGCGAAGGGGCGGATCGGGAACACGGGACCGCTTTCCGGCGTGGGACGGTCCTGCGACAACGTAAAGGCATGGCCGGCGATCGCCCCCACGAGGATGAACGCCATCCAGGGGAACACCGGGAAGAGCGAGAAATGGAGGCCGTTCATGTACGCGGCGAGAGGCGCGGGCATCACGGTGAGCCAGTCCACGCCCCAGACGAACGGGGTCACGAACAGGATGATCAGCGCAACACCTCCTGCCACCCGGTAGAGCAACTTCTCGGTGCGCACCAGGAACACGACCGCCTGAAGAAAGAGCAGGCTCACGGCGATGCAATGCAGGACGTCCGCCTGGAGGAAGACAAGATACTGCCGCTCGGTGAATCCTTCCAGGATCGCCTTCAGGTTGAACTTGGGCAGGTGGAGCATGTAGGCAAGGATCAGGATGAAGAGCAGCCGCCAGACCTGACGCAGCAGCGGCGTGCCCACCGTCAGATAGGAGTCCAGCTTCCGGCGCGTCGTGACCGCGAACGCCATCCCTGAAGCGAACAGGAACGTCGGCGCGACGAGCCCGTTGATGAAGTTGATCACCTCAAACCACGGTGCGTCCGCAATACCCTTCTGGATCGTGGCATTGACGACGTGGGTCTCGATCATCACGATCACGGCCCAGCCGCGGAGCAGATCGATGAACGCCAACCGGCGGGAAGGGGCCATAGCCGATCCTGATGTGGATTACCAGGGTTTGGTCAGGAAGAAATAGAGCAGGGTACTCACGGACCCCGCCTGGAACAGCTTGAGCGGATAATAGTGATGTTCCCGCAGCGTGTTGCGGGCATGGACCAGCGTGATCATGAGGAGGAGCACGCCGAGGGCGACGAGCACCGCCAGCGGGGCGTCGAGATGCTGGCCGATGATCTGCATGAGTCCGGGGTTCACTGCGGAACCGTACACCAGGAGAAGATGCACGGCATAGACGACGAGCGATGCCTGCCCGAGGGTGACGAGGTTCCGTGCGAGCACGGGCGGCAGGCTGCGGATATGGAAAAAGCCCGCGGTCAGAGATGCGATGATGCCGATACGGATGAGGAACCAGTTCGGGCTGGTCTTCCAGAAATCGTGCGGCGGATAGACCGTGACAGGCACGGCATCCAACACCAGGCCGAGGATCCCGAGCACGACGCCCACCTGAAGGATCGAACGGAGGTACAGGAACTCCTCGCCACGGCGGCGGGCAAGGGTGTACAGCGTGCCGATCAACGTGCCGGTGAACAGATATCCTGCGAACGGAAAGATCGGGAAGAGCGAGGGGATACTCTGATTGAAGTACGGCGCGAGCACGGGTCCGACCACGGGCACGAGGCTCGTCTGCCACACAAGCGGCGACGCAAGAATGATCACCGTCGCGAGCGAACCGGTCGCGACCGCGAACCTGCCCGGCGTGCGCGTGATGATCACCAGGAGCTGCAGCAGGATGATGCTCACCGCGAGGCAGTGCAGGATATCCACCTGCACCATCATCGCGAACTCGGACGGCTGCATGTTGGTGAGGATCTTGTTCAGCGAGAAGAACGGGAAGTGCAGCACATACCCGAGCGCGAGCAGCATCAGCATCTTGCTCAGGCGCTTGCGCGCGGCGCTGCCGAACGCGACGTATTCATTCCAGCGGCGCATGGCGACCACCGCGAACGCGAACCCGGAGACGAACAGGAACATGGGTGCCGTGAACCCGCGCACCGCATCGTACAGGCGGAACCATTCGGTGGCCCGTGCGGCGGGACTCAGGACGGAATCGATGCTGTGGCCGATCACCATCACGACGACGGCGAAGCCACGCATGAAATCCAGGGATTGGACGCGTTGCGTGTGATGCATCTCTTTTCTTGGATCCAGCTGAGGTACGGCTCCGGAAGGACAGCTCCTACGAACGGATCTTCTCGAGGATGATCCTCTCCAGCTCGTCAAGGTCGACGGGCTTGGTGATATATGCTGCCCCGCCCATCTCCCTGCCGAACTTCCGTGCATAGAAGTCATCGACGGCAGTAAGAAAGATGAAGGGCAGCCCGGCGTGTTCCTTCTTCACGGTCTCAAAGAGCTCGAACCCGTTGGTGACGGGCATGACCAGATCGGAGACCACGATACTGGGACTGTGGGTACGGATGGCCTGGATGGCCTCGTCCGCTCCGCCGACAGCCTCGACCCTGAATCCACGATCCATCAGTCCGGCACGGGTGGTGGCCAGGATGGAGGGTTCGTCATCTACAAGCAGAACGAGCTTGTCCTTGTGCATCCAGTTCCTTGAGGTCGAATTATCTCAATATCCCCAATTTTCATCATAAATGCAATCAGATGGCCCCTCGCATCTGCCGGGCAGCTTCTTCCCCGCTCCGGATAGCGCCTTCAATGGTCGCCGGCAGACCGGTTCCGGTCCAATCCCCTGCCAAAAACAGGTTCGAAATGGGGGTTCTGACCCCCGGGCGGTGCCGGGCGACGGCCGGGGTGAGGGAGATCGTCGCGGCTTTTTCCCTGATCGCGAGCGCGTGATACGGGGTACCCACCGTCGGCCCAAATACCTCACGCATCTCCTGAACGGCGATCGCGGTCAGTTCATCCTTCGAAAGGTCCACGGTATCGTACGCCGCACTGATCGTCACGGCGATGTGCTTCCCGCGCCGGAAGACCCAGTGGATGGTCCGCCCGATGAACCCCACCGCATCCTGTTCCATGAACTGCTCGCGGAACCAGAGGTGCAACGAGACGATCGGCGCGGACGGCGCCGCCGCTATCCGCACGATGTCCTCCGGCACTGAAGCGTGATCCGGGTACAACCCTGCAGCAGCGGTGTGCGGTACGGCAAGGATGGCGGCGCGGCAGCGGATGTCGGTGCCATCGGCAAGCCGGGCGGCGACGACGCGGCCGTTCTCCATCGCGAGCGAGCGGACATCGGCGCCGCACCGGACCACACCACCATGCTCTTCAATGAATCGCGTCGCCGGTTCCGCGAACAGCTCGCTGAGTCCGGCCTGCGGAAACACCAACGCCGCATGATGCCAGTGGCCAAGGAACGCGATGCGCAGGGCATCGAGGAACGCTCCCGCCTGTGCGGTGTCCACGCGCTCATTCATGATGGACACAGCCAGCGGGCCCCAGAACGATTCGCGCACGGATGCCGGTTGATGCGTATGCCCGAGCCACTCCGCCACGGTCCCCCCGCCATCCATCGTGAACCGTTGGTCCGCGTTCCGTTGCATGGCAATGCCCGCACGAAGGACGGCGATGCGTTCGCTGAAGGAGAAGAGGGACGATGTGAGGATGCCCCACGCAAGGTTGAGAGGGGGCGCAAGGCGTGGCAGCGTGAACCGGACGAAGCCGCGGGAAGGATGATGATAGAGAAGTGCGGGGCGTTCCTGCACGCGCAGCAGATGGCGCGAACCGATCGTTGCCGTGAGCGCCAGCGTGCGGTCGTAGCCGGCAATGAGCAGATGCTGCCCGTTGTCCACGACGTCGCCGGTCACACGGTCGATGAACGACGCCGCACGTCCGCCCGTGCGGGCGCGCTGCTCGAGAAGGACGACGGGGATGCCGGAGGAGGTGAGACGGACGGCAGCCGCGAGGCCGCTCAGTCCGCCACCCACGATCACGACGGGTTGGCTGTCGATGGGCGCTGCCACCACGGACCGCGTTTCAACCAGGAGTACTTGAGGTTATGGCTCAACCAGTAGCGGAACGCGATGAGCACTTTCAGGAATTTCGGGATGGAGATCCTGCGTTCGAACACATTATAGTCGGACGCGATGATGCGGTTGAGCGTATGGGCATAGATGGACCACATGATGCGCGCGGCGAAGAAGTACCGCTTGTCCTCGTCCTTCAGCGCGGCACGGGCGAGGTCGAAGTACATGCTTGCGCGGCGGCATTCGAAACGCATGAGCTCCACGAATGCCGGCGTGTACCGGCTGTGCAGCAGATCGTCCTCGGTGTAGCCGAAGCGCCGCATGTCCTCGAGCGGAAGATAGATCCGCCCGCGCTTCGCATCGTCCTGCAGGTCGCGCAGGATGTTGGTCAACTGCAGCGCGATGCCGAGGTTCACCGCATACTCGTGCGTGGATTCATTCTTGTAGCCGAAGATCTTCCTGCACATCAGTCCGACCGACGATGCCACGAGGTAGCAGTAGTCCTTCAGTTCCGCGAACGTTTCGTACCGGGTCTTGTGCAGGTCCATCTCCATCCCGCGGATGAGCTCATAGAAATGCTCGACGGGGATGTGGAAAGCGTTCGCGGTGGCGCTCAACTGATTGAGCAGCGGGGACGAGGAGGTCCCGCGGATCGCCTTGCCCAGCTCCATCCGCCACCGGCGCAACATGACGGTCTTCTTCCGTTCGTCCCGTTCCTCATCCACGATGTCATCCGTGGTCCGGCAGAACGCATAGACGGTATGGATCGCCTCACGCTCCCGGCGCGGGAGCAGGGAGAACGAATAGTAGAAGCTGGTGTTGCTGCTTCGCGTTATGGCTGTGGCTGTCGCGCTCATATCGGTCGTTGCAGGACTGCGTCGATCAGGATCTTCGCTTTGTGCCGTTTCCTCAATGTGGGCCGTGTGCGGCGGACGTCATAATTGATGTCAGCGATCCGGTCCAGGATCGCCACACCTCCCCGTACGGTCAGGGACAGTTCGAGTTTCAGCCGCCCCGGCACGAGCCCGAGGATCGAGGACCCTCCACGGAGAAATTCCCTTGCACGTTCCACCTGGAACGCCATCAGCTCGCGGAACCGGCCATCCTGGGAGGAGCCCTGATTCTGAACCTCAGTATACCCAAATCGGGACATTTCGTCAAGCGGAACGTAGCACCGCCCCCGGCTGAGGTCGACGGCGTAGTCCTGATAGAAGTTTGCCAGCTGCAGGCCGGTACAAATGGCATCCGACGGGGCGGTGGTTTCGGCCCTGGACTGTCCGAAAAGGTGGAGCACCAGCCGTCCGACGGGATTCGCGGAATACCTGCAATACTCCAGCACATCCTCAAAGGTCCGGTACCGTTTCACGGTCACATCCATCCGAAAAGCATGGAGGAGGTCGAGGAGAAGCTGTTTGGGGATCCCGGTTTCTTCCGCAGTTGCCATAATGGCAATGAAGATCGGGTCGGTGGCATCGCCTTCGTAGGCCTTATGGAGCCCGGATTCCCACGCATCCAGCAGGGCGAGGCGCTCCGCGGGTGTCCGGTCGCCCTCATCGGCGTAATCGTCGGCGGTCCGGGCAAAAGCGTACACGGCCGCGACATACGGCCTGATCCGGGCAGGCAGCGCGAGCGATGCCACGGGGAAGTTCTCATAATGCGACCGGGCGAGGGCTTCACAGTGGGCAAACGCGTCCCTGGCCGGTGATGGATCTGAGGCCGTCATACAATAAAGATATCCTTTGTACGTCTCAAGGTCAAACACCTTGCTCTTTTGCCGGATTTGGCGTATCTTATGAGGCATTATCCGTGGCGGGATAGCTCAGCAGGTCAGAGCAGTGGAATCATAATCCACGTGTCGGGGGTTCGAATCCCTCTCCCGCTACAAGACATGATGGCTGCGTCGTTGAATCTGCCCGCCCGCTTCCGTGCCTTCATCAGGCGCCATGCGCTTCTCACACCGCATGACCGGGTCATTGTGGCGGTAAGCGGCGGCATCGATTCCGCTGTTCTTTTGCACCTGCTGGCCGGGGAGCGCACACATTCGCGTTGCGCATTGCTTGTCGCCCATTTCAACCACGGGTTGCGTGGGGACGAAGCGAACGCAGACGAAGCGTTCGTCCGCCAGCTGGCCGCTGAGTACGGCCTGCCCTTCGTTGCAGGCCGGGCAGATGTCAGAGCCATCGCTGCGTCCAGGGGGAGCGGGATCGAGGAGGCAGCGCGAACTCAGCGCTATTCCTTCCTCGAACACCTGCTCGTAGAACACTCCTGTACCCGTATTGCCACGGGCCACAACGCGGACGATAACGCTGAAACTGTTCTGTTCCATCTGTTCCGTGGTTCGGGCTTGCGCGGACTCGCCGGCATCCCGTTGTCCCGGAACAGCGGCACCATCGTCAGGCCCCTGCTGTTCGCCTCGCGCAGCGAGATCGCTGCCTTTGCGGCTTCAGCGGGGATCCGGTTCCGCGAAGACGCGTCCAATGCGTCGGACGATCATACACGGAACATCATCCGCCACCACATTCTGCCCGTGGTGCGCGAGCGGATCCAGCCGGACGTTGCGCACACGATCCTGCGCACATCCGCCCTGGTGCGTGACGCTGAGAGGTTCGTCACAGACGTTGCACGCACCGGCCTCGACAAGATCCTGACGCGTCGCACCGGCGAGGAGGTGCTTCTGCCACTCTCCCTCCTCTCGCCCTATCCCGATGCCGTCCAGTCTGCAATGATCGTGGAAGCCGTTGCCCATGCAACAGGCCTCCGCCCCGGGTTCGAGGCAACACAGCGCGTTCTTGCCCTGTGCACGGCCCGGACGGGTGCGCGGGCATATCTTCAGAACGGTTGGGTTGCCGCAAAGGTTCGCGCGGGCATCCGGATCGGACGCCTGACGGCAACAGCTCCGTATGCGGTACCGGTCGAATGCGGGATCCCCGTGGCGGTACGCGGCGGGACCGTCACCTGTACTCCGGCGCCGCGGGCGATGTTCGATGCTCACCCCCGGCCCGGGGGAGAATATGTGGATGCGCGCCGTACCGGACTGATCGGATTGCAGGTGCGCTCGTGGCAGCGGGGCGATGCCTTCATGCCCCTGGGTATGCGGCGCAGGAAAAAGCTGAGCGATCTCTTCATCGATGCCGGGGTACCGGCACACGACAAGCACCGGACACCGGTGCTGACCACGGCGGATGGCACGATCGTCTGGGTGTGCGGACTGCGCATCGACGACAGGTTCAAGGTCACCGACAGCACGACCGACGTGCTGCGGCTACAGTTCCAACGGGAGAACACATAGAGGCATGGCGAAGAATCTGAAGGTCAACGGCGATACGTTCGAGCTGATGATCAGCGAGCGTCGCATCAAAACCCGTATCAAAGCCCTCGCGAAGGACCTCAATAAGAGGTTCAAGGGGCAGACCCCGGTGTTCATCGGGATCCTGAACGGCTCCTTCATCTTCTTTGCCGATCTCATCCGCGAGATCACCATCGATTGCGAAGTGGATTTCCTGAAGCTGTCCTCCTACGGCGATGCCAAGATCAGCACCGGAAATGTCCGCCTGCTCAAAGACCTCAACGCCGATGTGGCCGGCCGGCACATCATTATTGTCGAAGACATCGTCGATTCCGGCCTCTCCATGCAATATATCCGGGATCTGGCGCTGAAACAGAACCCCGCTTCGTTCACCGTTGTTACACTCCTGTACAAGCCTGCATCCGTCAAGAGCAATATCCAGCTGGACTACGTGGGCTTCACGATCGACCCGGAATTCGTGATCGGCGACGGCCTCGACTATGCGCAGCGCCAACGGACTCTCCGGGCCATCTACAGAATGAAATCCTGATACGAGACCATGGACGAGAACAAGAACACCGACAACGGCGGCCGCAAAGGCACCGACAATAAACGGAGCTTTCCGCGGGGCCCGCAGCGCCAGCGCAAGCCGGGGCAACAGCTCCGCCCCGAAGACGACTTCAACTGGAATAAGGTCCTGAAGGTCGTCCTCAGCTGGTCCGCGATCATCCTGCTGGTCTTCCTGGTCATGACCCTCTTCAAAGGGACCGAACCAACGGAGATCGAGGTCTCGTACGTCGAGTACCAGTCGTTCCTCGCGTCCGGACAGATCGAACGCGCCACGGTCAGAAAGTCGGAGCTCACCAACTTCGACTTCCACGGCAAGCTGAAGACACCCCAGCACGTCTCCCGCAATGGACGTGATGTGCCGCTGACGCAGTTCGTGCTCACCCTGCCCATCATGGACAGCCAGGTGATCCAGAGCTGGAACGAGCACAAGATCGATTTCACCGTGGAAAAGGAGGACAACACCTGGCTGAGCGCGCTGCTGGGCGCCCTCCCGTGGGTCCTCCTCCTCGTCGTGTGGCTCATCATCATGCGCCGCATGCAGGGCACCGGCCCGAAGGGGATCTTCTCTTTCGGCAAGAGCCGCGCCAAGATGCTGAATGAAGGCGCTCCCAAGGTGACCTTCATCGATGTGGCCGGCGCGGATGAGGCGAAGCAGGAACTGATGGAGATCATCGAGTTCCTCAAAGAGCCCAGCAAGTTCCAGAAGCTCGGCGGCAAGATCCCGCGCGGCGTCCTCCTCCTCGGCCCTCCCGGCACCGGCAAGACCCTGCTGGCCCGTGCGGTCGCCGGCGAAGCAGGCGTGCCGTTCTTCTCGATCTCCGGCGCGGACTTCGTCGAAATGTTCGTCGGCGTGGGTGCCAGCCGCGTCCGCGACCTGTTCGACCAGGGCAAGAAGAGCGCACCGTGCATCATCTTCATCGACGAGATCGATGCCGTCGGACGTCACCGCGGCGCAGGCCTCGGCGGCGGACACGATGAGCGCGAACAGACGCTGAACCAGCTCCTCGTGGAGATGGACGGCTTCGAGCAGAACAGCGGCGTGATCATCATCGCCGCCACCAACCGTCCGGACGTGCTGGACCCTGCGCTCATGCGCCCCGGCCGGTTCGACCGCCAGGTGGTCGTCGACCGCCCCGACGTGAAGGGCCGCGAAGGCATCCTGCGCGTCCACACGAAGAACATCCCGCTGGCCGACGACGTGCTGCTGGAAGTGCTCGCCAAGGGAACGCCCGGCCTGGCCGGCGCCGAACTGGCGAACCTCGTGAACGAAGCCGCACTGCTCGCCGCACGCCAGAACGCGCGCGCCGTCACGATGAAGCACTTCGAAGAGGCGAAGGACAAGGTGATGATGGGCACGGAACGCAAGAGCCTCATCATCTCCGAGAAGGAAAAGAAGATCACGTCGTACCATGAGATCGGCCACGTGCTCGTGGCACGCATGCTCCCCGAAGCCGATCCGGTGCACAAGGTCACGATCATCCCGCGCGGCCGCGCGCTGGGGCTCACGACCTACCTGCCCATCGACGAGAAGCACACGTACTCGAAGACCTATCTCGAGACGATGATCACGTACGCCCTGGGCGGACGCGCGGCGGAGAAGCTCATCTTCAAGGCGCTCACCACGGGTGCCGGGAACGATATCGAACGGGCGACCGAGATCGCGCGCAAGATGGTGTGCGAATGGGGCATGAGCGACAAGCTGGGCCCGCTGGCCTACGGTCAGAAGGACGAGGAGATCTTCCTCGGCCGGCAGATCGCACGGCACAAGAATTACAGCGAAGAGACCGCCATCAACATCGATGACGAGATCAAGAAGATCGTCATGACCGGCATGAAACGCGCCGAGAAGATCCTGTCGGAGAACATGGGCACGCTCCACCGCCTTGCCGCAGCGCTTCTCGAACGCGAGATCCTGGACGGCGTGGAGATCGACGCGGTGATCCGTGGCGAGGAACTCCCTCCTGTTGAACGACGGGTTCCTGTGAAACCCGCCGAATTGCCGCCCGGAAAGAAATGAACGGGTTGCAAAGCGTCGAAACGAGTTACGCGACCGAGCTCATACGGAAGGGGATCCATATGAGCTCGCTCGCCATTCCGGTGGTGTACTACTTCATCACCCGGGAAACGGCGCTCAGCATCCTTATCCCCCTGCTTCTGCTGTTCGGCATCTCCGACCTTGCACGTATCTTCATCCCCGCGTTCGGAAGCTTTTACGAGCGGTGGTTCGGGTTCCTCCTCCGTCGCCATGAACGGGCCGAACAGGGGCACAGGCGCCTGAACGGTGCCACCTACGTGCTGCTCTCCGCAACGCTCTGCGTGTGGCTGTTCCCGAAGATGATCGTACTCACGGCGTTCGCCATCCTGATCGTCTCGGATACCGCCGCGGCGCTCGTCGGCCGCAAGTTCGGCAAACACCGCCTGATGCAACACAAGTCGATCGAAGGCTCCACCGCGTTCTTCCTCTCCGCCCTGATCGTGGTGGCCATCGCACCGAAGGTGCAGTACCTCCCCCTGGAGTACGTCATCGGCGCGGTCGCCGCCCTCGTCGGCGCCGTGGTCGAAGCCGTCTCGGGCGAGATGATCGACGACAACCTCAGCATTCCTCTCAGCATCGCCCTCGTCATGTGGGGACTGTACGCTCTCCTGCTCCCCACCCTCAGCTTCGTGGCCCTCGAAGGCCTCCAGTAATGCGCGCGTACCTTTCCGGCGGCATGGAGTACGTGAACGATGAGGGGCGCTCCTGGCGCGAAGAGATGGAAGAGTGGCTGGCGTCAGCGCTGGGATGGGAGTCGTTCAATCCGAACCGGAACAGCGATGCACTGCTTGCCCGGCGCACGCCGGACGTCCCGTTCCGTACCCTCAAGTCCACCGACCCCGCACGCTATCAGCAGATCGTCGAAGAGATCGTCGCGGTGGACAGCCACGAAGTGGCGGAAGGATCGGATCGTGTGATCTGTCTGTGGGATGACGGCGCAGCACGGGGGGCAGGCACGAAGGGCGAACTCACCATCGCACGGTACTTCAACAAGCCGGTCTACCTGGTAACGACGATGCCCTACGAGGAGATACCCGGGTGGGTGCTGGGGTGCACGACAAAGCGGTTTACTTCATTTGACGAACTGAAGCGCTACCTGCTGGCGAACAACTAACCCATCCAGCAGTCATACCAATATTCTTTTCTGGTCCTGTCTTTCGTTCTCCATCCTCGATCTTCAATCCTCGATCTTCAATTGTTGTCTTCCATCGACGATCGGCAATTGACAACCAGCGATCTTGTCTTCTTTACATTACTTCTCTTCCACTGATTTCTTCCGCCCCATTGGACTCCCGCAGAGCATCCAGATTGTCCAGCGCCCATCCCGCCAACCACAACAGCGTCGGACCGGTGATGTTCACGCCATGATGCGGCTCCGTATGAAGGTCGCCGGCGAACTCACGCCCGGTCACCGCCGCACGTGCGAACGCATCCAGCTTCCCCCGCAACGCAAAGATCGCCGCCTGGAACGTGGAGCACGAGACCGGCGGATTCTCCTCGCCGTGCACAACGTACGCTTCGGGCAACTTCGCCTGGTGCAGATAGCCGTGCCAGTGCGCAAGGGCCATGCCGGATGAGGTGAGCGTGGAAGCGAACCGCGACGACGGCATCATCATCTGCTGGAGCGCGGCGACCAGCGCATTCGCAACGGCATGCGAGAGGATCGTCTGCGTGTCGTACGAAGGCTTGGAATCGATCCCGGAGCAACACCCCGCGGCGTGGCAAAGATGATCTTGCCGCACGACAGCCCGAGCTTCACAAGATCGCGGTGCGGGTCAATATTGGACTTGTCACATCCCGACCGGGTCATCAGCACCCAGACCTCCGGCACCTGCATCCACGCATCGCCCGTCGGAAGATGCGCCTTCACCCAGAGTTGGTCATCGAGCGGAATGAATTCGCCACCAGCCAGTCCGGCACCGAACCGCGCGGCGGCCTCGGTCATCGTGATCACCGGCGCAGGCGTGACGGGAAGCTGCCGTGAGAGGAAACCGTAACTCATCCCCGACCGGTGGTCGAGATACGCAGCGGCAAGCCGCTTGTAGTAGCGGTTGCGGAACTCCAGGCTCTCCAGCGACGTGTGGAAGAGGATGAGGCCGGTATCCGACCAGAGTTTGCCGCTCTCGGTGAAATCCTGGATGTACGGACGGTATTGCGGCTCGCGGAGATCCACGCCTCCCTCACGCACATCGAAGTCGGATGCGTGCGGCGGTACCACCGGGGCCGCGATCTTCGGTACCAGCACGTGGAAGACGTCCCGGTCGAAGGTCTCGTAGGAACAACGGATGAGCGCTCCATTCATCGTGCAGACGGTCCAGACGGTATCGTCCACGTAGATCACGACCTGCACGATGTTCCATGCCAGCATCTTCACGATGCTGTTCAACTTGTCCTGGGAATCCTTCTCCGAGGTCGCGGGACACGGCCCATCCACGATCCCCACCACCGTCGCACGGCGGAGGTTCGTCACGTGGTCCACCGGCAGGTTGCCGGTCTCCAGATCGCCCGGAGCGATCACCACGATGCCTTCGCGGAGTTTGCCCGCGGCCGGATCGCTGAGTGCATCGTTGTACGGGATCACCGTGGTGCTGCAGGTTCGCAGCGATGCCTCGAGCCGCTCGCTGAACGCGCGCACGCGGTCCGATGCCTCGTGGACGGGAAAGAACGTGATCGTGAGACTGCGTGCAAGGGCATCGGGAACGATCGGGACCGGCTTCGTGATGCCCAGGATGGCATTCACGGCGGCTTCCGACAGCACGGGTGTCCTGCTCTGTACGGCGTTATCCATGCATTGTTCCCTTGTCCAACTCCACTCCCTGCAAACGAAAGATCCGGACCAGCCAGTCGCCCAGCGCCGGCCATATGGTTGACGCGACGATAAGGAACTTCGGCCCGGCGAACGACACCACGATCTCCCTGCGCCTCTGACGCACCGCCTTCACCGCTGCCCGCGCCACCGCTGAAGGTGGAAGGCGACGGGACGTCAACGGCAGCTCGAGGCCGTCGATCATCCCCGTATCCACGCGCTCCGGGAAGATCGTGGACGCGAAGACACCCGTTCCCCGCAACTCCTGCCGGAGGACATCCATGAATCCCGTCAGCGCATACTTCGATGCCGCATACGCAGCATCAGGCGGAAGGCCTTTCTTGCCGTCCACCGACGAGATCGCAATGATGTGCCCCGACCGCCGTGCGAGCATCTGCGGCAACACGGCACGGATGAGATGCACCGCGCCGTAATAGTTCGTCTCCATGCACATCCGGATGCTCTCGAGAGAGAGATCCTTCACCGCGCCGCGGATATACACGCCGGCGTTGCACACCACGATATCGATGCCGCCCATGGCTTTCATCGCTTCCGCAACGATGCGGTCGACGTCCGCGGGTGCTGTCACATCGGACGCGACGGTCAGCACGTCTGTCCCGTTGCGTTTCAGCTCCGTTGCGATGGCATCGAGAGCTGTGGTGTTGCGGCCGGAGAGGACGAGCCGTGCGCCATCACGCGCGAACGCCCGGGCGATCTCGGTCCCGATCCCGCCCGTCGCACCTGTGATGCAGACGACCTTTCCGCGTATCCTGTCCGTCCCCAATGCTCAGCTCCTTGGTACACCAGCCTCTCCCCGCCCTATCCCGTATCCTTCGTCCTTCTCTCTTCCCTCGTCTTGACTTCCCCTCTTCAATCTTCAATCTTCAATTCTTCTCAATCTTCCTCAATCTTCTTTCTTCATCCCCTTCTTCCAGACCCATTCCTTCGACCTCACGGCGCCTTCTGCCATGCCTTCGATCCTCGCCAGCAGCGACCCGTCATCTTGCAGGCGATAGATGATGCGCTGCGGAAAATCGTTGTCCACATTCTCGAAGACCACATGGTTCCTGGCGATCTCCTTCAGGGAGAACACGACCGCCGGACGGCCACCGGGCATGGCGGCGTACACCACGGTGCCTGCGAGTGTCTCGATGCGGAGATACTCGAACCAGACGAAGCCCGCGGAATCCACGTCGCGGTGGACACCGAGCATCACGCCCGCGGAGGGACGCATCCAGAACTCTTCCACCTTTGTGGCGCCATCCATCCCCGTCCACATTCCCGCGAGCCATTCGAGGGAGGCAACGCCGCTCCGTTCCTGCCGCGGCCCCGAGCCGGCGAAGGCGCCGGACACGGCGACACACGCAACAACGATGACCCACCGCAGATCACGCATGGCTGAAATTTCTGGAGAAATCCGGAAGTGGCAACGATCTTAGAAATATAGTGTACGAACTCGCCCGTCAAAAATCAACGAAAGCAGAAAGGGCTACAGACCTTCCCGGTGCACGATGTGGCCGCCCACCACGGTCATCTGCACGGGAACATCTCTGATCCTCTCAGGCGGGATCGCGAAGATATCCTCGCCAAGGACCACCATATCGCCCAACTTACCGGGCGTGATGCTCCCTTTGATGCCCTCCTCGAACGACGCGTAGGCATTGTTGATCGTGGTGCAGCGAACGGCCTGCTCCACGGAGACCTTCTGCTCCGGCACCCAGCCATCGGGGTTCTTCCCGTCCAGCGTGCGGCGGGTGACGGCCGCGTAGATCCCTCCGAGGGGATGCAACGGAGACACGGTCCAATCGCTCCCGAAGCATACATGCACCCCCGCATCCAGCATGGAGCGGAACGCATACGTCATCTTCACCCGGTCAGCACCGATGCGTGATGCAGCCCAGACACCATCATCGATGGCGTGGTATGGCTGCACGGACGCGATCACCCCCAGGGCCGCGAACCGTGCGATATCTTCCGGCCGGAGATGCTGCGCATGCTCGATCCGGAACCGCCTGTCCCATGCCGGGTTGGTCCGCACGACCTCCTCGAAGATATCCAGCACAGCGCTGTTCGCGCGGTCGCCGATGGCATGGATGGAAAGCTGCAAACCGTTCCGGTCGGCTTCGAGCGCCCACGCACGCATGCGGCCATCGGAGAGCACTTCCATGGGGAGCCCGCACGTGTCCTCATTGAGATACCGCTCGAAGAACCACGCCGTAGTGGATCCCAGCGAGCCATCCGAGAATGCTTTCATTGAACCCAACCGGAGGAACGCATCGCCGGCATGGTGCGTGATCCTCTGTTCCGCGATGGCGCGATGCCCCGAGAGAGGCAGCCGGGCGAAGATGCGGCAGGTCAGTTCGCCGGCATCCGCCAGCTTCCGGTAGACCGGGATGTGCGACGGTTCGGCGATGTCGTGGATCGAGGTCACGCCGTTCTTCCGCGCAACGACCAGCGCATCGCGCACGCGCCGTTCGAGATCGGCGGCCGTGGGCTTCGGGATGCAGGCGAGCACGAGATCCATGGCGGCATCTTTCACGATGCCGGTCGGCTCGCCCGTGGCTGGGTCGCGCTCGATCTTGCCGCCGACCGGATCAGGTGTTGCACGTGTGATGCCGGCGGCCGCGAGCGCGGCGCTGTTCGCGAGCGCCATGTGCCAATCGAAGCGCGGCAGGAACAACGGGGTGTCCTGTGAGAACGGATCCACCCACTCCTTCCGCGGCAGGATCTTCTCCGCCCAGTGCTCGTGGTCCCAGTCGCCGCCCTTCACCCATGCACCACGGTGCGTGTCCACGAATGTCTGCAGCGCCGCAATGAACTCCGCTTTGCTCGCACAGGTGCGGGTATCCAGTCCGCTGACCGCCTCGCCCCCCAGGACGAAGTGCACATGGTCGTCGATGAAGCCGGGGAGCAGAAGTCTCCCCCCGAGGTCGATGGTCTCCGCGGCGGTGCCCGCGAAGCGGCGGGCATCCGGAGTGGAACCGACGAAAACGATATGCCGGTCCCTGACCACGACGGCCTCCGCCGATGGATGCCGGGGATCAACGGTGTGTACTCGTGCGTTGATGAAGCAGATCATGATGAGGGTTCCATGCGGACACGTTTACGGGAATTGTAGTACAGATACACCGGCAGGCCGGAAAGGATCAACCCGAGCGACGCCAGCAATCCTGCCGCGGGATAGGCGAGGAACGTGCCGACCGCCACGTACAACTGCGAGAGGATCGCCAGCGCTGCCATCCCCTGCCACCATGGCGAGCGGTACGATGGCTTGTAGTCATCCCTCCCACGGAGGAAGAAGATCGCCCCGTAGACGATGCCGTTCTGCAGGGCATACGACAGCGTGAAGTACCCGATCATGTTCTCGATGTCGCCGAGCAGAAAGAGCACCACCGCCAGCACGGCCTGGATCATGATGGAATGATCGGGCGTCAGATACTTCGGATGCAGATGGCCGAACACCGAGAAGAACAACCCATCCCGTGCGATGGCATACTCCAGCCGCGGCTGGACCATGAGGCTGGCGTTGAGCACACCCACCATCGAGATGAACACCGCGACGGCGAAGACCGCTCCCGCCACGCCGGCGCCTATGCCGATATACCGGAACGGATTCACGAAATCGCCTTCTGCAATGAGATCATGCCAGGGCACAATGGCGGACGTGCAGAGGGAGATGAGGGTATATGAGATCATGATGAAGAAGAGCGAGCCGATCAGCGCAAGGGGCAACGTCCGCTCGGGCCGCTTCACCTCGCCGGCCATGTACAGGATATTCGTGAATCCGGCGTACGACCACAACGTGGACGAGATGCCGGCGGTGATGACGGTGGCAAGCCCGAACGTGGTGGCCGGCATCACGCCGCCCGCCAGGTTCCCCGAACCCATGAAGAACATGCCGATGACGACGATCCCGAGGAGCGGCGCGAGCTTCGCAACCGTGAGGAGGATCTGCAGGTTCCCGCCGGTGCGCACACTCCGGTAATGCAGCAGCGCCAATCCGATGATGAGCACGGCGGCCAGGCCACGGGAGATGACGGGATCGGCGAAGACGGGCGAGAAGAATTTCAGAGCAGCGATGGCGCCGAGCGCCACGATCGTGAGCGTCGGCGTGTCGCTGGTCAGAAAGGCGGTCCAGGTGTAAAAGAACGCCAGGAACGGTGAGCCCGCCTTCTGCAAATAGTAGTAGGCCCCGCCCTGGATCGGATAGGCCGTGCCCATCTCCGCCAGAATGAGGATCTGCGGGATCCAGACAACGCCACCCAGGAACCAGATGGCAACCGTGAGGAGGGGCGTCTGGCCGATGCGTGCGACGATGGGAAGACTCAGGAAAACACCGGATCCGATGACCGTGCCGACCACGAGGGAAGCGGTCTGCAGCAGGGAGAGCTCGCGGCGCGGGGCGGGGGTCTGTTCATTCATACTGCTCAAAGTAGCACAATGGGGGCAGACCTGCAACGCTTGCGTTTCGTTCCGCTTCTGGCTACTTTCGGGTCATCATGACGAAAACGCTCTGCATCTTCGAAGACGGGCAGTATGCGAACCTTCTGCCCCTGGCGGCCCTCAGGCCGGTATGGGACCTGCGCTGCGGGATCCTGACGCTCGGACAGAAGATCGAACACTCCTGGCCCGGCTCAAAGGTCCGCCTCGCCTGCCGCTCCTACCTGCTCCCCTGATGCAGGAGGAACACCCCGACCGGCCGTTGAACGCTCCGGCTACCGGTTCATGCCTCTTCGTGAACGGACGGGTCCTTGCCAATGCGGTACTTGCGCGCCACATCATTCCCGAAGGCCCGGACACGGTCTTTGTGCACAACCACACCATCGTCGCCGTTCGCGCGTCCGAACAGACACTGCGCGGACTGGGAACGGACGCCGACGGGCTCCCGGATCTCGCCGCGCTGACAGCCTTGCCGCGGGTGGATGTGGCGTGCACGCTCATCCGCTACCCCTGGGACCTCGTGAATGCCAACGGTGGGGCGATCACCGATGACGCGGCGCTGATCGCGGGCAATGCACCTCACCTGGAGGGAGTGAAACTCTACGACGGAGCGCATCTGGTGAACCCCGGCGCGATCACCGTCGGCCGTGGCAGCATCATCAAACCGGGGGCAGTGCTGGACGCCGAGAAGGGACCGATCGTGATCGGTGCGAACGTCCGCATATTCCCCAACGCGGTGATCGAAGGGCCGGCATTCGTAGGAGGCGGCTCGCTGATCAAGATCGGCGCGAAGATCTACGAGAACACGTCCATCGGCCCCATGTGCAAAGTGGGTGGCGAGGTGGAAGGATCGATCCTGCATGGCTTCGCCAACAAACAGCACGACGGCTTTCTGGGCCATGCCTACCTCTGCCCGTGGGTGAACCTCGGCGCGGATACGAACAACAGCGACCTGAAGAACAACTACGGCTCGGTGCGTGTCACGATCAACGGCACGGAAGTGGACAGCGGTTCGCTGTTCGTCGGCGTGATCATGGGCGACCATGCCAAGAGCGCGATCAACACCATGTTCAACACCGGCACGGTGGTGGGCGTGGGGAGCAACGTCTTCGGTGCGGGGTTCCCACCGAAATACATCCCGGCGTTCTCGTGGGGAGGGGCAGAAGGGATCGAGACCTACGCGATCGACAAATGCATCGACGTCGCACGGAAGGTGATGCTCCGCCGGAACCAGACGCTCACATCGGCCGGCGAAGCGCTCCTGCGGCATGTCTTCACGTTGACGCAGAACGAACGCACGCAGAGTGTGCGAACGTAGTACTGCGGGAACGTTCTCATCATTTCACTCTTGCCCCGGCCGCCTCCGACAGAGCGGCGACCAACTCACGGCAGAATGCGGGGATGTCGGCAACGACCCGTCCCCACACCAGATGACCTTCACGAAACGCAGGCTGATCCACCCAGAGCCCCCCGGCGTTGATCAGGTCGTCCTTGATCCCAAGTGAGCCTGTCGCGTGACGACCCCGGACGATGCCTGCCGAGATAGCCACCAGGCCTCCGTGGCAGATGATCCCGACCGGTTTCCCCGCCATATCCATATCCCGCACCAGATCCGTGACATGGACAGAGCGGCGGAGTTTGTCGGGGGCCCAGCCTCCCGGGATGACCAACGCGAAAAGATCCCGGGCATGAAGCGAATCGATCCGTGCCGAGGGTTGGATCTCCAGGCCATTCTTGCCGCGAACGGTGTCCACATCGGGGGCCGCTGAGATCACCTCCGCCCCTTCCTCCTCCAGCCGCATTAGGGGGACAAAGTATTCCAGCTCTTCAACCCCGTCAGCGACAAGGATCGCGATCTGTTTTCCTGAGAGGCGCATCCGGTTCTCCCTTCCCATGGTACGGAACGATGAGTGTACGTTAGTTCTGTCCCTGCACGCGCGGCAACGGCCCCATCTCCAGCTCCAGCACTCCACCCTTCATCAGATCGCTGTGCGAGAACGCCAGCGTCCCGAGCTTCGCACCGTTGAGCTTCGCGCGCTGAATGTACTTGTTCGTGGGCGAATTGTTGTGCGCCTCGACGCGGAACGTGCGGCCATTCTCCAGACGGATGGTCACTTCGGAGAACTGTGGACTCGTAATGGCATAGACCGGCACGCCAGGTGTGACGGGATAGAACCCCATCGCACTGAAGACGACAAATGCGGACATCCCACCGCCGTCCTCGTCGCCGGGGATGCCGAAGACCGTATCGTTGAACCATGTTTCGAGAAGAAAGCGGGTCCATTTCTGTGTCTTCCAGGGCGCGTCGGTGAAATTGAAGAGGTACGGAATATGAAAGCTGGGTTCGTTCCCCATCGAGAACTGCCCCACCAGCCCGGTGGCGTCAGGGAACGTTGCCCAGAGACTGTACTTGCTCCTCCCCAGCCCTTCGCGGAAGAGCTGGTCAAGCCGCGCCTCGAATCCACTCTTCCCGCCGAGCAGTTCAATGAGGCCGGGAATATCGTGCTGAACCTGCCAGAGATAGGTCCAGCCGTTGTTCTCATCATAGTAGTCACGCCCACCCATGCCGCCATCGAACGCGGGGTCGATCGCGATCCACGTCCCCCGATCATCTTTGGGCATGAACATGCGCTTGTCTGCGTGCCAGAGATTCTGATAATTCCGTGAGCGCGCCTGATACCGCGCCGCCACGTCCTTACGCCCGAGCTCCGATGCCATCCCGGCCACGGCCCAATCGTCGTAGCTCGCTCCCAGGGTCACCGCCACCGATTGCCGCTTCTCCCAGGTATCCACCAGTGGCTCCGTCTCCTTCTCGCCGGGATGAAGTGCCGGAAAGTATCCACGTGCCTCATAGAAGTTGTCCAGATCGCACCGTGGGCCGTTGCGCCAGGGTACCATCGTGGCATGATCCCCGTTCTTTAGCATCCCGGCAAAGGCGCTATCCACAGAGAAGTCCCTGATCCCCTTCCGCCAGGCATCCAGGAACACCACGGAGGAGTGAAAGCCGTTCATGCAGGCGTGGTCACCATAGATGACCGGGAAGGTCGGCATCCAACCGCTCTGCTGATACATCCGCACATACGACTGCAGCATGTCGGCTTCCATGGCCGGATGAAGGACCATGCGCAAAGGGTGATGGGCCAGATACGTGTCCCAGGACCAGTCATCCACGTAGAACGGCCGGCTCTCCGCGTGTACACTGTTGTCGAAACCGCTGAAGTAGGACCCCGATTCCGAAATGTTTACCATGCGTTCGTGAGAGCGCCACAGGGCAGTATAGAAACTCCGTTTCCACGCCTCGGTGCCGCCGCGTACGGTGATCTGGTTGATCACTTTCGACCATGCCGCTTCCCCCGCCGGCAGAGTTCCGCGAACGCAACCCCTTCCACCTCGTTGCGGAAATTGATGCGCGCCTGTTCCTGGCTGACGAACGAAATAGCATAGCGGAATTCCACTTCTTTCGGAGCCTTCGCCGGGAAGGTGAGATGCAGGTTCTCTCCCACGGGTCCATCGACGCCGGGCAGTGCACTGCTCTGGCCGTAGAGATACACCGTCACGTTCTTGAACTTCTCGTGGCCGGAGATCTCACGGCCGTTCACCTGAAAGGCTCCACCCGGATGATAATGCCCCAGCAGCACGTGCTTCTGCGCCGTGTCCGGGAACGTGAAGCGGAAGATCGCCGAGCGCGCCCCCACGGCATACTCCACCCTCACTCCCATGTCGATCAATGAGGTCGAGCAATACCAGGGCCGGTTGATCTCCAGATCATGATCCCATGTCATCCGTGCCTTCAGACCCTCGTCGGTCACGACGCCGACCGCGGGCTTGATCGTGAAGGCCTTCGCTATCCGGTGCGAGATCACGGCCAGCGGAAAACAGGAGATCTGATCATCGAGGTAGTCCCGACGGTCAGGATAGATGCGCATCATCTGGTTGGGCAATTGCACCGCCGGCCGGGTCGGCTCAAGGATGAGGCCGACATTGCCGATGGTCATGTCGACGTACGGAAGACCGTCCTGGCCCGCCGCGTCAACTGGTCCGGCGGCGAGAGCGAGGAGCAACACACCTATCCTGCCGGCATACATGGAGAGCACCATGGTCGTGAAGCTTCTCATCGAGTGAACACCCTTCTTCACAAATGATGTGAACGCACGGTGTGACCGCCGGACCGGTCCGTCACTATGCCCGGCGGGTCCGGGCACCTACTTCTTCGGGTAGAGGAAGTTCTCTTCCGCTTTGATCCTCGCCACCTTCCCGTCCGCCCCCATCTCAAAGTACACCAGCTCCCCGCTCCCGTCATCACCACTCACACGGAAGACACCGTCCTTCTCGTAGGCCAACTCGGACAACGACCCCATCGGATCATCCTCGGGTGGATAGCTGAACCCGTACATCATCAATTTGTTGTCCATGATCAGCACCTTCGTCTCCCATCCCGCGGGGTCCGTGTAGGTACCGGTATACTTCTGCCACGCCGGGTCGAACTTCGCCGGCGGCGCGGGCACAGCAGTGATCTTCGCGATCGCGGGGGCAAGCATCGCCATCGCACGCGCGGCAAAGAAGCCCGGCTCGCCATCGTCGGCATTCACCATCACGATCACGGCAACCTTCTCTTTCGGACTGACCGTGAACTGGGACCGGTTCCCTCCCACCCATCCACCATGGCCATACGTAGAACGCCCGTCACCCTTCGACACCGAAAAGCCGAGCCCCGCCCCGCCTGTCCACGACTTGTTCACCCACTGCGCACGATGCATCTCGCGCAGCGTGCTCCCCTTCAGCACCTGTCCGGGAGTGTTCTTTCCTTCGAGCATGTGGAACGACGCCCACCGCCCGAGATCCTCCACCGTCGAGGAAATGTTCGCGGCGGAAACCAGCCCGCGCGCATCCAACATGTCGACCGCTTTGCGCGAACCGTCGTCCAGTTTCCGGTCATACCCTGTGGCCCACCGTCCGCGGAGCGCCTCCTGCGGATGGACGCTGGTGCTCGCCATCCCGAGCGGCTCCAGGATGTTCTTCGTCACGAACGCATCGTACGGCATGCCGGATGCCGCCGCAACGATCTCACCCAGGATCGCCATGCCCAGATTCGAATACTTGTACCGTGTCTCGGGTTCGAAGACACTCTCCTGATCGTGGAACGCCGCGATCATCTGCTCGCGCGTCGGAAAGATATGGTCGGTCCAATAGGGGAATGCCGCCTCGCGTGGCAGGCCGGAGGTATGCGTCAGCAGCTGACGGATGGTGACCACGGGACCGTCGGCATGCCGGTTCTTGTACGTGAACCACGGGAGATGCGCGCTCACGGGATCGTCCAGGCGCAGCTTCCCGCGGTCGCGCAGGAGCATGACCGCCGTCGCGGTGAACGTCTTCGTGATCGACGCGATGCGGAACACCGTTCCTGGCGTTACCGGCGCCTTCGTCGTCAGGTCGGCGACGCCGAAACCGCGCGACCACACGATCTCCTGGTCATGCACGACCGCGATGGAAAGGCCGGGGATGCTCCGATAGGTGCGTTGGGCCTCGATCCACTGCTCCAAGAGTGCGATCTTCGGCGCAAGGTCGGGATGCTCACGCAGCGGCCCGGCAAGGACGGGAGGGAGGAACAACGCGCAGAAGAGGACACAGAGCAGCGACACGATGAGCGGACGCTTCATGGAGAACCTCCGGTGGTCAGATGAGAGTTGGTGTCACCGCTTGGGGACCCAGGCCATACAGATGGATGAACGCCCTCCCCAGAAATGATGTCCGACGCTCCCCTCGTACAGAAGCACGATCCAGGTATCGTTCTCGAAGAGTGCCGGTGTCCATATCGCTCCGCCGTCCGGCCCACCGTGGATGCCTGCGCCAAAGATCGGGTTCCCGGGATGACGGTCCCAGTGCGTGAGGTCCTTCGATCGCGCCAGCCCGAAGAACTCCGGCTCGTCCGTGTCACCCGCACTCCCTCCATACATCAGATAGACCCAGCCGGCGGAAGCCCAGATGCGGGGGGAGGTGATCGATTGTGCATCCCAGTCTCCCGTCTTCCCCTGGAACACCGGCTGATCGCCGATCTCGTAGAACTTGCGTCCATCAGTGGAGAAGGCCAGATGCATCCTGTACCCATCGCGGTGCAGGCGCTGGAAGACCATGTACAGCGTATCACCCAGGACGACGAGGTCCGGCGAACTGCCGCTGATGACGGGGCCGACCTTGACGTACTGCTCCCCGTTCGCACTCACCGCGAGTCCGATGGTCTGCGCGCTGTCACCGGTCCCCGCATAATACAGATGGATCTGCCCTTTGAACAGGACCGCCGCCGGTGTCGATGCGCCGTTCCGGTCGAAGGCACCCGCTGCCCCGGCATCGATCACCGGAAGCCCCCGGTTGATCTCCTTGAGCGTGAGCCGGCCCGCTCCAAAATCCTCCACCTCCACCACACCGATCCTGTTCATCGGCGTGGTGGATCCACCCAGCACGCCCGTGCCGTGAAAGAACAGCAGGGTCTTCGTCTTGAACAGGAGCAGTTCCGGGCTCCCCACGCCCCGGCTCTTCCAGGTCGTGCCGGTGGTGCCAAAAACAGGATTGTCGTTGTACCGGCTCCAGGCGAGCACGTTCGTGGTGAACGTGTTCGAGAAGAGGTCCCACAGATTCTGCGCAGAACACCGGCCGGCGCCGAGCAGCACCATGCTGCACAGTGCAGCATACCGCACACGGCGTTCCGTCATCACACACATTGCCGACCAGTTGCGACGCATCATTGCCTCATCGTATGAGAAGATGTTCTTTGAAGGTCGGCTGTGTGCCGGCCATCTTCAGGAACACATCGAGCGGCACCAGCGCGAAGTCGGAGCCGAGCTTGTCCAGGATACCCTTCACGCGGCGGATGTCGCTCCACTGGCGCACGTGCATCACCAGAAAATAGGGGCGCGTCTCATTCAGCGCGGCGAGTTCCTTGAGGTCCGCGACCGCATCCTCCTCGGGCCGGGTCTCGGAAAGGTAATAGTCGAACGACAACAGGGGGCGCCCATCACGCACCATGAACGAATGCGACGGCGCATACCCGTTCAGGAAACCGATCGCATCGGGCATCCCTTTGTAGAACGCGTCCATGACCTCGGGCGTGACGTCGGAGTTCCCCTCCACCGTCGCCCCTTCGGAATAGTCCATGATCTCAAAGACATTCAGATCGAGCTGCTGCATCAGCTCACGCGCCTTCGCCACCGCTCCCGGCAACGCGGCCGGCGGAATGGCCTTCGGGTACATGTACCCCGGCCCTCCAAGCGAACCGATGAAGTAGTCGTTCGGGGTCGCCATGCCATAGAAGTATTCGAGCATCGTGGGCGCAAGCCATACCCAGTTCATCGTCACTTCCCATGCATAGGGGATCTCGCCACGCCCCGGCTTCAGCCATGCACCGAGGCCGAGACAGTCGGTCTGCACACAGGTGATGTACACCTTCTTGCCGGGTGTATAGGTGACGCCGGGTTTGACGGTATGGTTGTTCTTGAACGTGAAGCCCGGGGTCACGGTGGTCTGACTGCTGAAACTCATGTTCGGGAGTGTGTGGAGTCCATCCACGCGGAGGGTGTAACTGGATGCGAGGCGGACGTGGTCCCGTTCCTTGTCCTTGGCGTAGGAATGCCATCCCATCACCATGGACATCGGCTTCTGGCCGGACATGATCTTCTTTGCGAGCGCATACTCCGCGGAGTCCACGGGTTCGGTGGAAAGGTCCGTGAAGAACGCCTGCTTCAGGATCCCGAAATCCGCGACGCCCGGCTTCATGATCTTTCCGCTTTCACCGCCCATCCACACCACGAATTCCCGGCTGCACCGGTCCCAGTACCGGTCATAGGCCCATTGATATATCTGAACATCACTCTGGCCGGCGAATGTTCCACGCAGGTCCATCACCGGCTTCAATCCCGCGGCCTCCGCCATGGGAATGAGGTCCTCGCTCACCACGACCGCCTTCTCCAGCCCGGCGATGGTGAAGGCGACGATCAGCGACGTCCGGACGTTCTTGTCCCACACCACGTACCCCTTGACGTACTGCCTGAACGTGTTCAGCGCACTCTCGGGCGTGGTGAGTTCCGTGAACGCATACTGGTGCTTGTTCTTGTAGAATTCAAGCACCGACGGCGTGAACAGGAAGTCCCATTTTTCGGGATACACGAAGTAGAGCCGCGGTCCGCCGGTATTCGCCAGCCCCTGCAGACTGATCAGCATCGCATGCACCGGCAGCTTGCCATCGATGGCCCAGTTGTCCGCCAGCTTCATCATGTACGCCTGCCGCACATCGGCGCGGGTGAACGTGTACGTCGGCATGGAACCCTTCGGACGCGTGGGGCGCACCTGCTTCCACGTGAGGATCGTGCCGTTCTCCGACAGCGTGAACCAGTGCTCGGTGGTGAGCGACCGCTCACCCTGCGATACCAGCAGCGGGTACTTCTCGGTCACCACCAGCGTCTCGCCCTTCTTTTCCCACCGCGCGGAGAGCTCGCGTGTGGAGCCCGGCTTGAGGCGTACGCCCATGAAGACGTTCGTCGGCCACACGCGGTCGCGGACGGCCGCAGTGTGCACCTTCCCATCCACCGGCAACGTCACGGTATCCCGGAATGCACGTCCGCCGCCCCACGTCTGCTGGATGGTCACCGCGTTGCCCGCGAGCACGATCTTCAGTGCCACGGTGTTGTAGAGCTCGATCCCCGAACTCTTCTCGCGAAGCATCTTCCACTCGCCATCGATGCCCGCGGCATATACGCCGCCCGCCAGCAGCATCATCGCCACGGCGGCACCAAGCACAGAATACATGATACGTTTCATGGTCATCTCAATGATAGGTCAATGTCCGGTGGTCTTGAACCGCTCCTTGAATGTCGGCTGCTGGCCGGCCATCACAAGGAACTTGTCGAGCGCTACGACCTCGAACTCCGGCCCGAGCTTGTCCAGGATCCCCTTCACCCGCTTGATGTCGCTGGATTCGCGGATGTGGACGAGCAGGAAATACGGCCTGGCCGGATTCACCCGCGCCAGTTCCTGAAGATCTGCAACGGCATCCCCTTCGGGGCGCTCGGGCGAGAGATAGTAGTCGTACGACAGGAACGGCCGCCCGTTGCGGACGGCGAACGTATGCGATGGCGCATAGCCGTTGATGAACCCGATCGATTCCGGCAGGCCATCGTAGTACATCTTCACGATATCCTCCGGCAGGTCGGTGTTCCCTTCCACCGTTGCGCCTTCGGAGTAATCCATCGTCTCGAAGACCCGGAGGTCGAGTTCTTTCATCTGCTCACGCGAAATGGCGATGAGCTTCTTGAGTAGCGGCGGCGGCACGGCCTTCGGATACATGTAGCCGGGGCCGGACAGGCATCCGATGAAGTAATCGTTCGGCGTTGCCAGGGTATAGAAGTACTCCGCCATCGCCGGTGCCATCCAGGTGTAGTTGGTCAGCACTTCCCATGCATAGGGGATCTCGCCTCGTCCGGGCTTGAGCCACGCGCCCAACCCGATGCCGTCGGTCTGCACACACGTCACATAGACCTTCTTCTCCGGCACGTAGGTCTTCCCCGGAACGATCGTATGGTTGTTCTTGTACGCGAACCCGGGTGACGCCGGCACCTGTGCGCTGAAACTCAGGTCTGGAAGCGTATGCAGCCCTTCCACCCGGTGGCCGTAGCGCGATGTGAGCGTGACGAACTCACGTTCGAGGTCCTTCTTGTACGAATGCCACCCCATCACCAGCGACATCGGCTTCATTTCAGAGAGGAGCCTGTCAGCCAGCCGGTATTCCGTCGTATCCGTCAGACGGCAGGAGAGGTCGCTGAAGAACGCGCCCTTATAGATGCCCCAATCGGCGACCGCGGGCTTCATCACCTCGCCGAACTCACCGCCCATCCAGATGATGAACTCCTTGTTGCAGCGTGCCCAGTACCTGTCGTAGGCCCAGGTATAGATCTGCGTGTCGTTCATGCCCGCGAACGTTCCACGGAGATCCACAACCTTCTTCAGCCCGGCCTTTTCCACCATCGGGATCAGCTCTTCGCTCACCACCACCGCACTTTCGAGCCCGGCGATGGTGAACGCAACGGTCAGTGAGTTGCGTACCTTCTTGTCCCACACGATATACCCTTTGACAAACTGCTTCAGGGTGGTGATGGCAACTTCGGCGGTCCTGAGCTCCTGGAACGAATAGTTCCGGGTGTCGCGATAGAACCCGAACACGGAAGTGACGTAGGTGAACGGCCAGTCCTCCGGATACATGATGTACATGAGGGGGCCATTCTTGTTCACCACGCCCTGCAGACTGATCAGCATGGCATTCACGGGAAGCTTGCCGCCGATCTCCCAGTTATCCTCCAGCGTCAGCACATACGCCTGCTTCCAACCCACCTTCTTCAACTGGTAGACGGTCGGCGGACCCGAGGTACGTGTGGATCGCTCAACGGCATACGTCAGAACCTCACCGGTCCCGGCGGTGGTGAAGCGGTGGCGCGCGGTGACGGACGTTTCACCCTGCGACCCGCGCAGGCGGAACGTCTCTTCCACGATGAGCCCGTCCTTTCCCGGCACCACATGCACGGCGCGTTTCGAGCCGGCCACCATGGAGAGCCCCATGAAGACGTTGGTCGGGAAGGCGCGCTCGGTCACGGGCACCTGGACCACGCTCCCGTTCAACGGCAGAACGAGAGAATCCACGAAACGGCGGACGGTGCCGAACTGGCGGACGAGGGTGACGTGCGACGGCGTGGTGGTGATACGGACGAACAGGGTACCATACAGATCGATATCGGTGCTCTTCGCTTTCATCGCCTCCCAGGAACCGTCGAGCGAAGGCACGGCGCTCCAGGCAAGCGAGATGGTGACGATGCTGAGGGCAAGAAGTCTGCGGACTGCGGAGAACATGGAAGCGTTCCTTAGGTTGTCAGGTGCGATGGCGGCCGGTGAAAAAGGGGGTGTCGCCGGAAGGACCCCGCATGCGGGGTCCAAGGAAGATACGCCTTTTCAAGGGGTTATCAAACGCACCGTGCACCAACGGTGAAACGACCAGCGGCAAACCGTCAGCGGTGACACCGGCACAGCGAGACCGTCACGGCGCAACTGCTACCGATGGAACGGTCGGCGGTAGAACCCCTGGCGGTGAACTGTGAGCAATGAAGCGCTCAGCGGCGCGACCGGATAGTGACGGCATTGCCGAAGATCTCTTCGCCCGTGATACCGGCCGCGGCGTACATCGCAAAGATGTTGGCCACCGGAGTTTCGGGCGGAATGGTGTGCGACGCGGCAAGGATGAACCCGCCGCCATCCGCGGTCATGACCTCGATGAGATCGCGTGTCGCGGCATACACGTCGCCTGCGCTCCCGCGGGGGATGAGCCCGATGGTGTCGAGCCCGCCCATGAAAGTCAACGACGCGCCAAAGTCCCGTTTGAGCGCGGCGGCATCCATGCCGGAGCAGCCGTGCTGGATGGGGTTGAGCACGGTGATGCCGATCTCGATGAGGTCGGGGATGATGTCGCGCATGGCCCCGCAGCAATGGTAGGCAACGGGCACGTTGCGGGTTGCACCGGCCGCAACGATGCGGGCGAGGTGGGGTTTGATGAGCGAGCGCCACTGGCGGGGGTTCATCATCATGCACTGCTGCCCGGCCACATCGTCGCCCGTCCAGAGCCAATCCAGCGGCAACGTCCTGAACGCTGCATCGGTCAGTGCGAGCGAGAACTCCGTTGCCCGCCCGAACAGCGAGGCGGAGACCTCCGGCTGCAGTGCCAGGTCCTCGATGGCCTGCTCCATGCCGCGGACGCGGCAGAGAAGTTCGAAGAGACAGGGGGAGACATCAGCCCCGATGAAGCTGGTGCCGGCATACGGACGGATCCGCTCGAGCTGCTGCATCAGATGCGGGATCGCGCCATACGGGAATGTATACGCAGCGAGCTCTTCTTCGGATGCCTGTGCGAGCGGAGAGTGCCGCACCTGGTTGAACTGCCCTTCGCGTACCCACGTGATGCCCCACGCATCCGTGTGGGTCTCCCCTTCGTGCTCATGGACGATCCCCTCCATGGCATAGTTGTTCCCCACCCACACCTGCCGTACGTCGTTCCCCATCGCTTCATCCACCTGATGGGGGGCGATGCCCAGATGCTTCGCAAGAATGGCCGCCGTGTCGGGATGGAACCACATGAAGACCGGCACACGGTCCACCGGCTGACGCAGGAGGGCGGCAGTGACGCGTTCGCGCGATGTCATAGACGGCTGAACCGTTCGAGGAACTGCTGTTCCTGCGGGGTGAGCTGTTCGATGCCGGCGGTGTCGATCTTCGCCATGATGCGGTCGAATTCCGAACGGTTCACCTCATGCATGCCCGTGCGGTCAATGGACCGCCACCGCTGCACATCCGTTTGCCCGAAGGACGGGAGCGGTACGATGAACTTCAACCGGCGCGCCCGCGACTTGCGGTCGCGCAGGACGAGATACAGATACCCACCCACGAACCCGCCCAGATGCGCCCAGTGTGCCGTATTCCCACCGCCGCTGAACCCTCCCCAGACGCTCATGGCGGTCATGACGATCACAAGCGTGCGCGCCTCCACGGGAATGATGCCCCAGATGAGGATCTGCTCACGCGGCCAGAAGCGAGCGAAGGCGAGGAAGACGCCGTACACGCCGCCCGAAGCACCGATGATGGGTGTATGCGGGGTGATGTACGAGAGCAGCGCGCCGCCCATCCCCGCGATGAAGTACAACAGAAGGAAGTCGCGTCCGCCCATCTCCGCTTCGAGCCGTGGTCCGAAGAAGAAGAGTCCGAGCATATTGAACAGGAGGTGAAAGGTGTCGGCATGCAGGAACATGTACGTGACGAGCGTCCAGGGATACTGCAGGATCTCCGCCGGCACCATGGCGAACTGTTGCCGGATCCCGGGAGCGGCATAGGACAGGATGAAGATCACCACATTTGCAATGATCAACCGTATGGTCCACGACTGCATCATACCATCACCTTGCTTTCGAAAAGAGAGATCCACCCGGCCGCTTCTCGCGGCCGCAATGCACGGTCACACCTATTGCTGCGGCTGGGCTTTGGGTTTGCCCGACCGCGCCTGGAAGAGTATCCCGCCCATCACCAGGGCGATGAAGATGATGGATTCCAGGAAGCCCCCCACATGGAGGGCATGGACGACCAGATAGGCGCCGAAGATCGACGACAGCAGGATCAGCGCCCACTTGACGATGAAGAAGGCGAGGATCACGCCGATCACCGCGCCCACCGCCATGGGGATCCAGGGAAACGTCTCGGCTCCCCATCCCGCCTGCATCGCGATCACGTATCCCGTATAGGCACCGCCAAACACGCCGGCGACCACCACCGCGACCTTCTGCACGAAGAACGCGATGAACACGCCGATACCGCCGCCGACGAGGGCTGCGATGATCAGCACGGTCGATGATGCGTTCCCGAACAGTTGCGTGGCAATCGTGAGTCCCGCAAAGAACCCGACCGCCCCGAGGAGCAACCCGAGTCCTTTCCTGCCGAACGCAAGCAGCGCAAGTCCGACGAGGATCTCGATGTAGGTCACATAGGTCATGAATGGCCTTTCGTCATATCATTACATGTCACACGCGTGAACGGTCACGGCCGCGCCCCGTAATGGGCACAGGCCTTCTCCAGAAAGCTATCGAACGCACTGCCATACCGCTCGATATCCAGGAACTCCGTGATCATCGCCCGTTCGCGCTGTCCGTAATCCGGACACGAGAACGGGTTCTCATGGATGCCGATCGGCAGTTCAAGGAGCGGGACGCCGGTATCGCGCCGGATCCCCTGTAACGCATTCATCATCGCTCCCGCGGGCATCACCTGATCTTCCGTCCCCGCGATCGCCAGAAGCCTTGGCGCGAGCTCCTTCAACCGCGCGTCCAAACGGGCCCGGTTGGGCATGAGGCCAAGAAATGCGTTGAACCAGGAGGCTTCGCTGTGATGCTCGAGCCAGTGCTTGCAACGGCCCGACATCATCTTGTCGCGGTACTTCACGTACATCTTCATCAGCGCCACTTCCGCGGCGTGGTCCAGGATCAGGATCGACGACAGGTTCACGTCCCTGATCGCGGCGCACGATGCGAAGATCACTCCCCGGCTCTGCGCGAACCACCCCTTGTGGTTCTCCAGCAGCAGCGCGAGCGCCACATATCCGCCCGCGGAGAAACCAAGCACATCCACACGTGCATCCGCGGTGAAGTGCGGATGCCTCCCGGCACGGATCTCCGCCACGAGATCGATGAGGTCCCAGTACGCCTGCAACGCACCCCAGATGAACCGTTCGGGGTGGACGCCGAGGCGCTCACTGATCACCGCGTTGAAGCGGTGCGCGAACTCGTTCCCCGGGATCTCCTGACGCCGCCGGTAGATATCCTGCTGCTCCTCCGCCCACTCCCGGCGCACCCGGTTGATGTGGAAGGGCAGCGGAAACATCGCCACGGGGATCTGCGCGTTCGTCCAGATCTGATATGCCCACGGGATGTACTTGGTGAAGCTCCGTTCATTCAGCCCGTGCAGCAGGATCACCACATGGTCGTGCTTCCGCAACGGGCCCGTGCTGTGTTCTCGCAGCAGCGGAAAGCGGAACACGCTGTTCTCCTCGATACGGCAGTCGATCGGCTCGCCGATCGTCGGCTCGGCGGGGAACTCCAGTCCATGCTCGGGACAGACATAGCCTTCCTGTCCCATGAGGTACGATGCGTGCCGCGACCGGTGTTCCAGATAATACAGGTCCACATTTTCGTCGGCATACGACAGCGGTACCGTATCCGACCATGCATCGTTATGGCGGAACCGCTTGGCGATCTCTCGATAGTCGGGGTGTTTCACCTGTTCCTCATGCCCGGGCGGGCGGCTCCACAGCCTCCAGCAGGAGTTCGGCGATATCCTTCACCGCCACCTGTTCCGCTGCGCCCTTTTCTTTGATGCCGTCCGTCAGCATGGTCATGCAGAACGGACAGCCGGTACCGATCACATCGGGTTTGAGTTCGAGCGCTTCTTCCGTGCGCTCGATGTTCACGCGCTTCCCTTCCCGCTCCTCCATCCACATCCGTCCGCCGCCCGCGCCGCAGCAGAAACTCTTGTCGTGCGACCGCCGCATCTCGGCAGGCTGAGCGCCGTTGACGGCGGCGATGAGCTCGCGCGGGGCATCATACTCGCCGTTATAGCGCCCGAGGTAACACGGGTCGTGGAAGGTGACCGTCCCCTGCGCACTCTGGCGCAGCTTCAGCTTCCCTTCCTTCACGAGCTGCTCGAGGAAGGTGGCATGGTGGACGACCTCGAACTCGCCCCCGAACTGGCGGTACTCCTTGCCGAGCGACTGCAGACAGTGGGGACACGTGACCACGATCTTCTTCACGCCGTAGCCGTTGAGCGTGGCGATGTTGTCGGTCATCAGCGTCTGTGCAAGATACTCGTTCCCCATCCGCCGCGCCGGATCGCCGTTGCACTTCTCTTCGTTCCCGAGGATGGCGAAGTTCACGCCGGCCATCTTCATGAGCTGCACGAACGCACGGGAAACCTTCTGGTACCGCGCGTCGTAGGAGCCCGCGCATCCCACCCAGAACAGGACGTCGGCCGTCCGCACATCCGCCATCACCGGAACCTCCAGCCCCTGCGCCCAATCCGCGCGCGTGGAGTGGCTGAAGTTCCACGGGGTGAAGTTCCGTTCCAGGTTCGAGAACGTGACCTTCAGTTCGTCGGGGAAGCGCGATTCGTTCAGCACGAGCCCGCGGCGCAGATCCACGATCGCATCCACGTGCTCGATCATCACCGGGCACTCCTGCACGCATGCCATGCATGTGGTGCACGCCCAGAGTTCCTGTTCGGTGATGAAGTTGTCCAGCAACTGATGCCCCAGCACCTCCTGCACATCTGCTTCTGCCGTGTCGGCCGCGATGCCGGCAAGCGGGGCCTTCTCCATTGTGCGCGCACGGATATCCACGAAGATCTTCCGCGGATTCAGCAGCTTCCCCGTGGTGTTGGCCGGGCATGATGCGGTACAGCGCCCGCATTCGGTGCAGGTATAGCCGTTGAAGAGCTGCTTCCAGCTCAGGTCATCCACATCCGTGGCGCCGAACTTCGTGGCGGTTTCATCGGCGAGGTTGATGGGCTTCAGCGCCCCGCGCGGCTCCAGGTTCGTGAAGTACACGTTCGGCACGGAGGTGAGGACGTGCAGGTGCTTCGAATACGGCAGATAGTTCAGGAAGCCGAGCACCGCCAGCATGTGCCCCCAGAAGAAGATGCCATACCACACGGCCACGCTGCCGGCATCCATACCCGCGAACATCGCGGCGAGCGGCGAGGAGATGAACCGCGCGCCGTCAGCGAACGAAGGATGCAGGATGGTGCGGGCAGCGTTCTGCCCGAACATCGTGACCATCACGGTGAGGATGAGCCCGAGGATCAGGATGGCGTCCCATTTGGAATGCCCTTCCACCTGCAGGCGCTTCGGCGGCGCGATGAGCCGGCGGAGGATGGAGACGACGACCGCCAGCACGACGAGGCATCCGATGAGGTCCTGCAGGAACACGAGCGGCGGATAGAGCGGCCCGAGGAACGCGAAGCTCGCGCCGGGGGCGAGGCCTTCCAGCACCGACTCGACGATCGCGGAGAGCAGGATGACGAACCCCCAGAAGATCATGAAGTGCAGGAGTCCGGCGACGGGCTCGCGCAGGAGCTTGGACTGTCCGAAGGCGATCTTCACGACCATCCCGATGCGTTCGCCGATGCGGTCGAAGCGGTTCTCGGCTTTGCCGATGCGGAGATAGCCGATCAGGCGGAGGGCGCTGCGGCCGAAGAGCGTGAGGGCGCCGGCGAGGACGAGGCCGAAGATGACCGATTGTACTGGCATAGCGTGGACTCCCTAACTGAAAATCGATCTCCGATGACTCTTCTGGATCTCGGAATGGACCCGGAGGTATGCTCCTCCATCGGAAACTCGGATCTTGTGGAAACTGCACCGGGGCTCCCACACATCCAGCCGCTCCCGACACGAGTTTCCGCTGGAGGAGCATACCTCCGGGTCTGTCACCAGCATTGCATCCCAGCGGGCGGGAGGAGCATCCCCACCAGCATCCCATCCGATCGAACAGCATCTCCTCATCTGTATGCCAACCGAACGAACAGGATCTTCCCACCAGTGTGCCATCCGAACGGACGACAGCTCTCCGCCTCCCCGTCCCCTTCGCGTGCTTCCCTACAATCTGTACAGACAGAGCTTCTTCTTTTCCTGCACGTACACGAGGGTGCCCTTCTGCACGAAACACGTCTCCATCACGGCGCCTTTGGCTTCGCGTGCGAGCACCACGTCGTGCACGATCTTCCCCTTCTTCTTCTCCACCACGGCGAGCACGTGCTCGAGCCGGGAGATGCCGAGGAGCTTGCGCTGGACAGCGGTGGCGGCAACGAAGAATTCGGGAAGGTCCATCATTTCGACAGGGCCAACGATCTCACCGGAGTTCCATTCCTTGAGCACGAGCGCACCCTGCGGATGCGCGCCACACCGCTCAACGGTCACCGGCTCGGGATACGTCACGCCCGTCCACCACTCCGCTCCACTGTCATTGGTTTGCTCGGGCTCGCCGAAGATCTCTTCGCCCGTGCGCGCGTCGACGAGAATGTTCGGGTCGTACTCTTTCCCATCCGTCAGCACGCGGAGTGTCCGGCCACGCACAACGTCAAGGGTCCAGAGCGGCTGCGACCAGAGCTGCTTGCCGGTCGGTATGTCCACGACCGTGATCCCGCGGTGCATGGGCATGTCCGGCGAGACGAACCCATGAATGAACAACAGGTCGCCTTCGACCCGCTCGATGCCGGTCCACCACTGCTCGTCCACCGTGAGCCCCTCCCAGAGCATTGTCCCTTCCGGGAATGCAAGGGCAAAGAACGCAACCCGGCGGTTCTCGGTGTCGCGCAGCTCGCCGACGAGCCTGCCGTTCACTGCGGGGTGGACACGCCAGACGTTCGCGCCGGGCGAATAGATCACGGTACGTTTCACCAGGCAACCTCGGCCAGCTTCTTCTTCATCGCCATGATCGCCTTGCCGCGATGACTGAGGGTGTTCTTCATCGCCACGCTCATCTCGGCAAAGGTCTGCGTGTACCCGTCGGGCAGGAAGATCGGATCGTACCCGAATCCGCCACCACCGGAGGGGGCTTCCGTGATGACGCCGGGACAGACACCTTCCACGCAGTGGACCGTCTTCCCATCGGGGACGAATGCGAGCACGCAGCGGAATTGCGCCTTACGGCGGCGCGGGGCAACACCCTTCATCTCCGCGATGAGCTTCCTGCAATTGTCGGCATACGTGGCGCCTTCGCCCGCGAACCGGGACGAATACACACCCGGACGACCATCGAGATAGAACACTTCGAGCCCGGTATCGTCGGCCAGCGACGGCAGCTTCGTCCGCTCCCATGCCTCCATGGCTTTCTTGATGGCATTCCCTTCGAGCGTCGGAGCATCCTCCTCGGTCGGCGGGAACTGCGGAAAGTCCTTGAGCGTCTTCAGCGTGATCGACAGTTCCGCAAAGGCAGAGCGGAATTCCGTCGCCTTGTCTGCGTTGTTGGATGCAAGGAGCAACTGCTTCATGAGGTCTGTATCCTGGTGAGAAGGGAGGCAAGTTCGGTGCGCGCGGCTTCAACCGTCCGCGGAAGATCCAGTGTGCGATGCATGCCCTCGCGGTACAGCCACACACCATCCACCATCACCGCGGACACATTGTCCGGGTTGCCGGTATGGACGATGTTCCCGGCGATGGACTCCGCATCGAGGGTTTGCGGTGCGTTCCAGTATTTCGTCAGATCCAGCAGGACGATGTCTGCCTTCTTTCCCGGCTCGATGCTGCCGGCCTCGGTGGCGATGCCGAGCGCCGCGGCTCCGCCCATCGTGGCAAGCCGGAGGACGTCCAGCGCCCGCATGGCGGTCGGCCCGTGCACCGGCTTCTGGATGAGCGCCGCAAGCCGCATCTCCTGGAACATATCCAGGGTGTTGTTGCACGGCGCACCATCGGCGCCGAGGGAGACCGGGATGCCACGCTCCAGGTACCTCGGAATGTCGGCGATGCCCGATCCGAGTTTCATATTGGACGACGGGCAGTGCAGGACCTTCGCCTGCGCCTGCGCCATGAGGTCCACTTCATGATCGTTCAGCCAGATGCAATGCGCGAGACAGGTGACGTGGTTCAGGATGCCGAGGAGATCGAAATACTCAACGTTGTCCATGCCGCACCGCTTCCGCACGGCTTCCCGTTCGTGACGGTTCTCGGAGGCGTGCGTATGAAAGAGCATCCCCGGGAATGCACGCGTCATCGCATGGGCTTCCTTCAGCAGCGCGTCGCTGCACGACAGGATGAACCGCGGTGCCACGGCGTACCGGATGCGCCCGTTGGCGCTCCCGTGCCATTGCTCCGCCTGCCGGTGCGCCGAGGTGATGGCCGCATCGGTGTCTTCCTTGAGGAGCGGATACATCTCATTGACATCCATGAGCGCCTTCCCGAGGAAGGCGCGGATACCGGATTCCGACACCGCACGCACCACATCCTCCTCGTGATGCACGCTCCCCATGTCCATGATGGTGGTCGTACCCGAACGGATGAGCTCGGCGAGGCCGATGCGCGCGGAGGCATACATGGACGACGGCGAATGCGCCGCTTCGAACGGGAAGATGCGTCCCTGCAGCCAGTCCAGCAACTCCAGGTCTTCCGCAAGCCCCCGGAAGAGCGTCTGGCAGAGATGGATGTGCGTCTGGATGAACCCGGGGATCGCTACGAGCCCCGGCGCATCCACCACATGCCAGTCCTCGCGTTGCACCCCCCGCAGATCCTCCGGCGTCAGCACCCGGGCGATCGCATCGTTTTCCACGGCGATGGCGCCACCCTGAACGACGGTATTCCGCGCATCCATGGTCATGATGGCACGGGGAAGGATCAGGGTGCGGTTCATTTGCCGCTCCCGAGCAGCGCTTCGAGCGCAGCAGTGATCGTATCGACCTCCACGAGCGTGATGCCCGGCGGCGACGTCCGACCTTTCTGTATGTTCCGGCACGGCACGATGCACCGTGCGAATCCCATCTTGCGCGCTTCCGCGAGCCGCTTCTCCATCTGATGGATCGAGCGGATCTCCCCGCCCAGTCCGATCTCGCCGATGATCGCGGCATCGGCACGCACGGGTGTGTCGCGCAGGCTCGAAGCAATGGCAACGGCCATGCCGAGGTCCGCCGCCGGCTCATCGATACGCACACCGCCGGCAACGTTCACGAACACATCGTACTGCCCGAGCCTGAGCCCGGCGCGCTTCTCGAGCACGGCAAGGATCATCTGCAGACGTTTGCTGTCGAACCCTGTCGCCGTGCGTTGCGGCACGCCGTAGCTCGTCGGCGCCACCAGCGCCTGCACCTCCACCAGGAGCGGCCGCGTCCCTTCCATGGCAGCCACCACGGCGGATCCCGATGCATCCGTGCGGCGCTCGGCAAGGAACACCGCCGACGGGTTCTCCACCTCGCGCAATCCGGTGTCGTGCATCTCGAAGATACCGATCTCGTTCGTCGAGCCGAAGCGGTTCTTGATCGCGCGGATGATGCGGTAGGAATAATGCCTCTCGCCCTCGAACATCACCACCGCATCCACCATGTGTTCCACGACCTTCGGTCCGGCGATGACGCCCTCCTTGGTGACATGGCCGACAAGGAAGACCGGGACGTTCTTCGCTTTCGCGTGACGCATGAAGAGTGTCGTGGCTTCGCGGACCTGGCTCACCGTGCCCGGCGCGCTCTCGAGCTGCGGGTGGTACATGGTCTGCACGGAATCCACAATGATGAGGTCCGCCGGCGTGTCATCGATGGCCGCAGCGATGAGCTGCAGATCGGTCTCGGCGAGCAGCAGCACGCGATCCGATGGCTTCGGATCGAGGCGTTCGGCACGCAGGCGGATCTGGGAAGCGGATTCCTCACCCGTAATATAGAGGGTGGTCACATTCTTGACCGTGGCCGCGAGCTGCATCATGAGCGTCGATTTCCCGATGCCGGGATCGCCGCCGATCAGCACCACGGAGCCAGGCACGATCCCACCGCCGAGCACACGGTCCAATTCAGGGATGTGCGTGCGGATACGGGGTTCCGGAGCAACGGGGATATCGCCGATGGGGACGGCCGCGGTCGCGGCACCCTTCCGGCGTTCCGTTTTGCCACGGGCCGGAGATGCGACGCGCGTCTCCTCAACGAGGGAATTCCAGGCACTGCAGTTGGGGCAACGTCCTACCCACCGGGCGGACTCGTATGCGCATGCCTGGCACACAAACATGGAATGATCACGGGCCATAGAAGTCCTTTAATATAGCGAAAGGGCGGTATTTTTGCATGACGATTTCATGGGGAATTATCGTACATTGTCACCTGTTTGGTACACCGGTGGAGGCCCCGGAGGTATGCCCCTCCAGCGGAGACTCGCGTCGGGTCCGGCTGGATGTTTGGTAGCCCCGGTGCGGTTTCCACAAGATCCGAGTGTCCGCTGGAGGGGCATACCTCCGGGGCCAAACTGCAAAGCTTCGAATTTCTACCCGAGGGGCATACCTCCGGGCCAAGCCAAGGCTCCGAATTTCTACCGAGGATCAGCGCCTCGGGGCAACGTAGTCGGCTCGTTGCACACGATGTGCACATTGAACCTGACACGAACGTGATACCGCCCGCATGGTGCTTTTCCGACATACCGCTGTCCTGATCCTCCTGGCCGTCCTCCCCGCGGGCGCATTCTCCGCATCCAATTCCCGTCCCATCGCCCCCCCGAAGACCGAACTGCGCGCGATCTGGGTGACCACGGCCGCAGGGCTGGACTGGCCCCACTCCACCGACCGGCGCCAGCAACAGCAGTCGCTCCGCACCATCGTGCTCACCGCCAAAGAGATGGGGTTCAACACGATCTTCTTCCAGGTGCGCCCCCGCGGCGATACCTACTTCCGTTCAAAATTCGAGCCGTGGGCCGATCGCCTGACAGGCACGATCGGTAAAGACCCCGGATGGGATCCACTCGCGATGCTCCTCGCCGTGGCCCATGCCGAAGGCATGGACGTCCACGCCTGGGTCAACGTCTTCAAGATCCGCGGCCCCAACCCGGTCGGCGAAAGCACTCCCCGCCACCCATCACGCGCACTGGCTGCATGGTGCGTGGAGGATGCCGGCGAGATCTGGCTCGACCCCGGACGCCCCGAAGTGCGCACGTATCTTCTCAACGTCGTGATGGACCTCGTGCGTTCCTACGATATCGACGGCCTCAATTTCGATTTCATCCGCTACCCCGGCCATCGGTTCGACGACGCGGAGACCTATGCGCGGTATGGCAAGGGCATGGCACTCAACGATTGGCGCCGCGCGAACATCACCGCGTTCGTGCGGGATGCGTACAAGCAGGCGACGGCAGCGAAGCCACGGCTACGCGTCGGTTCCTCGCCCCTCGGCGTGTACCGCAGCGATGCCAACGGCGACCGCCGCGGAAGCTACTACTGGGTGTTCCAGGATTCCTATGGGTGGCTCAAGGAAGGGATCCACGACTATGTGTCGCCGCAGATCTACTGGATGAATGAACCGTGGAACCGCGAACCGCCATTTCACCGTGTGGTGAAGGACTGGAAAGGATTGACCGGCGGGCGCCACGTGTATCCCGGCATCGCTGCCTACCGTCCGGAGATCCAGAAGGACCTCGGCGCATACATCGACACCGTGCGGTCGTCGGAGCTGCACGGACAGGTGTTCTTCCGCTGGGAGAATATGATCGAGCCCGGTGCGCGCACGAACCGCTACCGGATGCCGGCCAACATCCCGGCGATGCCATGGAAGGATCCCGTCCCGCCGATGCCGGTCACGGACCTGGCCGTCGAGGAGCCCTCACCGGGGATCTACCGCCTGCGTTGGACGATGCCCCCGCCTGCCGACGATGGCGATACGGCGGCGTACTACAATGTGTACCGTTGGACGAACGCACAGATCCCGATGCATCTCCCGGAGTCGCGGATCGCGATCACACGCCCCGGGACGCACTCCCTTGTTGACTCGACCCACTCCGATGGGAAGTCGCGGTACTATTACGCCGTCACGGCATTCGACCGCTCTCACAACGAAAGCGCCCCGTCCCCGGTCATTTGCAGCGTCACGGAGCAGGTCATGGGGCCGGCACTCGCACCGCTCCCTCCGACCCCACCCAAACCCGTGACGCTCGGCGTCACGATCGAGCATTCCACGGGACGGCCGACGCTGGTGCAGTATTCGATCCCGGAACGTACACGGGTGGCAGTGGACATCATCCGCCGCCGCGAGGGGATCCCCGATACGCTGCAATCCATGCTCGTCCGCGCGGTGCAGGACGGGGGTACCTACTCCGTCTCGCTCGACGGCATCCCTCTCGATCCGGGCGCCTACACGATCCGGCTCACCACCAGCGAGAAGAGCATCGAGCAGCAGATCCGGGTGGGACAGTAAGAAAGGAGGAGGGAAGAACGCAGTTGAGCTCTCTGTAGACTCTGTGACTTCCTTCCTTCCTCCTCCGCTTCAACTCTTCGTACGCCGCGCCCTCAACGCCCTGTTCAACGTCTCCAGATACCCCCTCGCTGAACTCTCGATGACATCGGTGCTCACGCCCCGGCCATGGAACTCGTCGCCGTCGATGCGCACACGCACGAACACCTCCACAAGCGCGTCGCCACCACCACTCACCGCTTTCGTCAGATATTCGGTCAACTCCCCGCTGATCCCCGTCGCCTTCCCGATCGCACGATAGGCAGCATCCACCGGGCCGTCGCCTGTCGCGGTTTCCCGGAACCGCTCACTCCCCCGACGGATCTCCACCGTGGCCTCGGGGCGCAACCGTGTGCCGCTGTGCACCTGCAGCATCTCCAGGTGGAACTGGTTCTCCGTGTCATCCCCGCCGCCGCCAAACAGCGCGAACAGGTCCTCGTCCAGCACTTCGTGCTTCTGCTCCGCAAGCTGCTTGAAGAGCGGGAACACGCGCGCAAGATCGTCCGCGGTGAGCGTGCAACCCAGCTCCGCATAGCGTGCCTGCAACGCAGCAGCATCGCTCTCCGTGCCAAGCACCGTATGCTCTTCTATCATGCCCACGAGTCCGGGGGTGAGGCGGCGCGTCGAGCCATGCGCCGCGCTCCCCGTCTGGCCGGACGCATGGAACACGCCGGCCCCGACGATCGGCTTCATGCGCGGCACGGGCATGCCGGTCATGCGCCCCACCAGGCGACTGGCGGCAGCGAGTTCTTCCGTATGGAGATCGGTGGTGCATCCCCAGTACCCCGGATTGACCCAGGCTGCAAGGGCGACCTCTTCGAGCGGCGCGATCCCTGCCCGTTCCCCGACCCCATGCATGCTGCAGACGATCTCGCGTGCGCCCGAACGGACCGCACTGAGGCTGTTCGCCACCGCAAGGCCGAGGTCGTTGCGACAGAGGGCTCCAAGGACGACATCCTCGGCACCGGAGAGCCGTTCACGCACGGCACGGAACATGGCCCCGAAGTTCTCGGGCAGCGCATACCCCTCGCCGTCGGCAAGCACGATGGTCGTGGCACCGGCACCGACGGCACGATAGACGTACTGCAGCAGTTCCTCCGGAGAGAATGATGTCGCCTGCGTGAAGTGGACCGACACATCGGCACAGTGGTCGGTGGCAGCACTGACGCCTTCCTGCACGCTGGCGAGCGCCCGGTCCTTCTCCTCCTGCGGGAGTCCTCCGCACGCATCCACGATCACACAGAGCCGCGGCATGCGCGCGCCCTGCAACGCCTCCCACGCACGGTCGACGTGCGCCCGGATGGGCCGGCAGCGCGCACTCACACCGCACTGCCCGATCGTCCCCGCGATAAGGCGGACCGCCTCAAAATCTTCCCCCGATGCCATGGGCTCACCCGCATCGATGGTGCTCACACACAGCCGTTCGATCTGCCGCGCGATGCGCAGCTTCTCCTCCGGGTTCATCGCACACCCCGGCACCTTCTCACCCTCCCCGATCGTCGCGTCGTGGATCTTCAATGTATCATTCATGGAGAGCCCCCGCGCATGCACCCCGCCGGCGGTGGTCATTGGCCTTCCGCCTTCGGCGCGACCACAAGCAGCCCGTATTCCACGCTGTCCACGAGCGCACGCCAGCTCGCTTCGATGATGTTCGCGCTCGCCCCCACGGTGCTCCAGCGGTTCACGCCGTCCTGCATGTCGATGAGCACGCGCGTGATCGCTTCGGTGCCGTTGTGGCTGTCCAGGATACGTACCTTGTAGTCCGCGAGGTGGAACCGCTCGATCGCCGGATAGTGCGGCGCCAGGGCCTTGCGCAACGCACGGTCGAGGGCGTTCACCGGCCCGTTCCCCTCCGCGGCTGTATGCGCGAGCTCGCCCTTGACGCGGATCTTCACCGTCGCCTCGGCGAACGTTCCGCGCCCTTCACGGTGCTCGACGTTCGCGACATGGTCCACAAGTTCAAAGAGCGGGACATATGCGGGGTTCTGGCGCTTCAGCATCATCGCCACGGACGCTTCGGCGGATTCGAACGAGAAGCCGCGCGATTCGAGTTCCTTGATCTCGGACAGCACGTTGGAGATCGCCGCTTCCTTGTGCCCTTCCAGTCCGTGCTCCTCGGCCTTCGCCACCACGTTGCCGCGGCCGGAGAGCTCGGAGACGACGATGCGCATCTGGTTCCCCACCACCTCGGGGTCGCAATGCTGGTACGACTTCGTCGTGCGGCGCATCGCCGCAACATGGATACCGCCTTTATGGGCGAAGGCGGATTTCCCGACGAACGGCAGATGCTCGTCCGGCGCGAGGTTCGCGATCTCCGCCACGAAGTGCGAGATGTCCGTGAGCTGCGCGAGCTTTCCTTCGGGTAGGCACCGCTCGCCCAGCTTGAGTTCGAGGTCTGCCATCACGGAGACGAGGTTCGCGTTGCCGCACCGTTCGCCATACCCGTTGATCGTTCCCTGCACCTGCGTTGCACCGGCGCGCACCGCGGCGAGCGAGTTGCTCACGGCACATTCACCGTCGTTGTGGCAATGGATGCCCAGCTCGCCGCTCACCTGCGCACGCACGGTGCGGACCACGGCCTCGATGTCCCACGGCAGGCTGCCGCCGTTGGTGTCGCACAGGATCACCACCTCCGCGCCGCCCGCGAACGCCGCCTTCACCGTGCGGAGGGCATAGTCCGCGTCTTCCTTGTAGCCGTCGAAGAAATGTTCCGCGTCGTAGAAGACCCGCCGTCCCCGGGAAGCAAGATACGCGACGCTCTGTTCGATGATACGCAGGTTCTCTTCCGGTTCGGTGCGGAGCACTTCGCGCACATGGAGCATGGAGGTCTTGCCCACTACAGTGCAGACCGGCGTTCCGGCGTCGAGGAGTGCGATCACGTTCGGGTCCGTGGCGGGGTCGCCGCCCACACGGCAGGTGGAGCCGAACGATGCGATGGCGGCATGTTTCCACTTCATCGTGGCTGCACGCTGAAAGAATTCCACGTCCTTCGGGTTCGAGCCGGGCCATCCGCCTTCAATGAAGGCCACACCCAGGTCGTCGAGCCGCTGCGCGATGCGGATCTTGTCGTCACAGGACAATGAGATCCCTTCGCGCTGGGTCCCATCCCGAAGCGTGGTATCATAGATGCTGATCATCGCAACTCCTCCATGGTGATGATGCTGCTGTTGTCGTGACAGAACACAACCGCCCGCTGCTCACCAGAGGCGAACCGTGCAGTGACCGTTACAGGAATATCGTGTGGAGGGTGTGCGCTGCCGTCCTCTGGTGCCGCTGTCAGCCGATGCTATGAATCGACGGAGCGCCCAGGGGCAGGGAAAGCGCGGTAATTCGGATATTGATCATGGAACGAACAACGCCGGGGAGGCGCTGGGAGCGCGCCTCCGGCCGCTGGAGCGTGGCGTTATGGACGTTGTTCTTCATGATGATGTCTGAATACAATATACGAGTCTGGCGGGCGATGTCAAGAAGAAAAGATCATCGCACGCCGAGTGCCTGTACCAGGAACAGACTGAGCTCCGGCACGTACGTGATGAGGAGCAGGGCCAGAAGAAGGATGATCGTGAACGGTATCACCGACCGCACCACCGTGAAGACCGGTGTGTGGAACCGGAGGCTCGAAATGAACAGGTTCAGGCCGACCGGCGGCGTCAGGTACCCGATCTCCAGGTTCGCCAGGAAGATGATCCCGAGATGGACCGGATTGATCCCGTACGCGCTGGCGATCGGGACGACCAGCGGCACCACCACGATGATGGCCGAGAAGATATCCATCATCATGCCGACCACGATGAGGAACATATTCAGGACGATAAGGAACAGCACCGGACTGCTGATGAAGGTCTTGGTGTATTCGAAGAGCTGCATCGGCACTTCTTCGTCCACCAGATAATTCGTCAGCCCCATGGCGGTGCCGATGATCATCAGGATCGCGCCGACCAGCAGCATGCTCTCGCGCATGACGCGCGGCACGTCCGAGAAGAGCTTGATGTCTCTGTACACGAACACTTCCACGACAAGCACGTAGAACGCGGTCACGGCAGCGGCTTCCGTGGCCGTGAACAGGCCGGAGTAGATGCCGCCGATGACAAGGACCGGAAGCGGGACCTCCCAGGCGGTGGCCCTCAGCGCAATGAACACCTCGCGCCAGGAGAACGGGGTCCGCGGCACGCGTTGGACGATTCCCTGCCGGATGCTGTAGGCCCCCAGTGCGACCACCAGAATGAGACCCGGAATGATACCGGCCGCGAAGAGCTGATCCACACTGATCTTCGCGATCACGGCATACAGGATCAGCGGGAGGCTCGGCGGGAACAACAGCCCCAGGCTTCCGGAGGTGGTGACGAGTCCGAGCGAGAACCGCTCGCCATACCGCTCATTGGTGAGGATCGGATACAGGAGCCCGCCCAGCGCAACGATGGTCACGCCGGAGGCGCCGGTGAACGCCGTGAACACCGCGCACGTGATGAGCGCAACAACACCGAGTCCGCCGGGGATCCAGCCGAACAGTGCACGGGAGAGATTCACAAGGCGCGTGGGCGCCTTGCTCTCCGCCAGCATATAGCCGGCGAAGGTGAAGAGAGGAATGGCAACGAGCGTGGGGTTGCTGCCGATGCGGTACAATTCCACGATCACCGCGGAAGCATCGATCTCCTGCGCGGTGAAGGCAAGCATCGCCGTTGCACCGATGATGGTGAACAGCGGCGCCCCGAAGAGCGCAAGAATGGCGAAGCCAGCAGCGATCAGCCAGGTACCCATGGTCAGGCACCCCTTTCTGCCGGCGGGTGAACGGTCCACCAACCGTGCTCAACCACCTTCAATGCGAAGTGGAGCATGATCATCACATACCCGGCAGGGATGATGGCCATCGCCGTCCAACCCGGAAGCCCGAGCACGAACTCGCCACCCGCTTCCATCTCCGCCGTCAGGAACGTCCACGATGCCACCGCAAGGTAATAGCAGACGATGGTCCCGAAGAGATGCGTGATCGCCGCCGACGCATGCTTGACGCCTGGAGAGAGGAACTTGGTGAGCGCATCGATGCTGATGTGCCGCCCCTCGAACGCCGCCAGGGCGCCGCCGACGAAACCGGCCCAGAGGACCATATGGCGGACGATCGTATCGCCCCAGACCAATCCGGTGCCGAACACGTTCCGCAATACGACCTGCGCGAAGGCGAGCAGGACCATGGTGCCGAGGAAGATCACCAGCAGGACCGTCTCGGCCTTTGCCAGCCCACGGTCAACGGCGAGGACATATCTCATTACTTTTTACCCCGCTGCGTTGCACGGAAATCGGCGATGGCCTTCTCGACGCGGTTCAGGAAATCCTGGTCGAACAATTTTCCAACGAGCGACTGCCGCGCCTTCTTGCCGGTCGCGGCGAATTCCTTCAACATGTTCGGGTCGGCCACCTCCAGGATGGTGACGCCGTTCTTCCGCATCGTCTGGATCGCGGCGGCATTCTCATCGCGGCTCTTGCGCGTGAGCTCGCCCATGTACTTCCGGCCGTTCCTCAGAAGGATCTCCTGAAGGTCCGGCGGCAGCGTGTCGAACTTCTTCTTGGACACCACGACCGCACCCGAGGCATCCGCCAGCGGCACGTTCAGCATGTACTTCACACGCGTGTTCCATTGCAACGCCACGGCAGCCAGCGGCGCCGTGTACGCACCATTGATCAGTCCGGTCTGCAGCGACGTGAGCACATCGGTCACCGACAGCGGAATGGGGCTGACGCCCAGCGACTGGAACGCGGCCGCGGCGATCGGATCGCCTTCCCATGCCCACATCTTCACGCCGTTCATATCGGCAACGGAGCGGACCGGCTTGTTGGTGAGCACGTACACGAACCCGACCTCGGCCCAGCCCAGGTTCACAAAATCATTCTTCGCGAACTCCGCGTTCAGTTCCTGCTCGAAGGTCTTGAGGAAGAAGTCCACTTCCGCCGGGTTCTCGAACAGGAACGGCGCATCGTGGATGCGCAGCTTCGACGAGATCTCGCCCACCCCCACACCGGTGATGCCGGCGCTGTGGAGCTGGCCGAGACGGATCTTGCGCATGACGTCCTTGTCCTCGCCCTGCACGCCGCCGGCATACAGCTTGAATCCCAGGCGCCCGCCGCTTTCCTTCCGGACCGCGGCATCGTATTCCCGCATGACGTTCAACCACGTCGTGCCGTCCGTGGCCAGCGTGGCGAACTTGATGGTGTACTGCTGTGCGGACACCGGGATGGCAGCAATGATGGCCAGACACACGACGGCCATGATCTTCAGAAAATTCTTCACTCGATCTTCCTTTCTCATCAGAACAGATCAGCACGACGGTCCATCAGGAGCCGTGCCTTCTTCTTGGCAAATGCGTTGGCGAGCCGGAACTCAGGGAGGATATCAATGGAGGTTTGCTCGACCTTCGCCAGGCTCTCGTCGAACAACGTCTCATCGAGAGTCTGGACCGCGACCGAGCGGGCAAGGTACACATACGTCATCAGGAACTTCCCGCCATTGATGCGCAGCGCGGCATCAAAATGCTTCCGGGCGAGGTCCACATTGCCGCCGAGCATCTTCGGACGGCTTCCATACAGCGTGCCGAGGAACACATGCGCACCACCATAATAGTAGGTGCTGTCGTGGCGGACCACGAACTCCATCAGCGCTTCGGCGCGCGGAAGGTCTCCGATGGCGTCAGGGTTGTTCAGACTGAGATAGATGTAGCTCCCCCATCCGAAGGCCGCCCAGAAGGCGCCGGGAACAAGATCCTTGTCCTTCTTCGCGAGGACCGCCCTCAGGTCATCGATCGTCCCGTCCAGCGCCTTCGCCACATCTTTGTCCTGGCGGAGGATGCGGATCCCGTAGTCCCTCCCGCGGAGATAGAACTCACGCGCACGATCCTGCAACGAATCCTCGAGATACCCCAGCGCATAACTGCTGTACCCCTGACTGCACAGGGTGAGCAGGGTCGTGTTGTTGGGGTCGCTCTTCAACATCACTTCGAGCAGCTTGATGTTGCCGGGAAGGGCCTGCCCGGCAAAATCCATGTCCGCATCGGAGGTGATGGCCGAGAACCCGTCATTGACGATGTTCCCGACAGTGGAAACGGCGATGGTCTGCACGCAGCCGGTGAACAGGAGCAGGCCGGAGAGAAGGATGAAAAGGACAGGACGCATATGGGAGCTCAAAGTCATGGGAATACGGAAAATATACGCAGAAGGGCAGAGTATAGCAACATGCCCCAGGGCCCCGACCTTTGCAAATCGCGCAAAAAACCGCTAACTTTTCGCATGCGCATTCTGGTGGTGGAAGATGAGAAGAAAGTGGCGCGATTCATCCAGCAAGGACTGGAAGAAGAGCACTATGCCGTGGATGTGGCCCACGACGGCCTCAACGGACTCGCCATGGCTGAGTCGCAGTCGTATGATGCGATCGTGCTGGACGTGATGCTCCCCGGCAAGGACGGCGTGGAAGTGACGCGCGAGCTGCGCGCGAAACACAAGTCCACCCCCATCCTCATGCTGACCGCCAAGACCTCCACCGAGGACAAGGTTGCCGGGCTCGACAGCGGGGCGGACGACTACCTCACCAAGCCGTTCGCATTCGCCGAACTCCTCGCCCGCCTCCGCTCGCTGCTGCGCCGCGGAACGCAGGAGAAGACCACGGTCCTCGCTCTTGCCGACCTGGTCCTCGACACCGTCTCGCACAAGGCACGCCGCGGCGACCGCAGCATCGAACTCACCGCGAAGGAATATTCCCTGCTCGAGTTCTTCCTCCGCAACAAGGACCGCGTGCTGAGCCGCACGATCATCGCCGAGCATATCTGGGATTACCACTTCGACACCGGCACGAACCTGATCGACGTTTACATCAACCACCTCCGGAACAAGGTGGACACCGGATTCGAAAAGAAGCTCATCCACACCGTCCGCGGTGTGGGGTACGTCATGAAAGAGGACTGAACCGATGGCATTCATCTTCCGTTCGGTCCGCACCCGGCTCACCCTGTGGTACACGCTCCTCCTCCTGTCCACACTCATCGTCTTCGGCGTCCTCGCGTACTACGTGACAGGCGAGACGCTCTCCGAGAATCTTGACCACTCCCTCCGCGCGGAGGCACGGTGGATGCGCGATTTCATCCAGCCCCAGGCGAGCAAGATCAAGCCGGGGAAGCGCTCCATCGACATGATCCTGAACCCGCGGACCCGCAAGCCGGGGCCGATCGCCCCCACGGGCGAGGACAGCCTCGCCGCGGAATCCGACGAGATCTGGAACCAGATCTTCCGGCACAGTCTCCAGAACACGAAGAAGACCTACTTCCAGTTCAGCGATGCCCGCGGAAGGATCCTCCACCGCTCGTACAGCCTCGGCACCGACAGCCTCGCGGTGCCCGATACGCTGCAGCCGAGCAACATCATGCTCACCACCGTGTACCTGAACGGCGAACCGGTGCGGGTGGCGGCAACACGCGACCGGAACTTCACGTACACTGTCGGCTATCCGATCGGTGATCTCCGTGACCTTCTGGACAACCTGTTCTCGATCTTCCTGATCCTGATCCCGGGCGCCGTGGCCATTTCCGTGTTCGGCGGCCTCGCCCTCGCCAAGAAAGCGCTCCAGCCGGTGGACGAGGTCGCCACCGCCGCACGCCGCATCACCGCCGAGAACCTGGACCAGGTCATTCCGATCCGCACCGGCGACGATGAGATCGGGCGCCTGACCGTCACGATCAACGATATGATCGGCCGCCTCCACGGCTCCTTCGCCCAGGTCCGCCAGTTCTCCGCCGACGCTTCCCACGAACTCCGTACGCCGCTCACCGTGGTGCGCGGCGAGATCGAACTCGCCCTGCGCAGCAAGAAGACCCCGGAAGAGTACCGGCGCGTGCTCGAGAGCGCGCTGGAAGAGATCCTCCGACTCACGACGATCATCGACAACCTGCTGACGCTCGCAAAAGCGGAACAGGGGCTGTCTCAACCCAATTTCTCGGAAGTGGACCTGAAGGACCTGGTCGAGGAGCTGTACGAGGACAGCACGATCCTTGCACAGTGGAAGAAGATCACGGTCTCGCTCGAGTCCATTTCATCGATGTCGATCGTGGGCGACCGGGTACGCCTGCACCAGCTCTTCCTGAACCTGATCGACAACGCCATCAAGTACACACCCGAAGGCGGCTCCGTGATCCTTGCGATGGAGCGGAAGAACGGCACGGCGGTGTTCAGCGTGCGCGATACCGGCATCGGCATCCCGCAGGAGGATCTGGGGAAGATCTTCGACAGGTTCTACCGGGTGGACAAAGCCCGTTCCCGCGAGCTCGGCGGCACAGGACTGGGGCTTTCGATCGCGAAGTGGATCGTTGACCTGCACCGGGGAACCATCACCGTGACGAGTGAGACAGGCGTGGGGTCGACGTTCACGGTGAGCCTGCCTTTGGGATGAAGCACAAGTAAATGATCGAAGGGAGACGGGAAGAGGCAAGGGGGAAAAGGGAGAGGAGAAAGGGAGTGGAGGAAAGGTGCAGGAGGAACGGAAGCGGAGGAAGGGGGAAAGGTAGAGGAGGAAAGGGGCAGGAGGAACGGTGTAGGGGACAGGATAGAGGGGACAAGGCAGAAGGGATCAGCGGCAAAAAGAAGGAAGAAGGTAAAAGGAAGAAAATGCCGGAGCGCGTTCCATGCTCTCTTTCTTCCTTCTACCTTCTTCCTTTCGTTTAGAAGTCCAGGCCTAACGAGAAATAATACTTCGGCGGCGAGAACGAGTTGTAGTCCCATGCCCACGCCACATCGAGCCGGAGCAGGAACGCCAGGAAGAAGATCCGCGTACCGGTTCCCATCCCCATCAGAAGGTCCCGCGTCACCGTCGCACCATTCTCGTTCTTCGTGAACGCCACGTAGTTGCGCTCCTTGTTCCACGCACTTCCCATATCGAAGAACATCACGCCGCCCAGGCTCTGAAGCCCGAGCGGGAGCGGACCCGCCTGGAGGAACGCGAACAACGGGTACCGGAGCTCGAAATTGAACAGCGTGTACTTGGAGCCGATCGCCGCATTGTAATTGTGGCCACGCAACGGCAGGCCCGCCTGCAGGAAGATGTAATCCTCCGCATTCTCCAGCGGGATGTAGCCGCCCTCGAACGTGTGGTTGATCCAGTTGTCCACACCGCCAATGATGTACTTCTGCGGATTCTTCCCGAAGCTCCCGCCACCCGCCAGACGGAGCGCGATACTGTAGCCACGCCCCAGACGCAGGTAGGTCCGGTAGTCCCCCGTCACGTTCACGAAACTCAGCCCATTCGCCCCGAGCTTCGGCGTCCCGTACAGGTCGAACCGATAACGCGATCCCGCAACCGGATTCAGCAGCCCCCACAGCGAGGTGTCGTGGGTGTAGCTGATGCTCGGCACGACAACGCTGCGCGACTGTGCCGGGTCCGAGGATACGTCCAGATTCTCACGGGAAATATTGAACCAGCTCAATCCCATCTCCAACCGGCGATACCGGTCGAACGGATACAGCGCCATCACGTTCGCACCGTACGTACGGAAGCGGTACAGGCTCCCGCCGTACACGTCGTTGACGATCACGAAGCGCGCACTGTGGAACCCGCCGAACCCGAAGTCCCAACGGTTCGGCAGATAGTAGTACTGCAGCGCGTAGTCGCTGTTCTTCAGGTCCAGCAACAGGTTCGTCGCAAAAACGATCTGGTGGTCGCCCAGCATGTCGCTGAACGCCATGATCGTGGAGCCCGTCACGCCATAGAACGTGTCGTACCCGGCATTGCCGTACACGATGTCCGGCGAGAAGTTCAACTTGTACTTGTTCACCCGGAACTTCCCGTCCTCCGTCATGTTCCCCGCGATGCGCGGAAGACGGGCCAAGGACGAATCCTTCGGCACCATCTCGGCCCGGGGTTCCGCAAAGACATAGTTCGAGAAGTCCAGCTGGATGTCCTGACCGTACAGGCCGCTCGTGTCCTTCGGGGCCGGCGCAAGCGTGTCCGCGGTCACCGCGGCCACCTGCACTGCGGTCCCGAGAGAGTCCCGCACCGGTGCTCCGGCAGTATCCGGCGCTGCGGTTCCGGGAGGATCCTGCGCCACGGCCTTCGCCGCAACCGCCGTCGTGTCCTTTGCCGGGGCCGGGACATCCCCCACCTTCCGGAACACGGTCGGTTCGACCTGCGCGATCTTGAGGTCACGCTCGAACGGACTCCGCATCACGAAGATGTCGAACCCGGACTGGTTCAGCGACGAGAACGCAAGCTTCGAGCCATCCGCCGACAGCGATAACTGATACACGCCGCTGAGGGAATTGGTCAGCGGCCGGATCACGCCCGATGCGATCGTCAATTCATAGATGTTGTTGATGCCGTTGTGGTCCGAGACGAACAGTACCTTCTTGCCATCCGGCGAAGCGACCGGCGAGGTCTCGCCGCTTTCCATCCAGTCCGTCAGCCGCGTGACGCTCTTCCCCGCCACATCGATCTTGAACAGGTCCAATTGATGGCGCAGCAGCATCACGTACGCGTCCGCTGTGGCACCTTCCGCACTCGCCCGGTCGGAAGAGAAGAAGATCGTGCTGCCATCCGCCGACCAGCAGGGCTGCTCGTCGCTGTACACGTCATTGGTGAGGTTGATGAGTTCGCGCGTGGCCAGGTCGTACGTGTAGATGTCCGATTGCCGTGCGGTGTTCCCGACGAACGCGAGCCTGTCGCCCTTCGGCGACCAGTCCACGGAGAAGATCCCCTCGAGATCGAAGGTCAGCTTCTCCATCTCGCCGCTCTTCACGTCCACCAGCATGATCGCATCGCGCTCACCGGCCTTCGTCGCGATCGCGAGACGCTTCCCATCGGGCGACCACCCGATCCCCGGCGTCAGCAGATGCAACTCCTCGAAGTTGTTCGTCTGCTGTCCGTCAACGATCTTCTCCAGGTCCTTGCCGTCCACGGCGTCCATGACGAACACATCGAAGAAGTCGTTCCGGTTCGAGATGAACGCCACCCGGTCGCCCTGGGGCGAGATCGCCGGACTGGTGTTGTAGAACCCGCCTTCCTTCTTGTGATTGGTCAGCCGGCGCGCATAATCACCCGGATCCTCCCGCCGTGCGATGTCCGGCCAGTAGGTCACCTTCTGGTCCTTCTGCCAGCGCTCGGACAACTCTTCCACCGTGAGGCCGATGGACGAGCGCATGCCCTGCTCCACATTCCGGGCGCTCTTGATCTTGTTCAGCATCTCGCCGATCTTCTGCTCGCCGTACTTGCGGGCGATATAATAGAAGACCGACTGCCCGCCGCGGTAGGCGAAGTATCCGTACAACTGATTGATGGGCGGAAGGTATTCATGCACGGTGGCATCGCGCAGGAACATGTCGGAATCCGTGTCCCACTTGAGCGCCGCGTATTCCGCCAGCCCCTCGCTGAACCACAACGGGAGCTGCAGCGAGATGTTGTTCGAGATGATCGACTGGATGCTGCCGCCGTAGAACATGTCGTTCATCACGGCATGCACGAGTTCATGGTGGATGACGTGGCGGAACTTGCCGTAATCCCCTTCATAGGGGACCACGACACGGTTCTTGAAGAGCTCGGTCACGCCGCCGATCCCTTCTTCCATGTACTCGCTGATGACGTTCGTCTGCTGGAACTCGTTATGCGAGTTATAGATGACGAACGGGACGCGGTTCACGAGCTGATACCGGAAGAGGGTGCTGATCGACGCATAGGCGGATTCCGCCGCCATCGCCGTGAACTGCGCAAGCGCTTCACCATCGCCGGCAAAATAGATATCGAAGTGATCGGACTGAATGAAGGACCAGGTGAAATGCTTGTACTGGACCTTGTTCTTCCCGAAGTTATCGGGTTGCGCCACAGCGGCCGTGCCCAGCACGGCCACCAGGGCCAGCACACCCGCGATTCTCCTCACACGCTGAGTCATCTTCCCACCTTTGGTTGCCTCTTTAATATACAAAACCACCCGCTGTGTCAAAAGTTCCGCCGGGGCTTCGGGACCGGCACGATCGCCAGATTGAGCTCCCGGTGCTCCGGATCCACGCTTACCGTGCGTACCCGGATGTGGTCCCCCAGCCTGTATTGGCGCCCGCGCGACCGCCCCCGGAGGGCATACTGGCGTTCATCGTACATATAATAGTCATCGTCCAGCTCGCGGACGTGCACGAGCCCCTGGATCAGCAGGTCGCGCAATTCCACGAACAGCCCGAATTCCATGACCCCGGTGATCACGCCGTCGAATTCGTCGCCGATATGGCGTTTCATGTACTCGATCTGCATCACCTTCACCGATGCCCGTTCCGCATCCACCGCCACACGCTCCCGCTCCGAGGACTGCCGGGCAATGTCCGGCAGGGTCCCGTGCAGCTCGTTCAGCCGCTCCGCGGACATCTGGCTGGTGTACTCCGCCAGAAGCCGGTGCACGATCAGGTCCGGATACCGGCGGATCGGCGAGGTGAAATGCGTGTAATGCTTGAATGCGAGCCCGAAGTGGCCGATGTTCTTCTCGGAATACACGGCCTTGGCCATGGACCGCAGGGCCACTTCGTTGATGACATCCTCCACCTCGCTCCCCTTCACCTGGTCCAGCAGTTTTTGCAGCTCCCGCGAGCTCACACCGCTCTTCACATCCAGAGAGAAACCGAACTGCTTGACGAATTTCCCGAGGTCCGCCAGCCGTTCGGGGTTCGGCAGATCATGCACACGATAGATGAACGGCGCCGCACCCCCGGGCACTTTCAGGTGCGAGATGTGCGCGGCAACGATCTTGTTCGCGAGCAGCATGCACTCTTCCACGAGGCGATGCGCATCCAGGCGCTCCTTCCGGACGATCTTGTCCGGGAACCCCTGCGCGTCGAATGTGAACTTCGCTTCCGGCGTCTCGAAATCCAGACTCCCGTTCTTGTGCCGGCGCTTGTACAGCGCACGGGCGAGCGTCCGGAGCCGCAACAGTTCCTGAACGAACTCACCCTTTCCCGCTTCCATGATCGCCTGCGCCTCTTCATATGCGAAGCGCCGCTTGCTGTGGATCACCGAACGGGCGAATTCATATTTCTCCACCTTCCCGTCCGCTGTCACATCCATCATCACGCTGTACGTGAGGCGGTCGGTGGCCGGCCGCAGACTGCACAGATCGTTCGACAACCGTTCCGGCAGCATCGGCACCACTTCGTTCACGAGATACACGCTCGTCCCGCGCGTGTACGCTTCGCCGTCGATCACCGACCCTTCGGTCACATAGTGGCTCACGTCGGCGATATGCACGCCGAGACGGAACATGCCGTCCCCGAGGTCCTCGCACGACAACGCGTCGTCGAAGTCCTTGGCGTCGATCGGGTCGATGGTGAAGCACACCGTGTTCCGCAGGTCCAGCCGCCGTGCGATCTCCGCCGCGGGGATGGTGCCGGGCAGTGATGCCGCGGCATGTTCCACATCGTCAGGGAATGACGGCGGAAGGCCGAAACTCCGCGCCACGCTGAGCACTTCAACGCGCACGTCGCCGGAGGGGCCGAGCACTTCGACGATCGTGCCTTCAGGATTGAGATGCTCATCCTCCCAGGGCTCGAGCTCCACCACCACCTTGTCGCCCGGCTTCGCCTTGCGGGCTTCTTCCGCGGTCACGTAGATGTCCCGCGAGATGCGCATATCATCCGGGATCACGAACGCGAAATCCTTCCGCTGCTCCATGCGCCCGGTGATGCGCGTGACGGTCCGCTCCACGACGCGTACGATCTCGCCTTCCGGCCCTTCGTCGCGACGCTGGGTCCGCGGCCGCGCAAAGAGCGAGACCTCCACGAGGTCGCCGGAAAGCGCCGTGTGCTGGAACTTCGGCGCGATGCGGATGTCCTTCTCGACCCCCTCCACGCGCACGAACCCGAGGCCGCGGCGCGTGACCATGAGCCTGCCGGTCAGGACGCGCGGCTGTGCCTGTGCGCTCTTCTTGCGCTGGACCACATAGCCGAACCGGCCGCGGTCATCAGCATCCACAGTCCCCTTCCGTTCGAGGTCATCGATCAGTGTGCGGAGGTCCTGGTATTGTTCCTTGCCATTCACCTTCAATTTCCTTGCGAGGTCCTTGAGGGTGATACGTGTGCGGGGATGACCGGCAAAATGAGCCATCACCTGTTTTTTGAGATCGCGCAATGCGCATCCCTTTCAGAGAATGAATTTCAGAATGAGAATCTATAGAAGAGACGTGCGGAGTTGGTCCGCTTAAGGTCGTTGGCCTGTCCGAAGGTCCCGCGCTCTACCTTGCTCTCGAGCTCCATCATGAGATTCCGGAGCGTGGGAGTGTTGAAGATGCTGCCGAAGGAGTACAGGACGCTGAAGTTGGCGTTCCCCAAAGGATCGTCGAGGATCTGGCCGCCGTACCGCCAGTAGCCGTTCCACGCCTGCCCGCTCAATCGGATGTCCGCGGTCTCGCCGGGACCGCCCCTGGTGTTCCAGTTCAGCTCGACCTGATTGATGATGCCCGTCTGCGCCCGCAGGAACTCGGACAACGTTCCGGTGAGCAGCGACGACGCACCCGTCAGCACGGATTTGGTGAGGGTATTCCCGACCTCCGCGGACATCTCGCCGCGCTCGGCAACGGTCAACGGGAACGACCCATAAATGATGAACCCGATGGCATCGGATTGCACATCGTTGGACTTGAGCCCGCGGTACGACGCATAGTCGACGTCGTCGATGGTCATGTTCATCACCAGGCGCGGCGACTGCCGCGGCCCCCTGATGTCCACGGTCACGACCACACGCTCCTCACGGTTGCCCAGCGTATCGATCACCGCACGCGCGCCCTTGTACGTCGCGCGGATGTCCAGCTCCGGATTCATGAACGGCCCGGTGAAGTTGATGCGCCCTTCCGCATCGAACCTCCGGTAGAAGCTGTAGTACGCACGGGAGATCGCCAGATCGCCCAGCCACCACCGGCCGTCTTCGGTGATCGAGAACCGCCCGTCGATGTTCGCCACGAGCTCTTCGCTCGAGATCGGATTGAAGATCATGCGGATGCCCGTCGTCCCACCGGTCGCATCGATGTCCAGATCGTACCGCAGGCCATCCATGAACGACACCGTCCCCTCGATGTTCTCCGCCGCATGCATCGCCCCCGCAGAGCGGGCGCCCGCAAAGTACCGGTCCGCCGCCGACAGCACGGCCTTCTCCCCGTACTTCGAGGTATCGTCGTAGATGATGATCGGCACGGACAACGCCGACTCTTTCACCACCACCTGCTGCGTGGGCGGGAAGATGAGATTGGAGTTGCGGATCAGCACCCGCCCCTTGATCAGCGACCGGTCGATGTTCCCGGTGAACTTGAGCCCGCCCTGACCGATCTCGACGAACAGGTCACCGTACATTTCCAGCGAGGACTTCCGCGTGGCTTCTTTCACCGCATGCAGGGTTCCGGTCGCGGTAAGATTGAAATCGCCGGGCGTGAAGTTCCGCAGCGCGAAGTCGCCCCCGAGGTGCACGATCCCCTTCTCTCCCTTCCCCTCATCGGCGGCGACGTTCCGCAGGGTCGCCTGCGTGACGGCGATACGCTCACCCGATGCGTGGAACGTTCCATCGAGGATGTAGTACATGTTGTTCGGCTCGAACAGGAACTGGCCTTCCGTGAGCTTCAGATCGCCCGCGTAGCGCGGATGCTCCGCCGTCCCGCCCAGGGTCAGATCGCATTCCAGCATCCCCGAGAGGTCGTTGAAGTTCGGCAACAACGGGTCCAGGATCGCGATGGGCGTCCCCGCCGAGCGAATGGTCAGCCGGAACTGCCGCTGGTCATCCAGCGGCTCGCTGTCGTCCGAGATCAACGGGATCGAACCTTCGGCGATGAGCTCCGGGCCGTCGGGCACCCGGCCGTTCGTCACATCCGCCTTCACCGACAGGTCGAGCACATCGTTGCCATAGCCGATGGTACCGCTCACCTTTCCGAATGAAATGCCGCGCAGCGCGATGCTGTCCGCCTCCACGCGCGCCGAAAAGGTCGGAAGCGCGAGCTTCCCGCCCAGCGTCATGTCTGCATCCATGATCCCGGCGAACGCATGTTCCGTCGAGGGTTGCTCCGACTCCGGCAACACATAATCCAGGTCCCCGAGGTCGAGGTGCGTCCCGCGCGCGCGGGCATCCAGCATGCCGTTCACCCCGATCCGGCCGTCGACCTTTACGAGTGCATTCCCGCGGTGCAGCAACATATCGCCGACGGTGATATGGTCGGTGCCGATCGTCATCCGCGCCCCGGGCTCGGCATCCCACCGGAAATCGCGATGCGCGATGGTGAAACTCGAGACCGTGCAGAGGATCGAGTCGCCCTTCAGCCGCGCTTCACCCGTCGTGTGCGCACGGGAGTCCCGGTTCAGCGCACCGTTGAGCAGATAGCTGAGATGGCGGTTCTTGAGATGGATGTCCACACTGGCGCTGTCCAGCTCCGTGCCGCTGATATCCAGCCGCCGCGCCTCCGATACCACATGGATGTCCGCGTCCGCATAATTGCGGTACGGGCCGATGTCGGCGGCCTGCACGAGCACCGAGCCGCCTTCCACGAGCAGCCCGGAACTGGCATCGCCGTAGTAGAATTCCGTGACGCCGAGACGGGTCGACGTGGTGAGCCCGGTGATGTCCCCCTGCAGCGTCCCTTCGAGATCGGCCATGCCGTCGAAGCTGCGCTCCCCCACCACCCGCGAGACCAGCTGCAGGTCCTTCACATGCAGGTCGTACTTGCAATCCACCGGCTGCCGGTCGGATTCCAGGCGCTTGCGGAGCGCCGTCAACGCAACGGTGTCCACATCGAACTGGAACGTCGAATCGAAGCTGGCGAAGTTCTCCTTCACCGCCTGCGCCGTGTTGTTCACCTGGAACCGGACCAGCTTCGCCAGGTTCGCGATATCGAACCGGCCCGTCACCGATGCATCCAGTGCCGGCGAGGTGATCGTGAAGGTCTTCGCACTGCTGTCGGATTGGTCGAGCACGATGTGCACATCCCCATCCTCCATCGGGTAGTCGCCATACCGCGAATCGGTGACACCGACATGGAAGTCGCCGCCGAGGGTCTCCAGGGTCAGGCCATGCCCGTTCAACTCGAGTGCCATGTTGAGCGAACTCTGATGCCGCGCTTCGCCCGTGAGTTCGGCGAGATCCACACCCGTGGCATCGCCGTTCAGTGCGAAGGTGGGCACCGGCTGCGCCCCTTCATCGAGGACGGCGTTCAGATGATACTCGGCGGCACTGATCCCGAGCTGCAGCACAGCATCCACTTTCCTGTCGCGGGCGCGGACCTGCATATCGGCGTTCCGTACGGCGAAGCCGCGGAACGTGGACGAGTCGAGCTTGGCATGCATGGTCCCCAGGATCCGCCGCAGATCGACGCCAGCGCCCTCGAGTTCGATCGTACCGTTCAGGCGCGATGCCAACCCCGGACGTTCGAGCGCGCGGCCGAGGTCGAATGCCTCCACGGCCACGGTCCCGCGGTACCGCAGTTTACGTGGGCCGCCGATCGTGAGGGCGAAGTCCTCGGTGCGCACCGCACCGGCCTCGGTCTCCAGCGCCAGCTTCGTGCGGAAGTCGAGAGGCGTGCCGCGAAACTCCACCGTGAGGTGCGTCATTCCCAGCGGCCGGAGGTCCGGCAGCGAGAACGACGGCATCAATGCGAGCGGATCCGCCGGGTCGATGACGCTCTCCCGCATGCGCACATCGAGGGCCAGGTGCTCCGGCGTGTGCAGGTTCTTCACCACGCCATCGAGGTGGAGCTCGCTGCGCCCGAACTTCAGGTCGAGCCCCGTTACCGGCAAGGCGCCGAAAAGCCCGGCCGCCCTGAGATGACCGCGGATGGTGCCGTTCAGGAACGCCGTCGGAGGCAGCACCTGCCCGAGCTCGCGGAAGTTCAGCGGCTCGATGCTCAGGTCCACCATGGTGGAGCAGTACTGCATCTCCGCCAGTGCGGCCCCGCCGAGGATGTCCGCTCCTTCCATCAACGCCTGCAGCCGCACATCGGAACTGTCCGTCCTGATCCGCACATCGGATGCACGCGCGCCGCGCGGCGATGCCTGGAACTTGCCGGACAGCTCATGCAGGTGGATCGGCGTGCCACGCACATCGAAGCGGAGGCTCGCAATATCGGCCTTGTGCACTTCCTTCTGCGAGGAGAACGACAGGGCCAGCCAGAAGTTGTCCAGGAATATTTCGTCGTAGTCCACGGCATGGAGGGGGCGGTCGGGATCGACCGCGTGCACCAGTGTCGTCGAATCCACGATCACCACCATGCCGTTCCGGAGCTCGAGACTCTTGACCATGATCGCCCAGTCGAAACGGGACGTGGTGGTATCGTCGTCGGTGGGACGGGCGATGCGGCCGATGTTCCAGCTCCCGTTGTGGGACCGGAGCAGGCGCACCACCGGACGGTCGAGCGCGAGGTGGTGAATGGCAATGGTCTTGCCGGGGATCTCAAAGAGGTCGTACCGCAGATCGAGGTGCGAGGTGCTGACGATCGTATCGCCGTCGAGCGTCATCGACATCCCGTCGATCTGGAATCCGGTGACGAGGTTGCCATGGATCTCGCCGAGCGAGACCTTCGCGATGAGTGCGGAATCGAGTTCAGCGAGGGCAAAGGAACGCAGACGGTCGCGGAACACCTGCGTCTGCGTCAATCCGGCCACCACGAGGAGGAGAAGGACGATCCCCCCCGCCGCATACAGAGCGATGCGCAGTATGCGTTTCAGCGTCTTCATCGATCACCGTGCAGGTGCCGGATCCGTCGGGCCATGGTACACATCGAGGACACGTTGAATGACATTCGTGGTGGACCGGCCTTTGGTGAGACGGATGCGGCGGACCGAACCGCCATGGGCTTCCACGATGTCGCCGCCAACGATCTCACCCTTCTTCCAGTCAGCACCTTTCACAAGCACATCCGGTATCAATGTACGGATCAGCCGCTCGGGCGTATCATCCCCGAACAGCACAACATAGTCGACACAGCCCAGCGCGGCCAGCACTTCGGCACGGTCGCGGTTGGGATTGATCGGGCGCTTCGGCCCTTTGATGCGGCGGATGGAGGCGTCGGTGTTCAACCCAACGATCAGCACGTCGCCCAGTTTCCGCGCCGCCTGCAGGTACGCCACATGCCCGCGATGGAGGATATCGAAGGTCCCGTTGGTGAAGACCACGGTCTTCCGCTTCTTCTTCAGCGTGTGACGCATGCGCTGCATGGCCACCGTGGAGAGGATCACGCCCATCAGTGCTTCCCTCCCTGTCGTGTAAATATGAGTGCCGACGCACGGAGTTCGTCCGGACGGACCGGGACGATCCCTACTGCTCCAACAACCACGCCGCTCGCGCAGTTCGCCAGGGTACAGGCTTCCCGCATCGTCGCCCCGCCCGCCAGCGCCATGGTGAGCGTGGCGATCACCGTATCGCCCGCGCCGGAAACGTCCTGTACGTTCGTGGCAATGGTCGGCGTGTGCGTGATGGTGCCATCCGACTCGAACAGCGACATCCCGTCCTCGCCGCGCGTGAGCAGCACATTCTCTGCGCGGAGCACATCGAGCAGCTGCCTGCCGGCACGTTCGATATCCTGGACGGTCGTGAGCCGGCCGCCCAGGGCCTCTTCCGCTTCGCGGCGGTTCGGCTTGAACACGGTCACATTCCTGTACTCCAGGAAGTTGTCGAACTTCGGGTCCACGGTGACCGGCACCTTGTTCGCACGCGCAAGGGCGATCACCTCTTCGATCAGCTCCTTGCTCAGGACACCCTTATTATAGTCTTCCAGCACGATGCCGTCCAGCCGCGCGATCTCTGCCCGCAGGACATCCATCATCGCTATGCGCAACGCAGGGGCGCACGGCATTTTCGATTCGTTGTCGATGCGCACCACATGCTGGCTCTGCGCGATGACGCGGGTCTTGATCGTTGTTGGCCGGGCAGCGTCCCGGATGATGCCGTGCGTGGGGAACCCCTGCTCGCGCACCAGATCGACAAGCATTTCGCCGGTATGGTCATTCCCGATCAATCCGACCAGGATCGGCACACCGCCGAGCGCATGGATGTTGTTCGCAACGTTCGCCGCACCGCCGAGGCGTGCGGATTCCGATTCGACCTCGACGACGGGAACGGGCGCCTCGGGGGAAACGCGGCGCACGGTGCCCCAGGTGTAACGGTCGACCATCAGGTCGCCGAGGACGGCGATCCGCTTCCCCGCGAACGTTGCGAGGAGCGCATCAAGGTATTCTTCAGTGAATGTGGTCATAAGGCTCTGGAATCAATATAGATATGCCGGCTGCCAGACGCAAGGAGGGCTCATTTCAGGACGGGCATGAGCATCCGTACCAGATGGTCCACCGTCAGGCCCAACCGCTGCTCGTCCGCGAACACGATGATATCCGCCCGCTCGTACAGCGGTTCCCGCCTGGTGAACAGGGCCATCATTCGTTCGCGCAGGGCTGCCTCGGGGAGACGGTTCCCGCTCTCGTCCATGAGGAGCGGACGATCGGTCTTGTACTGGAGGCGCTTGAGGAGCTCCTCCGGCGGCACCTTCAAATAGATGAGGATCCCGGAACGGGCGATGCTCTCGAACGCCGCGGGTTCCGCCAGCGTACCGCCACCGAGCGCGACCACCATCTTATCGCGCGTGGCGAGTTCTTCCAGCACCGCGAACTCTTCGCCGCGGAAGTACTGTTCGCCGTCCTCCTCGAAGAGGCGCTTCACGGACTTGTCGTTCCGCTGTTCGATGAGCCGGTCGAGGTCCGAGAACTGATAGCCGATGGAGTTCGCCAGGATCGGGCCGATGGTGCTCTTGCCGCACCCCATGAACCCGGTGAGGAAGATCCTGCCCCTCCGCGGACGCAGATCCGTGGTCATGCTTCACCTGCGGGGCGGAGGCGTGCGATGCGCACGGTGGAGGTCCTGCCGCGGCGTTCAACGGTGCGCACATCGAGGTCCACGCGCCAGCCGTCCTTCGCCGCCAGCGCAAAGAAATCCTGGCCAAGGGTGCGGTCGGGTTCGGCAAGCCAGGCTTCGCCACCGGCGCTGACCGTTGCACGGAGGCACGCGAGGAGCGGGATGAAGTTGCGCCGTTCATACACGATGTCCGCACCGAGCACGACATCGCAGGAACCGAACTCCTCCGGCGCGCGCCAGTCGCCGGTGCGGAACGAGCAACGCGCGAATTGTTCCGGCGTCAGGTTCTCATGCGCGTTCCATTCGGCAAAGGCCATCGCATCGGCTTCGTAATCCGAGAGAAGCACGCGTGCACCGGCAGCAGCGGCGCAGATGCCGGTGAGCCCGAGGCCGCATCCGAGATCGAGCACACGCTTCCCCGCGAGGTCCGGCGATGTGAGGCACCGTTCCGCAAGGACGAGCGCGGAGGTCCAGAGCTCGGCCCAGTACGGCAGGCGTTCATCGATGGCGAACGTGGCGGGGGTAACGGCGTCGAGCAGGACGTTGGGATCGCGCACGGTCAGGATCCGGAAGGAACGGCCACCGATGTGGTGTTCGCCGATGACCGTGTCGAAGCGGGAGCGGATGCCCCGGGGAGTATCGTCAGAAACTGTATGCTGCTCCAAGCTGAATGACCATCCCATCCGAATGAATGCGTGACTCCAATGGCTTGCCGGGGAGTGTGACCTGGGTAGCGCCATAGCGGACGGACGGCGTTGCGAAAGCGTTGACCGCTTCGAACTGCGCATCGCGGAATTTCAATTCCGCGGACAGCGAGAACGCCTCGGTGAACCGGTAGTGGACGCCACCGAGGACATGGATGCCGTACCCCGTGCGTGATGCCGTCGATGCGGCAGAGGCACCGGCGAGCACATACCGCCGTTCGCCAAAGTACATCCCCGCACCTGCACCCATGAACACACCGAACGCGCCGTCCGTGATCGGGATGTGAAAGTATCCCGTCACTTCCACGGGCACGAGCCAGTACCCGTCCTCTTCCGGTACGGTGCGGCCGGCTCCCCACGCGAACATCCTGCGTTGCGCTGCTGATGATGCGGTCGGCGGAGACGCCCACGGAGAGCATCGAGCCCGGGATGCGGTAGCGCAGCTCGGCGCCGTAGCCGAAGACATCCGTGAACGACGTGGACCGGGAGCGTGCCACCGGATCGGATGCGTAGGGGTTCAGGAAGAGATGCCCGAGCGTCGAGAGATTCCCCTTGAGGACGACTGAAAACGCGCGCTCCTGCGCCGTTCCGTACAGGAACGGGCAGGAGCACACAACCATTGTCAAGAAGCAGTGAACGAATGACCCGCATCGCTTCACCCTTCCCTCACAGGCGGGTCTCAGCGGAAGAACTGATCCCGGTGGTCTTCAATATCCGCCTTCTCTTTGAGCGAGGTCAGCCAGTCAGAGAGGAAGCGGTTCCTCTTCTCCTGCAGCAGGCGCGACTTGATCATATCGCGCTGCATATTGTACGCGGACGAATCGAACGGCGTCACGGTGAGCAACTGGACCAGGAACGCGCCGCGCGTATTCTTCACCACCGGCGAGATCTGTCCGGGCTGCAGCGAGGCGACCGTTCCGAGGAACGACGGCTCGCGGCCAACGCCGGGGACCATGCCACCGAGCGTGAACGACGGGATCTCCTGCACGGGGATCGCCGGGTTGATCGACGTGACCTTGCGCAGGCTGTCGCCCTGTGCCAGCTTCGCACGCACCTCATCCGCCATCACCTTCGTCTTCGCGATCTTCTTCTCGCGCAGCGCGAGCGGACGGATGGCATCCTTCAGTTCATCCAGCGGACGGACGCCCGCGTCCTTGATCTCGGCGACCGTCAGGACCGCATAGCCTCCGGGGATCGTGTACGGCTCGCTCACATCGCCCACCTTGGACTTGAAGGCCCAGCGGGTCACGCCCTGATGCACGCCGATGCCGGGGATCACCGCGCTCTTCTCCTGGATCTGCGCGTCCTTCACCTCGAAGCCCATCTGCTGTGCTTCGGGGCCGAACGACGTCTCGCGGGAGTTGAACGCGAAGTCCTTGGCGCGGTCGAACAATTCGTTCTTCGTCTGGCTGCTCGTCTCGATCTTGATCGCGAGATGCGACAGCTTCAGTTCACGCGCGTCGCGTGCGTGGACCTTGATGATATGGAGGCCATACGGGGTGCGGATGGGGCCGACCACCTGTCCGGGCTTTGCGCCGAACGCGGCCTTCTCGAACTCCGGCACCATGCGGTTCTTGCCGAACCAGCCCATATCGCCGCCGCGCTGCGCCGACCCGAAGTCTTTCGAGTACTGCCGCGCCAGGATGACGAAGTCCTTGCCCGACTGGATCTCGCGCATCAGGGTCTTCGCGAGCGCATAGATCTGTGCGGTATCGCCGCCCTGCTCGAAGGAGAGCAGGATATGGCTTGCATGCACGAAATCTTCCTTGCCCTGGCGCTGGTCGAGGACCTTCACCAGATGGAAGCCGTCCTGGTCCTGCACCGGCCCGACGACCGAGCCTTTCGGGGCGCCAAACACCACGCCATCGAGCACCGTGCTCAGTTCGCCGTGGCGGAACCATGCACCGCTGTCCGGCTTGCCGGTGAACGTGTTCACGAGCTCGATGAAGTCCGCACCCTCGGCGGCCTTCTTCGCCGCGTCATCGATGTCCTGCTTCCGCATCGACGAGTCGCTGGCCGACGGTTTCTCGAGGAAGAGCACGTACTGGAGCTTGCGGGTCGGCTCAACCTTGTACTGATCGAGGTTCTCGTCGTAGTAGGTCTTGATGTCGGTATCGGTCACCTGCACGTCGGCGTCGGGCACGAGTGCGCCGGCATCGAACGGAGCATAGAGGACGCTGTACCGGCGGGTCTGATCGTTGTAGCGCTGCTGGAGTTCGCCTTCGCTGACGCGGACCGAGGCAAGGATGACGCTCTGGAGCTTTTCCTGCACGCGGCGCTGGCGGAGGTTGGACTCATACTGCTTGAGCCACTTCGATCCGAATTCCTGGTCGCGGCCTTCGGGGTCCTGAATGAACTGGTTCGGGTTCGCAAGGAACTGCTCGAACACGTCGCGGCGGAACTGGCCCGTCGAGTCGGTGAAGTTCCTCTTCAGGTCCTCGGGCGGATTGTCGCCGCGCACCCACTCCACGAGCTCCTGATCCGTCACGGTCAGTCCGAGGCGCTGGACCTCTGCCTCGACGAGGTGCTGGGTCACCAGATTGTCCCACACCTGTTCGCGGATCTGAACCATCTGGTTCTCATCAGGCTCCGTGCCGCTCTGCGCCTTCTGATTGTCCGAGAGTTGCTTCACGAGTTCCGTGAACTGTGTGTACTTGATTTCGGTACCGTTGATGGATCCGATGACATCGGACTGGCCTCCGCGCATGCCGAGGTAGTCCATCCCCCATTCGAAGACGATGGTGATGACGAACGCGATGAGGAGTCCGAACAGAACGTAAGGCATGCTGTCACGCATGCGGGTCATGATAGGCATAGGGAGAAACGAGCTCCTTGAAACGGGAATACACGTGATATGCTTGAAAATATACGGCAAGTGCGCCGGAAAAGCAATCATTTTTATTGACTTTTCGGGGGGTTGCTCGTATATTTATGGGCTTCATTACGAGTCCCCGAACGCTTTCCCCCGGAGGTTGCAGTGCTCAACAAGTACAAAACACCGATACTCATCACTCTGGCCGCAGTGGCCCTTGCGATGTACTTCCTGTACCCGACGTACAAGGATAGTGAGATGCGCAAGGAGTTGGCCGGGTTACGTGGTGCGGACAGTCTGGCGTACCTCGAGAAGCATGATGCCGAGATCCGCGAGAACCGCGCAAAGCGGGTCAAGCTGGGCCTCGACCTGCAGGGCGGCATGCGCGTCGTCCTCGAGGTCAACGTCCTCAAGCTTATCGAAGACCTCGGTAAGAATAGAGACGAGGTCTACACCCAGATCATGAAAGAGGTCCGCGAAGAGACCCGCCGTTCCGACGAGTCCCCCGTGGTCATCCTCCGCCGCAAGTTCGAAGAGCGTCAGATCCGCATGAGCCGGTACTACGGCAGCCTGCGGGACGACAACGACAAGATCGCGGCATATCTGGAGGACGAGGCGAAGAAGGCGATCGACCGCGGCATGGAGATCGTCGGCAACCGCGTCGACCAGTACGGCGTGTCCGAACCCGTGATCCAGAAACTCGGCGGCACCCGCATCAACGTTGAACTTCCGGGCGTCAGCAAAGAAGCCGAAGTCCGCTCCCTGCTGCAGGGAACCGCACTCCTCGAATTCAAGCTGCTCAAAGAACCCGAGGTCGCCTACCGTATCATGACCGCCGTGGACCTCGCGATCGCGGCAGCAACGACCGACACCACCGATACGACCGCGACCTTCGCGGCCGCGGACGACACGACGAAGATCTCGACCCCCGAAGGGGAGATGACCGCCGCCCAGTTCTCCCGGAAACACCCCTTCTTCACCGTCGCCCTGGTGAACCCGCAGTATCCGGGCGAAGCCATGGTCCAGGAAGAGAACCGCGACAAGATCCGGCGCTGGCTGGAGATCGAAAGCGTGCAGCGCGCGATCCCCAACGATGTGCAGTTCGTGTGGAGCGCCAAGGCGCGTCCGGTCGAGGACGGCAAGAAATTCTATACGCTGTACCCCGTGAAGCGGAATGCGGAACTGACCGGCGGCGTGATCACCAATGCGCGCGCCACCCTCGATCCGGGCTTCAATCAGCCGGTCGTGACGATGGAAATGAACAGCGAAGGCTCACGGCAGTGGGGACAGATCACGGGCGCCAACATCGGCAAGCGCATCGCGATCGTCCTGGATGACGCCGTGTTCTCCGCACCGGTGGTGCGCGGCAAGATCACCGGCGGCCATTCCCAGATCGAAGGCATGGACAACCTCGACGAGGCACGCCTCCTCGAGATCGTCCTGAAGGCCGGCGCCCTCCCCGCTCCCGTCGAGATCATCGAACAGAGGTCCATCGGACCGTCACTGGGCGAAGATTCGATCCGTACGGGCATCTTCTCGTCCGTGCTGGCAACGGTCCTGACCATCATCTTCATGGCGGTCTACTACCGGACCGGTGGCATGGTCGCCGACGTTGCGGTGGTGTTCTGCCTCCTGTTCCTGGTGGCCGTCCTCGCAGCGTTCCAGGGCACGCTCACCCTCCCCGGCATCGCGGGTATCATCCTGACGCTGGCGGTGGCGGTGGACGCGAACGTGCTGATCTACGAGCGTATCCGCGAAGAAGCCGCCACGGGCAAGACGCTCCGCGCCGCGATCGATGCGGGCTATGAGAAGGCGTTCAGCGCCATCTTCGACTCGAACCTGACGACCTTCATCTCAGGTGTCATTCTGTTCCAGTTCGGCTCCGGTCCGGTCCAGGGCTTTGCACTTACCCTGATGATCGGTATCGTCGCCAGTATGTTCAGCGCCATCTACATCACGCGCATGATCTTCAACATGCTGACAGACAAATACGGATCAAAAGTTTCCTTCGGTTAATCGACTACTCGGGAGATCTCAGTAATGCGTCTGTTCGGCAAAACGAACATCGATTTCATGAAGATGCGGAAGACCTGGTACATGGTCTCCCTCAGCGTCATCCTCATCGGGATGGTGTCCCTCTTCATCAAAGGTGTCGACTACGGCATCGATTTCCTCGGCGGCACAGAACTCATCGTCCAGTTCACCGAACCTGTTCAGATCGGTGATGTACGGTCAGCGATGGACCGCGTCGGCCTCGGCCGTTCCGAGATCAAGACCTTCGGCAGCCCGCGCGACATCCTCGTGCGGACGGTCGAGCAGGCGGAAGGGAATGTGATCGGCGATAAGATGCAGGGCGCGCTGAAAGAACAGTTCCCGTCGAACCCGTACACGGTGCTCAAGGAAGACAAGATCGGGCCGAAGATCGGCGCGGAGCTGCGGACGAACGCGATGTATGCGATCGTCGCATCTCTCATCGCGATCTGGCTCTACATCGGGTTCCGGTTCAAGTTCACCTACGGCGTTGGCGCGGTGGTCGCGCTGTTCCACGACGTCCTGGTAACCCTCGGCATGATCTCGATCTTCGACGGTGTCTTCAACCTCGAGATCTCGCAGAACATGGTCGCGGCGTTCCTGACCCTCGTCGGCCTCTCGGTGAACGACACCGTCGTGATCTTCGACCGTATCCGCGAGAACCAGAAGATCTTCCGCAGCATGCCGCTGACGGATCTGATCAACAAGAGTCTGAACGAGACCCTGAGCCGCACCATCATCACATCCGGCACGATCTTCATCGTGCTCGTCGTGATGCTGATCTTCGGCGGCGAGGTGATCCGCGGGTTCTCGTTCGCGCTCACCATTGGCATCGTCACCGGTACGTATTCGTCGATCTACATGGCAAGCGCGGTCGTCCTCGAATGGTCGCTGCGCACACGCAAGGATGCGAAGCTCATCGATTGAGTCGTTCCACCACGCGGAGAAGCCTATGAAGTCCTCGGTGAGTGAACATGGCAGCGTGACCGCCGTCCACCTGGAAGGCAACCTGATGGGCGGCCCCGATGCCACCGCGTTGAACAGCAAGCTGCATGAGCTGGTCGATGCAGGCCGCAAGCAGGTGGTCGTGGACCTGAAGGGCGTCGAGTTCATCAACAGTTCGGGACTCGGACTCCTGATCGGTGGTGCAAGTCTTCTCAAGAATGCCGGCGGCGGACTCAAATTGGCCTGCGCATCGGAGAAGATCACCGCGCTGATCAAGATCACCCGGCTCGGACCGGTGTTCGAATCGTTCGCCTCGGTGGACGATGCCGTGATAAGTTTCACGAAGTGACGGGTCCTGCCCGTCACGCCTCCGGCCCTTCCCTGTGCGGGGCCGGAGTTTTTTTTGCCCCTTGTTTCTCCATTGTAGGGTGAACCATCATGCCTGTTCAGATCATCCTCGGCGCCCAGTGGGGCGATGAAGGCAAAGGTAAGGTCGTTGACATGCTCGCGGAAAAGGCCGATGTCGTCGCCCGCTACCAGGGCGGCGCCAATGCCGGGCCATACCGTGTGCATCGGCGACAAGCAGTACGTCCTGCACCTCCTCCCCTCCGGGATGTTCCATGAATCCTGCATTTGCGTCATCGGCAACGGCGTCGTCATCGACCCCGCCGCCCTCATGGGAGAGATCGGACAGCTGGAAGCGGCCGGCATCCGCGTGGAAGGCCGCCTGCTCATCAGCCATAACGCCCACCTGATCATGCCGTACCACAAACAGCTCGATGTGATCCGCGAGCAGACCAGCGCGCGCATCGGCACCACCGGGCGCGGCATCGGGCCGGCGTACATCGACAAGTTCATGCGGGCAGGCATCCGCATCGTGGACCTCCTCGACCGCGATACGCTCGCGCGCAAGCTGAAGGCGAACATCGAGGAGAAGAACCAGATCCTCACGAAGGTCTACGGCGAAACGAAGATCGACGTGGATGCCATCATCAATGAATACCAGGAATTCGATCAGAAGATCGACGAGTACATCACCGACACGTCGCTGTATCTGTGGCAGGTGCTGCGCGACGGGAAGCGCGTGATCGCGGAAGGTGCCCAGGGCGCTCTGCTGGATGTCGACCATGGCACCTATCCGTTCGTCACATCCTCCAACCCGACCTCCGGCGGCGCTTGCACCGGACTCGGCATTCCGCCCACCGCCGTCACCGATGTGATCGGGGTGGCCAAAGCGTATTGTACACGCGTGGGCGACGGGCCGTTCCCGACCGAGCTCAACGACGCCACGGGTACGCGGTTGCGTGAATCCGGCCATGAGTTCGGCGCCACCACCGGACGCCCGCGCCGCTGCGGCTGGTACGATGCGGTCGCGATGCAGTACTCCACACGCATCAACGGGATCAGCAAACTGGTCGTCACCAAACTCGACGTGCTCGACGGTTTCGACGAGGTGCGGATGTGCACGGGCTACGAGGTGGCAGGCAGACGCCTCCGCTCCTTCCCGTCGGATGTGCGGACGCTCGAAGGCGTGCGGCCATTGTATGAATCGTTCGAAGGGTGGAAGACACCGACCGCCGGCGCGACAACGTATGAGGAACTCCCGCGGCAGGCGAAGGCGTACCTGACCGCCCTGGCGCGCTATACCGGCGCTCCGCTCTGGCTCGTCTCCGTGGGGCCGCGCCGCGACTCCGGTCGCTGTTTCTGGCCTCAGGAACGCCGCTACCACGGACGGGGCTTTATCTCGGTGAGCATGCCCGCAACAGGACTCCCGATCGGACGCGCAGGTAATTTCCGCATCCTCCTGCTGGTCCTCGCATCGGCCTTTGTCATCGCCCTCCTGCTCTTCTCGCAGCGCATCACCGACCAGCTCCTCACGCGCGAACGGGAGATCGTCGCCCTCTATGCGCGCTCGCTGGAGTATGTCGCCAGCAACGACCCGAACGCCGGCGACCTCACCTTCGCCTTCGAAGTGATCCGCGCGATCGACTTCCCCATGGTGCTCACCGATACCCTGAACACCATGCAGTACTTCAAGAACATCGACACCGCGGGGCTCACACCGGAAGCGAAGGACGCGCTCTTCGCGCGGCTCATCACCGCAATGGACGAGCAGAACCACCCGATCCGCGTGGCGATCAACGATACCCTGGTCGTGAACTATGTGCACTACGGCGAATCCGACCTGATCCGGCAACTCCGCTGGCTCCCGGTGAGCGAACTCGCCATCGCGATGGTCTTCATCCTCATCGCCTACATCGGCTTCAGCTACATCAAGCGGAGCGAACAGAGCAATATCTGGGTCGGCATGGCGAAGGAGACCGCCCACCAGCTCGGCACGCCGCTCTCCAGCCTCATGGGATGGATGGAACGGCTCCGCCTGGATGCGGCCAGCTCTCCGCGCATCGTGGAGACGGTGAGCGAGATGGAGCACGATGTCTCGCGGCTGAACAAGGTGGCGGCGCGCTTCTCCAAGATCGGCTCCACGCCGAACCTCAAGGAAGAGAACATCAACGAGGTGATCGAAGGCGTGATCGGCTACATCGCGAAGCGCATCCCGCGCTCCGGCAAGCGGGTGGAGCTCGTGATCGAGACGCCGGGGACGTTCACGGCGCGGATCAACCGCGAGCTGTTCGAGTGGGTGATCGAGAACCTGATGAAGAATGCGCTGGATGCGATGGAAGGGAGCGATGGGAAGATCGGCTTCGCGCTCTCGCGCGTGAACGGGCGGGTGTACATCGATGTCTCGGACACCGGGAAGGGCATCGACCCGAAACTCCACAAGGAGATCTTCCGCCCGGGCTACAGCACCAAGAAGCGCGGCTGGGGTCTCGGCCTTACGCTCGCCAAGCGCATCATCGAGGAATACCACAAGGGCAAACTCTTCGTGCGCCAGAGTGCTCTTGGGCAGGTACGACGTTCCGGATACGTCTCGACTTTGAAGATCACGTGGGGGCGGTGCATGACCATCCCCACATGCCACGATGCCGTATCAGATGTTTGTAGGGCGGTGAATCACGCATTCAAATATTACCGCAACTTGCGGCCTTCTGCGGAACACATCCCGCAGCATCGGCCGGGTGAGCTTTCCCGTGAACGTATTCTGTTGCGAAGGGTGATACGTTCCCATGAAGACGTAGTCCCCGAGCCGATACACAACCCCGTGCCCGAACTTCGGCATGGCCTTGTACGTGATAAGCCCCATCTCTTTTGAACGCCTTCAACCCCGCCTCAAACCCGATCTTCCCCAACCCCACAACCACGCACGTTCGTCAGCAACCGGATCTCGTCCAGCAGGAACGAACGGCACATGAGGATCTCTTCCGGCAACGGCTTGTTGGCAGGCGGGGCACAACGTAATGCGGCAACGATGTAGCAGTCCTGCAGTGTCAACCTGTCGTCCACACCCACCGACTCCGGCTGGTTCGCGAACCCGGTCTCATGGAGGGCGCGCGCAAGCCACGACCCGCTCTCGTCCCCGGTGAACATCCGCCCTGTCCTGTTCCCGCCGTGCGCGGCAGGAGCAAGTCCCACCAGCAACACACGCGCCGCGGGATCCCCGAACCCGGGCAACGGCTTCCCCCAGTACTCCTCGCTCGTGTACTTGCGCTTCTTCTCCTTCGAGGTCAGCTCTCTCCACGCCACCAGCCGCGGACAGCGCCGGCATGCAATGATATGCCGGTGCAGAGCGCGCAGCCCCGCACCGGCATCATGGGAACGCTTCGCTGCCACTTCATCCCTTCAACGACGGGCGCCTTGCCGAGCACATCCTCGACCGTCAGGTTGGTGATCGGGGCCAGCTTCAACGCCGCGATCTTCGCCTCGATGGTCGCACGGTCGCCCACCAGCACGATCGACATCTTCGCGGGGTCGATATAGCGCTTCGCCACACGCTGCACATCGGCGGCGGTCACCGCTGGATGCGGCGCACATACTGCGAGAGTAATCGGCCGGGAGATCGTAGATCACCATCTCCTCCAGCTTGTCCGCCACGTCGCCACGGTCTGGAACTCCGCCGGGAACCCGAGCGCACGTAGTTCTTCGCACGATCCAGCTCCGCTTCAGGCACCTGCGTTGATCCCCGCATCTTCATGAACTCGAGCAGCGCCGGAATCCGTGACCGTGGACTGCACGCCCGAGGCCGCAAGGAACGGCCGGGCAGGACGCGGAACCCGAACGATGAGCCGGCACCGTACGCGTACCCGCCATGCTCCTCACGGCAGATTCTGATTGAGGCGCGAGCTGAACGAGCCGCCGAGGATGGTGTTCATCACCGTGATGGCGTAGGGCAGTCACTCCGTCGTGCGCGCCGCACCCACGCGGGCCGATACGGATCTCGGTCTGCGGCGCGCCCGGTTTGTCCACAATGGTGATGGCCCGCTTCTCGACCTGCACGATGGGCGGCAATGCCGGCGCGGCTGCCGCGTTCCCTCGCCATGCACCGAACGCCTTCTCAGCTTCTCCTTCATCTGCGCAACGGTCATCGCCGACAACGATAACGAAGGCATTCGCCGGCGGAAAGTACTGCGTGTGGAATGACGGAGGTCCTCCACCTTCATTGCGCGGATGGAGGCTTCATCGCCGGTCACCGGCACGCCGTAGGGATGCCCGGTCCCATACACCGAGCGGTTGAACGTCACCGACGCGAGCGACCGCGGCTCGTCGCGCCACTGCACGAGCGTGGTCAGCCGCGACTTCCTCTCGCTTGCAGTCGAGTTCCGTTCTGCGCGAACGCGGGACGCAGCGCAACGTCGGCCTGCAACGCGAACGCGGCGCATCGAGTTTCGAGACGGGCGCACCATCGACACGGACGAGGTGGGCATCCCCGCCGACACGCCGATCTGTGCACCGAGAATCGATGGCATCGGCAAGCTGGAGAGCGTCCGGCGTGCCGGCCCCTTCCATCATCATGGCGCTGGTCATGGAGGCGAGGCCGGCTTCCGTCCGCCGGGTCCATCGCCGGAGCCGGTGCGGACGACAGGGTCACCTGGACGAGCGGCACCTGGTGCCTCTCGAGGAGCGACCTGCAGGCCGTTGGAGAGCGTGAACTTCTCCGAACCGCGGCATGGTGAACGACGGTGTGGGGCCGGGCTTCGGCGGGCCACTCCGGTCGGGTTTCTGTGCATGAGCAACGGTGGCAGAGTCCGGCGATGAGAATGCCTGTGACAAGACTACGCAGGATGGTTCTCATGATCACTTCGCCTCCTTCCGGGCCGGCGAGCCGGCTCAGGTTTGCCTTTACGGTATCACGCTCAGCACAACGCGATTGTCGTCGCGCAGATACCGTCTGTGCGGCGGAACGGACATCGCCCGGATCCAGCACGGTACCGTGCAAGGTCCTCGTTGAAGTAGTCAGGGTTTACCGGTTTCGGTGAGATAGTTGTTGAGCCGGTCCACCTTGCCGCCGAACCCTCCCACGGATTCCAGACGGCGGAGGAAGCCCGCTTCGTACTGGTTCACGGCACGGTCGAGTCGCGCTGCGCCACGCCTTCCTGCAACAGCCGGTGCAGCTCTTCCGTGATCACTTTCTCCACTTCGGCCAGCGTGTGGCCGCGCGCGGCGTGGACACGATCTGGAAAGGCTGGAACCGAGGTGGGCCGAGCCCTGATACGCGCTCACGTCCTGCGCGATCTGGAGTTCGTACACGAGCGTTTGTAGAGCCGGGAGTTCTTCCCGCCGGCGAGAACGTTCGCCACGATATCCACTCGGCATCGCCCGGGGTGAAGATGGCCGGCGAGTGCCATGCCATATACAGCCGCGGGAGCTGCACCTTGTCCTCGAGGACGAGCCGCTTCTCCGTGCCGAGGAACGCCACCGGTGCGCCGGGAGGCGGCACGGGCGGACCCGCCGGAATGTCGCTGAACCATTTCTCGCTGAGTGCACGGGTCTTCACCGGGTCGATGTCGCCCCCGACGCTCAGGCTCGCATTGTTGGGGCCAGAGTTCTTGAAGAAATGCACGACGTCGTCGAAGCTCGCCGCGGACAGGTCTTCCATGGAGCCGATGGTCGGCCAGTGATACGGATGGTCGTCCGGATACAGGTTTCTCGTCGATGAGGATCGAGGACATGCCATACGGGTGGTTCTCATACGACTGCCGGCGTTCGTTCTTCACAACATCGCGCTGGCCGTCCACTTTGCGGGCGACATCGCATCCAGCAGGTAATCCCATGCGGTCCGACTCCACGAACAAGGCGAGTTCGAGCGCATTGACGGGACGTTGACCCAGTAGTTGGTGCGGTCGGAGCTGGTCGAGCCATTGTTGTCGCCGCCCGCCATCTTGAGCCAATGGTCGTACTTCTTCCGGCACATGGCCGGAGCCTTCGAACATGATGTGTCGAAGAGGTGGGCGAACCCGGTGCGGCGGGCTTTTCGCGGCCGGAGCCGACATGATAGTACACATTCACGGCCACGGTCGGGGTGGTGTGGTCCTCGTGCAGGATGACCGTGAGGCCGTTCGGCAGCGTGAACCGGGTATAAGGGAACGTTGATGCCTGTGTCTCCCGCGCCCGCAACCGACGCGGTGAGTGCAAGCGCCAAAAGGAGTCGCTTCATGAGGACCTCCGGGCTATTGGATCGGTA
>JADJHP010000009.1 GCA_016707525.1 Ignavibacteriota bacterium
TCCACCGTCATCCTGCCTGTTCAGGACGACCGGTCCGGCGACTCCTGGTTCACACGTCTGCATCAGCCGGTGGGCTATCCACCGGGCACTTCACCTCCGCTCACCATCCTGAACAGCTGTTTCCTGATCTGAGAGACTGTTGTACGTCCCCCACCGCACGGTCATGCCGTGACGGCACCGGTACGTTCACAGCTCACTATTACTTTGATCAGGAGGTTCATCATGCACCGTCTGCTGCTTTCATTCCTGCTTATCATTGCTTCATGCGTCGTCGTGTCCGCCCAGGATATCACCGAAACAGAGTTCCGCGTTGCGGGTAACTGCGGACAATGCAAGACCCGCATCGAGAAGGCGGTCACCATCAAGGGCGTGAAGTTCGCCCGGTGGAACAAGTCCACGAAGATGCTCAAGGTCGCATTCGTAACGACCGCGGTCACCCAGGATTCCCTCCAGCGGCGCATTGCCGCTGTCGGGCACGACACCGACACCTACAAGGCTTCCAACGCGGTCTATGAAACGCTTCCGGAATGCTGCCTGTACCGGGACAACACGCATACTCACTGACCAGACCACCGAGGAGGGATCCATGAGAGCAAGGATGCTTGTCTTCTTGCTGCTCCTCACTGTCTGTACGACAGCGGCACAGGAGCATGTGCGGGGGGTGGTACGTTCACGCGAAACGAACGGGGTACCCGGTCCGATCGCCGGTGCCAATGTCTTCTGGCTCGGGACGGCTCGCGGGACATCCACGGACGCCGACGGTGCATTCACGCTGCCCGTCGTGGCTTCCACACGCCTGCTGGTCGTCCGCCATGCAGCGTATGCTGCCGATACGATCACCGTGGGGAATGAGACCGATCTGCAGATCACGCTGCAACCGCTCGTACGCGAAGTGGAGGGAGTACAGACAACCGGAGAGCGGTCGGGGATCGCCATCGACTACCTGAGCGCTGCTCCGGTACAGCGGATCACGAGCAAGGAACTTGCGAAGGCCGCCTGCTGCAATCTGTCGGAGAGCTTTGAGACCAACCCGTCCGTCGATGTCTCGTTCACGGATGCGATCACCGGAACGAAACAGATCGAGATGCTCGGGCTGTCGGGTATCTACACGCAGACCTCGCTGGAAAATATGCCGTATATCCGCGGACTCACATCCAATGTCGGACTGAGTTTCATCCCCGGCCCGTGGATCCGCGGGATCAATGTGTCGAAGGGGGTGGGTGCGGTGGCGAACGGGTACGAGTCCATCACGGGACAGATCGATGTGGACCTCCGCAGGCCGGACGACGAGGAGGAGAAGCGCTTCTTCCTGAACATGTACGGGAACAATGATCAGCGTTTCGAAGGGAATCTGAATTTCCGTCAGGCGCTCGGCGAACACTGGTCGATGATGACCCTGCTGCATGCAAGCACACAGAAGATGGAGATAGACCGGAACAGCGACCGGTTCGTGGACATGCCGTTGTTCTCGACATTCAACGCTATCCAACGGTGGGGATTCCACACGGACACAGGATGGGAAGGCCAGTTCGTGCTCCAGTACGTCAGGGATGAGAAAGAAGGAGGGACGGGGAGAGCTGGCGCGAGTGCCGTCGATCGCAGCTTCCACTACGACACCCGCACACAGTACCTTCGTGTCAGTGGTAAGACCGGACATGTATTCGAAGGCAGACCCTACCAGAGCGTCGGGGTCCAGTGGTCACTCGGGCGTTATACCGCATCGTCCGTCTATGGCCCACGCTCCTACGATGGCACCGAAGAGACCGGTTATCTCAATATCATCTATCAATCGATGATCGGCTCCACGGACCACACCTTCCGTACCGGAGCAAGCTTCCTCTTCGACAGGTTCAACGAACAGTTCGCGCGGACGCCGTATGAACGCACGGAACGGGTCCCCGGGGTCTTCTTTGAATACACCTACAAGCCACTGGACGAACTCACGGTCGTTGCCGGCCTCCGGGCCGATCAGCACAACGCCTACGGGACGATGATCACTCCCCGGTTTCACGTGCGATATGCTCCGGATGAGGACTGGGTCTTTCGCGTGAGTGGCGGGCGCGGATACCGTACGGCGAGCATCTTCGCGGAGAATGCAACGGTCTTCGCCAGCTCACGCACGGTTTCGATCGACGCGACCCGCAGCTTCGGGTACGGATTGGACCAGGAGGTCGCCTGGAATACCGGCGGAAACATCACCCACTACTTCCTGGTGGACTACCGGCAGGCAACGGTGAGCCTGGATGTCTACCATACGTTCTTCGAACGACAGGTCGTCGCGGACCTGGACTCCCGTCCGCGGGAGGTCCGGTTCACGAGCATTGCCAATGGATCATACGCCAACAGTGTACAGTTGGAACTGAACCTTCAACCCGTCGAACGCCTGGAGACCCGGCTGGCGTACAGATTTCTGGATGTCCGGCAGAACCTCGGAGGTGTCTGGCTCCAACGTCCCCTGAATGCGCAACACCGTGCACTCGTGAACATCGCGTACAGCACGGAGCAGGAAGCCGCGGATGACCCGCGCACGGCATATGATCTCACCGTGCAATGGTTCGGTCCGAAACGGATCCCATCCACGACAGCGAACCCCGCAGGCATGCAGGCGCGACCGGAATCTCCGGCCTTTGCAATGGTGAACGCCCAGGTCGCACGCACATTGATCGCCGGACTCGAATTGTACATCGGCGTGGAGAACATGTTCGATTTCCGGCAGGATGATCCCATCCTGGATGCACGAACGCCTTCGTCGCCATACTTTGATGCGTCGCTGATCTGGGGTCCCCTTGGCGGGAGGATGGCATATGCGGGACTTCGGTGGGGCCTGTAGGCGTATGCAGGGTTATGGTGGAGCTTGTGAGCGTATACGGGACTGCGGTGGAGCTGTGAGTGTATGCAGGACTGCAGTGGAGCTGCGAGTGTATGCAGGACTGCGGTGGGGCCTGTGAGTGGAACAGCAGTGTGAGGGAATGGCTCCACGCACAAGGGGCAGACCGTACGGTCTGCCCCTTGCCATTTACTACCGATAGAGTCAGGTGCTCATTTCTTCCGTATGACGATCTCTCCCATCCGGGTCTCCAACTGGATCTTGTGCAACCCGGAGCCGATCTTCACTTCGACATTCTCGCCCTTCTTGCGGACGACCGGAAAATCAGACCGGACACCCCCTTCTTCGTCGCTCCCCGGGAGGCCGGGGGTCCTGGCTTCGATGGTGGCATTCGCATTCGACGGGATGGAGAACACGATGTTGCCCGCGCCCGTCATGATCGAACTCGACTCGCCAACGGACGGGTCGAGGACAACATCGATATCCCCTGCCGACGACCGGGCCCTGACGGAACCCTGAACGCTGTGCAGGTTCACGGTCCCCCCTGCGGTCGCAACGGACAACGTCCCTTTGCCGGAGCGGAGGTCGATATCACCTCCGGCAGATTGGAGGGAGGTCCTTCCGCTGCACGAACCAACAATGATGCTGCCCCCCGCCGTTGCAACTTCGCAGTCGCTTCCTACCGATTCCAGACGCACATCTCCCCCTGCTGTGGATGCGCGCAAGGTCTTGCCTATCGCGCCAATGATCATATCACCACCGGCGGTCCTGATGTCAGCCTCGCCGGTCACACCTCTGACGCTCACGCCGCCCCCCGCTGTGATGAGCCGGATGTCCCCCGTCACTTCTTCCGAGGCGATATCCCCGCCCGAGGTCTGCAAATCCACGGTTCCCGTGGTTTTCCCCACCGACACATCGCCACCCCCCGTGGCGGCGTGGATCTCCCCGACGAGCGTTCCTTTGACGCCGATATCGCCGGCACCTGTCCGCAGATTGAGACTGAACGTTACGGGCACGCGGGCGACCACGGACAGGTCTCCGCTTCCATTGTCTTCCACCAAGACCTTGCCCCCGCCCTGTACTGCGGAGACCTCATTCACCTGGTCGGTATCGGTCGAGTGGATCCGGAGGGAGACCTCATCCTTGTCCCAGGTCTGGACCGAGACGGACCCCTGCATGATCCGCACGTCCAGTATGTCCCCCTTCTTCACCTTGAACGTGAACTGTTTTTCCCCGGCGTCCCCCTGCGAAGCCCATGCGATCGCCAGAAGAGCCATCACCGCGTATGATCTGAGAGGGTTCATTGTATCCTTCCTTCAAGAAGTGACCGTGCTTTTACCTGCACATACATATTGTCTTCACCCGCAACAAGTTTGCGCAGCGAGGAGCGTGTGGTTTCATCCGTCAGTGCAACATTGGTTTGCAGCGAATCCAGGGCATTGATCGCGGCGATCCGGAGTCCGGGATTGTTGTCGTGCAGAAGGACCTGAAGAAGGACGTCCCGGACCCCGGTATCCTGCGGCATGCGCCTGAGTGCATCCAGGGCCTGCCGGCGCACGCCAACGTTCGGGTCAGAAGTGAGGGCAAGCATCAGGGCCGCACGTATTTCCCGCTGCGGTGATGGTTGATCGGTCGCAGCAACAGCTTCCAGTGCGCGCAAACGCACCCCGGCATTCTCGCCACTGATGAGGGCCCGGGCAAGCACATGCGATATTTGTGGATCGTCCAGCGCTCCGTGCAGCCGCACCGTGCGCACCTGCTCGTACGTGATCATGACCGAATCCCCGTCCTGCGACGGAGCGACGACCTGTATGACGCGGATCTCGGGATCACCCGCCGCCAGCTGGTCCGCTGCGTTCATCCGCTGCCCGGCCAGCTTCCCGCCGAAGAACCCTGTCACCAGCAACGCAAGTCCAATACCCGCATAGGCGACGCCTGACGGCACGAGGCCCGTCCGCGGGAAGCGGTCGCGCGTCCGGCGGCCATGGGCGTACCCGCCGTCACGGAACGCGTTGGCAGCATGTGTACGCGTCGCGGCAAGTGCCGGATCCGCGGAACGATCGTCCGCAACAGCCGCCATGATCGCCTGCAAATGCCGGATCTCGTCAAGTTCCTTCCTGCACTGTGCGCAGGATCCCAGGTGCCTGTCGAGTTTCGCGGCATCACCTGCCGACAGCCGGCCGGCAGCACGCAGGGGGAGCAATTCCCGGTAGTGTCTGTGGAACATCATCATAGGCTTCTTCTCCTCAGAGCAGATCGCTCAGTTCCTGCCGCATCGCGCGGGTGGCATCATACAGATACCTCTTGACCGTACCCTCTCCGCACTGCAGGCTCGCAGCGATCTCCTTCAATGTAAACTCCTGGTCATGGTACAACGTGAACACCATTCGCTGGCGGGGCGACAACACCTGCAACGCCCGCGTGATCCGTTCCCTGATCTCGATGTCCATCGTCCGGCGGTCCGGTGCGATCGCATCCGAGACCAGTTCCTCCAGCGCCGTCTGTTCCCCCTCCGGATCATCCTGCGCTCGATCCCTCTCGGAAGGGCCGATGCGCTTCTTTTGACGCACAAAGGAAAGACAGACGTTCACCGTGATCCGGTGCAACCACGTCGCGAACTGGCTGTCGCCGCGGAATGACGGCAGTCCGCGGTACACCCGGATGAGGACCTCCTGATAGACGTCCTTTGCATCGTCCGCGTTGTGCACGAACCGGGCCGCCAGCGAAAGGACGGCCGCGTCGTGGCGGCGGATCAGTTCGCCAAAGGCGGACCAATCCCCTCCCTGAGCCTTTTCTATGAGTTCGGAGTCGTGCATGCAGATCTGTCGTATCTCTTGGACGCCGGCGGTCGTAAAAAGGTTGTGGCAGGATCCCGCGAAACGTGCCGTGATACCCTTCCGGCATGGGCGAAACATCACGACCCCGGCACGGTGATCTCCGGCCGGGGTCGTTGCGTTACGTTGCTACCACGCACATCCGACTCAGAACGGATGCTCGGTCGGATACATCATGCCCTTCGGCTGGTTGAAGCCGATGTCATGCACCCCGATGAGCCGCATCGCGTCGTACAGCGCACGGCCCGCGTGGTTGAACGCCACCGCCGTATGATGCGGGAACCTCTTCTCCAGAAGGACGTGGCGATAGAAGCGTGCCATCTCCCGCACGGCGAAGACCGCGATCGATCCGAAGGACTTCGGGTCGATGTCCAGGATCTCGCCTTCCGCCACGTACGCGCGGAGCAGCGTATCGGAAGTGGACTGCAGCCGGAAGATCGTCGCGGATCCCGGCTTGATCCGTCCTTCCAGCGTCCCGCGCGTGATGTTCGGCTCCTTGTCCGGTTCCATCATCCGGTGCATGAGCAACTGGTATTTCATCATCGACGATGCCATGCACGAGGTGGATGTGTTGCCGCAGTGGAAACCCATCCAGAGGTCATGCGGCGCATAGTCCCTGATCTGGCTCTTCGCCTCTTCGATCATGTCATAGGGCACCGTGTTGTTGATGTCCAGGATGGCCGGCGGCAGCATGGTGGCACAGGTGACGATGTATTCGCTCAGCGCGCCGTAGATGTCCGATTCGCACGAGATCGGGATACCCTGCTGCGCGAGGTGGCCATTGATGTAGCACGGCGTGAAGCCGAAGTACTTCTCGAACGCCGGCCAGCATTTGTTCGAGAACACGGCATAGGATGAAGCGCCGAGGTTCTTCTCCATGTAGTCCAGCAACGCCAGCTCGAACTGCGCGAGAGGCTCGAGCAGCTCGGGATAGGTATTCCCCCGCCCGAGATCCTTCGCCATATCCGCCGCCAGCGCTTTGATGCGCGGATCGCCCTTCTTCTGCTGGAACAGATCGTACATATCCAGCTCACTGTTCTCCATCACCTCCACGCCGAGGTCGAACAACGGCTGGATCGGCGCATGGCACGTCAGGAAGTCGTGCGGACGGGGACCGAACGAGAAGATCTTCAGGTTCTTGAGGCCAAGGGAGACCCGCGCGACGGGAATGAAATCGCGGATCATGCCGGCAACCTCGGCCGGGGTCCCTACGGGATACGACGGCAGATGCACCTTGAGACGGCGGAGGCCGACGTTGTACGATGCGCTCAACATGCCGCAGTAGGCGTCACCACGCCCCGCGAAAAGGTCCTTGCCCGAATCCTCGGCCGCTGCTGCCAGCATCACCGGCCCGCCGAACTTCTGCGCGAGCAGCGTCGTCGGCCCTTCCGGACCGAAGTTGCCGAGATACAGGCAGAGCGCGTTGATCTTCTTTTCCGCGATCTCCTTCAATGCTTTCACAACATCATGCTCATTTTCAACGATCGTTTCGAGTTCCACGACCGGCATGCCGGCCTTTGCGCATTCGGCCGCCACCATCAGGCGGCGCTTGCGCGACAACTCTGCGGGGAAGCAATCACGGCTCACGGCGATCAGGCCGGCCTTGACTTCGGGGAGGTTCTTCATCGGGAGGTGTCCTTGCTCGTGGGAGAGGCCTGCCCGTAGTATGCGCCAGGCCCGTGTTTGCGTTCAAAGTGCTTCTTCAACAACGATTCCTTCAGGCGCGGCGTGGCCGGAGCGATCTGGATCGTGTGCAACGCCATCTGCGCGATCAATTCCAGTGCGATGCTGTTGTCCACGGCCTTCTCCGGGGTCTTCCCCCAGGTGAAGGGGCCATGGCACGCCACCAGGATCATGGTCACATCCGCATGCGATACCCCCGCGAGCGTATCCAGGATCTGACGCCCCGTCTCCACTTCATAGTCGCCCGCGATCCGCTCATCGGCCATCGGTGCCGTGCACGGGATATCACCGTCACAGTGGTCCGCGTGCGTGGTCCCGAAGACGGGAATGGGCCGCATCGCCTGCGCCCATGCAACGGCGTACGGTGAATGTGTGTGCACTACACCGCCGATATCCGGCCATGCCTCATACAAGAGCGCATGGGTCGGCATGTCCGAGGACGGCCGCAACGATCCATACACCACCTTGCCGGCCACGTCCAGCACGGGCAGATCGTCCGCCTTCAGGTCGGTGAACGGCACACCGCTCGGCTTGATCGCGAACACGCCGCGCTGGCGGTCGAATGCACTGGCGTTGCCGAAGGTACCGGTGACCAACCCTGACGCGGGAAGGCGGAGGTTGCAGGCGAGCGCCCGCGCTTGAAGCTCGGCGTACGGGTTCATGGTGTGCCCTGTTCCTTCATGATCTCGGTTTCGATGAATGCACCCAGGCGCTGGTAGCGCTCATAGAGCGTTGCATAGAGGGCGGTGCGCGCCGGGTCCGGACGATATTCGCGTTCGACACCGCTTCCCATGGCATTCTTGGCTGCATCCAGCGTGGGATGGATGCCGGCCGCGGCCGCAGCACACATGGCTGCGCCCAGCGCACACGTCTGGTCAGACTTCGGGACCGCGATGGGCATCCCCATCACATCGGCAACGGTCTGCATGATGAACGGTGATTTCTTGGCGACACCCCCGAGCGCGATGACGCCGTCGATGCGGACACCCTCGGAGCGGAACCGGTCCACGATCTGCCGTGCGCCGAATGCGGTCGCTTCGACGAGTGCACGGAAGATGCGCGGCGCATCGCTGCCCAGATTCAATCCCGCGATCGCCCCCTTCAGCAACTGATTCGCATCGGGCGTGCGCCGGCCGTTCATCCAGTCGAGCGCAAGGACCCCGGATGTCTCCGGAGCAATGGTGGACGCCGCATCCGACAGCGCACGAATGGTCTTCTCTTCCGCTTCTTCAATGAGCTTCGCCCGCGTCGCGGCATCCACAAGGCCGGAGGTCCCGATCACATGATGGACGGGCCAGAGCAGCACGTCGATGAACCATGCGTAGACGTCGCCAAAGGCCGACTGTCCCGCTTCGAGGCCGACCATGCCTGGAAGGATCGAACCGTCCACCTGACCGCAGATCCCACGCACCGGCTTGTTGCCGAGGTCGCCGGTCGGGGCCACCAGCATATCGCAGGTGGACGTACCCATGATCTTCGTCAGCACATAGGGACGGATCTCACCGCCTACCGCTCCCATATGGGCATCGAACGCGCCCACCCCGACGGTGACCGCCGCCGGCAGCCCGAGCTTCGCAGCCCACCCCGGTGCGAGTTGCCCCGCCGCCACGTCATTGGTAGAGGTATCACGGAACAAGCGGGCACGCAATCCGGCGAGCAATGGATCGAGGCGCACCAGGAATTCCTCCGACGGCAGGCCGTCATACGACGCATGCCACATCGCTTTGTGGCCCGCGGCACAGCGCGAACGCTTCAGCGTCAGGGGATCGGTATTCCCCGTGAGAACCGCAGGGATCCAGTCGCAATGCTCCACCCAGGAATACGCGGCCTCGCGGATACGGGGGTTCACGCGGAGGACGTGCAGGAGTTTCGCCCAGAACCATTCCGAGGAGTAGATGCCGCCTTCAAACTCCGTGTAATCGATGCCGCCCCAGGTCTTCGCTACGGTGTTGATCTCCGCCGCTTCACGGACCGCCGTATGGTCCTTCCAGAGGATGAACATGGCATCGGGTTCTTCTTCAAATCCCGCCGTCAACGCGAGTGGTGTCCCATTCCTGTCCACCGCCACGGGCGTGGAGCCGGTCGTATCGATCGAGATCCCCTTCACACGGGAGGCGGTCCCCGCCGGGGCGGCCGCAAGCGCGGCCTTCACGGTGTACTCCAGCCCCTCCAGATAGTCCCGTGGATGCTGGCGGAAACGATTGGTGGGTGGATCGCAGTACTTCCCTTTCTCCCAGCGAGGATAATAGAAGACCGCCGAGGCCATCTCGCGGCCGTTGGCCGCATCAACGATCACGGTGCGCACGGAATCCGTGCCGTAGTCTACGCCAATGACAACTGCTCCCGCTTCCATAGGTACCTTTCAGTATTCTTCAGTGTGTGGTCGGTGCCCGTTCGTCCCTGACCGCCCTGCGGAGCCGGAGTGCATTCGTCAGCACACTCACGGAACTGAACGCCATTGCCGCGGCCGCGATCATGGGGTCAAGCAGGCCGAACGCGGCGAGAGGGATGCCAAGAACATTATACAAGAATGCCCAGAAGAGGTTCTGACGGATCGTTCTGATCGTCCGCCGGGAGAGATGAATGGCTCGCACAACACCTGCAAGGTCGCCCTTCACAATGGTCAGGTCCGCCGTTTCCATGGCAACATCGGTGCCTGTCCCCATCGCCACCCCGACATCGGCAACCGCGAGCGCGGGTGCGTCATTGATGCCATCGCCGACCATCGCCACTTTTTCGCCCTGCGCCTGAAGCGCCTTGATCCGCTCCACTTTGTCCTCCGGCAGGAGGCCAGCGTACACCTCGGCGATGCCCGCCTGGCGCGCGATCGGCCGTGCAGCCCCGGGGTGATCACCCGTGAGCATCACCGATCTCACATGGAGATCCGCGAGCGCCCGAACAGCGTGCGCTGAACCGGTCTTGATCGTGTCGGCGAGCGCGATCGCACCGATCGCTCCCCCCCCGGCATGCACGAGAACCACGGTGCGGCCGTCCTGCATATCGGCCGCCACCTGTGCACGCAGATCGTCCGGCAGAGCGGTGAGTGCGTGCTCGCCCACCGGACGCCCGACATGAACATCCACGCCGTCGACGATGCCCGAAACGCCGACCCCGGTGAGAGCCTTGAAGGACGTAGCTGATGGCAGTGACAGCCCGTCCGCCTCTGCTGCCCGTACGATCGCTTGTGCAAGCGGATGCTCCGACCGGATCTCCAGCGACGATGCCAGCGCCAGGACCCGTTCGCGCGCGGTCCCGGCGACAGCGGTCACGCGTACGACGGTCACGTGACCTGTGGTCAGGGTCCCGGTCTTGTCGAAGAGCACCGCCGTGATCGCACCGATGCGCTCCAGTGCCTCCGCATTCCTGATCAGCACCCCCATACGCGCACCGGCACCGGTCCCGACCATGATCGCCGCCGGTGTCGCGAGGCCAAGAGCACACGGACAGGCGATGATGAGCACGGCGATGGCATGGACGAGCGCCTGAACGAACGGCACCTGGGCGGCAACGAGCCACAGGATGAACGTGATGGCGGCGATGCTGATGACGACGGGAACGAAGACCGAGGCGATGCGGTCGGCGAGTTGCTGGATCGGCGCTTTGGAGCCCTGCGCTTCTTCAACGAGTTTCACGATACGCTGGAGGACGGTCGCAGACCCCACCGCGGTCGCCCGGAAGTCGATGGCACCATTCACATTCATGGTCCCACCGATCACGGCATCCCCTGCCGCCTTGTCAACGGGAACACTTTCGCCGGTGACCATCGATTCGTCGATCGCGGTCGCGCCGTAGACAACAACACCATCCACCGGAATGCGCTCGCCCGGCCTGACCGTAACGATGTCGCCGACAACGACATCGGATTGCGGGATGGCAACGATCGCATCGTCACGGACGACCCGGGCGGTTGTCGGTTGCAGGGTGAGGAGCATCTTCAGGGCATCGGATGCCCGCCGCTTCGCGCGCAGTTCGAGGAACTTGCCCAGCAGGATCAGGGTGATGATCGTGACGGTCGTATCGAAGTAGACATCGGGCATCCCATCGGCAAGGCCGAGCCAGGTGGGAAACAGCGTGGCAACCGTACTGTAGGCAAATGCTGCTCCGGTGCCAAGAGCCACCAGCGTGTTCATGTCCGCCGTCCGCTGCCGTGCCGCTGCCCACATCCCGGTGAAGAACCGTTTGCCGGGAAGGAAGATGACCGGCACCGTGAGCAGGAAGAGGATCCTGTTCAGCGTATCATGATCGAACCAGTCCCGCGCCATGACCCAGGGCGACATGGCGAGCATACTGAGGATCATGACCGGTAATGAAAGGGCGACACTGAGAACAAGATCTGAACGCAGGGTTGTGAGTGCCGCATCGCGGAGGGGCGCCTGGCCGGTCGGATCGCTCGCTGCCGGCAGGCTGAGCTTGTAACCGGCGTCTTCCACCGCCGACCTGATCTTTTGGAGGTCGGCCTGCCCCGGTTCTATGGTCAATGTCAGTTTTTCGCTGGCGAGGTTGGCAACAGCGGAGTGGACACCGGGAAGTGATGCGGCGGCTTTCTCAACGCGCCCGACGCAGCTGGCACACGTCATGCCTTCTACGGGAAGAGAAATGGTCTGGATGCGTTCCGGGGCAACTGGGGGCACTGCGAGCGCTCGCACGGCTATTGAACTATTTCAATATCCATATTCCACCCGAGCGAAGCAAGAGAAGAGTTCGACCCGTCCCGCCTGATACGCAAGCGGGACCGGGTCGATCAGGATAGAGCTAGAAGCCGAGCGCGTACTTCAGGATCAGAAGGAGGACGATGGTGCCGACGATGAAACCAAAGATCGTGATGAAGACGCGGATACCGGACTGGTGCTCGTTCTGCTGCTCCATGGGAGGAACTCCATATGGTCGTTCAGGTGTAGGGATTAGAAGTAGACGCAAGAACCTGGACGGAGAAGCGCTAAAGGAACGAGGATGAGTGGATGGTGATCAAAAAGGCACGGGTGGGATGTGGCAGTGCCGCGCGCCCCTGTTCCCATTCGGGGAGCCGGACCGGCGGTTCGGCGATCTCGCCGGCCGCCACGCATGATGCCGCTTCGTCCGGGCGGACGTCCGTGGGGCGCGACGTCGCGATAGCATGCGCCTCTTCAAGAGCACATGCCGAGATCCGGGTCTCACCGGCATGGATCGGAGAGGCATGGGTCTCCCCAGGCCGGCCCCAGCCAGGGCCCGGCAGCAACAAGCGCTATGCAAATCATCTTCAACACATGGTAATATACGAACGCCGGGGGGATTCTTCAACCGGAAACGAGGTCAGCGGAGAGGCAGAAGAGCCCGGGAGGGCGGCCGGCGCCCTCCCGGGGAAAACCGTCAGGCCGTTGCTACGACGGGCTGCACCGCCGGCGGATCCAGGACTGCGATCACATCCGGCCGGAGCATGACATAGATCGTATAGGCTCCGAGCGCGGTCCCGACAGGAACATCCATAAGTTTGAATGCGCTCAAAACGATCATAAAGACGCGGGACCACCCTGCGCGCTGGAGCAGCGCGATCCCCCCGATGATGCCGGGAATGGACAGGAGGAGAAGGAACCCGCCCAACACCGTTCCGATGATCCCGAGGACCAGGAACGCATCCTCATCACCACTCACGGCTCCGATGCCCGTGAGGACCCCGAATGCGAGTATGGCGACAGCTACCACCAGCCCGCTATGCACAAGAGTGAGAATACCAACGAGAGTGATATGTTTCTGCGCTTCCATTGCCGCCTCCGAGTGGTCGAGTGTACACTTCATTGTACGTCGGCAGGCACGGACAGTTGCACGCCCCCGCGCCATGCGGCCACCCGGCGGCGGGTCTGCCGCATCCCGCCGCCAAAGGCGGCGGGATACGGCGCCCCGGGATCACTCGATGACGGATTTCCGGTTGAAAAAGAGGAACAGTGCACCGGCGACGGTCATAATGGCACCCCACCACACACGCGGGTGGAGTGATCCGAGCACGGTGTGCGACACTTCACCGGACGCCAGCCCGACGAGGCCCGCACCCAGGACCAGAACGCCGATGATCAGCAGGAGAATGCCAACGAAATACCAGATGGGTTTCATGGTGGTGTCCTCCTACCAGTACATGATATTGAGAATGACAAGGACGATCAGCGAGATGATCGCGTAGAACACGGGACGCTTCAGGAAGGGGATCCCTTCGTCGCCAGAGGTCGGCGTCAGCCCCTTGACCAGACCGACGAGCTCTTCACGCGGCTTCTTCTCCGTGAAGAAACTGATCACGATCGTGGATACGAAACAGAGCAACCAGGCCCACCATGCACGCCAGAAGTTGATGGCCATTTCGCTGGCATTCGGCGACAACGTGAAGACGCTGCCGTCCACCCACTGGAATTTCGCCGCGAGGAACATGAGGAACGATGAACCCATGCCTATCACAAGGCCCCAGAACGCGCCCGCGGGGGTGATCCACACAACGAACATGCCGAGGAGCATCGTGGCGAACAGCGGTGCATTCACCCAGGAGAAGATCGCCTGCATGTAATCCATGATGCTCGGGAAGCTCTTCGCCCAGTAGGCCGTACCAACGCTGATGATGATCCCGACGATGGTGGTCACCCGGCCCATCCACAGCAGATGCTCGTCGCTCGCATCCTTCTTGATCAGCGCCCGGTAGATATCGTAGGTCCAGACGGTGTTGAATGCGCTCACGTTGCCGGCCTGTCCCGCCATGAACCCGGCGAGCAGTGCCGTCACGCCGAGGCCTATCAAACCTTCGGGGTAATAGCGGACGATCAGGAGGGGCAGCGCGGAATCATAATTCACCTGCCCGCCATCGCTGATCAGCGCGAAGCCCGACTTCGGATCGTTGGCCAGGATGAGGGCCACGAGGCCTGCGGCGATGACGATGAACGGGACAGCCATTTTGAAGAACGATGCGATGATAGGCGTCATCCGTGCCGCGCGCAGGTCCTTCGCCGAGAAGGCACGCTGCACGACCAGGAAGTCGGTCGTCCAGTAGCCGAAGGACAAGACGAAACCGAGCCCGAGCACGATGCCTCCCCAGGTCACGGCCATCCCGTTGTCCGCGGCATTGGCGGACGTGGACCACAGCGTGTTGTAGGAGTCCTGAACGCGTGCGAAGACCTCATTGATCCCGCCGATCTCGATGACCCCGAGGATCGCCACAAGGAAGAGCCCGAACCAGATCAGGAAGAACTGGACGATCTCGGTGAAGATCGCGGAGAGCAATCCGCTCATCGTCACGTAGACCGCAACGGTCGCCGCCGAGACCCACATGCTGATGTCCCAGTTCCAGCCGAGGAAGGTGTGCAGCACGAGCGCCATGGCATACAGGTTGATGCCGGACACGAGAACGGTCATGATGGCAAAGGAGATGGCATTCAGCACCCGCGTACGTTCATCGAACCGGAGCTTGAGATAGCCGGGGACGGAGTGGATGCGGCTGCTGTAGTAGAACGGCATCATATACACGCCGAGGAACAACATGGCGGGGATGGCCCCGATCCAGTAGAAATGGGCGACGTACATGCCATACTTGAACGTGTTGCCGGTCATCCCGAGAAGCTCGAGCGCTCCCAGGTTCGCCGAGAGGAAAGCGATGCCCGCCACCCAGGCACTGTTCTTCCGTCCGGCCATGAAGAAATCTTCCTGACTCTTCGTGAACCGCTTCAGGTAGTAACCCAACCCGAGGATGAAGGCGAAGTAGATGGCGATGATCAGCCAATCCAGGACGCTGAGACCAATCGAAGGCATATGGTGTCCTTTCTGTGAATGTGGACCTCGACCGCCGGGTCCGGGTACCGGGTGGACCGGAACGCATCCGGATGTGGTGGAACGGAGACCCGGGAACGCAGGCCGGGCATACGTCAGCGCCGGCTCCCTGATGCTCGCTGCGAGGTGATACTAAAGGAGCGTGAAGTATGAAAACAGTGCGGTCGTTCAATATAGAGAATCGCATCGCAAACCACAAGAATCCGCGCCCGTGAGCGGGGGGAGCGGCGTTCCCCCGTTCCGATTGGTTCTGTCCTGCAATTTCCTTATATTTAAAGGATATATGTCTGTCGGCATCGGTTGGGCGGGATGGGATCCTGCCACTGCGGCAGGCTCTCCCTCATCACCAGAAAGGAACCCCCCATGCGATACCTCTTGGCCGTGTTGGTCCTGGCCGGAATCACTGGTTGCCAATCACAACAGGGTGCGAACGTGAAGCTCGAGACACGTCAGGACAAGATCAGCTATAGCATCGGCATGAGTGTCGGGAAGAACCTGCACCGTGATTCCATCGCCATCTCCCCCGAAGCATTCCTCCGCGGCGTGATGGATGCGAAGCTGGACTCCTCGAAGCACCTGATGAAGGAAGCAGAGATCCAGGACACGATGCGTTCGTTCAGCCAGGACATGCAGATCAAGCAGGAAGAGCGTGCCCGGGCACAGGCGATCAAGAACGCCACAGATGGGGCAGCCTATCTGACCGAGAACGCGAAGAAACCCGGGGTCATCACACTGCCGAGCGGACTCCAGTACCGTGTGATCACCGAAGGCAAGGGCAAGAAACCCCTCGCCGCATCGACGGTGAAGACGAACTATATCGGTCGGCTCATCAATGGTGAGGAGTTTGACAGCTCCTTCAAGCACGGACAGCCCGCGGTGTTCCCGTGCAATGGCGTGATCCCCGGCTGGACCGAGGCGCTGTTGCTCATGAAGGAAGGCTCGAAGTGGGAACTGGTCATCCCGTCCGATCTGGCGTACGGTGAACAGGGTGCCGGCAATGTCATCCCACCGAACGCAACGCTGATCTTCGAGATCGAGTTGCTGGAAGTGCAGTAGGGCCCGCAGAACGAACGTAGGGGCCCGCACGCGGCGCCCCTACCCGACGGGATGTGATATTCCCGTTCTCTGCACGATATCATACCCGCATAATGAACGAAGGGGCGTCCCGCTGACGGGACGCCCCTTCGTCATTGTACCACACCTCCATTACCTCACAAGCAGCATTCGTTTCGTCTGTGTCATCGATCCCGCCTGCAACTTGTACAGATACATCCCCGTCGCCAACCCCTTTGCGTTGAACTCCACCACGTGCTCACCCGCACCAAGGGTCTCGTTCACGATCGTCGCAACTTCCTCACCGAGCAGGTTGAACACGCGCAGCGTGACGGCCTGGCGCTCGGGAAGCGCGAAACGGATCATCGTTGACGGATTGAAGGGGTTCGGATAATTCTGCGCAAGGCTGAACACCGACGGCGCTTCGTTCACCTGACGCACGGAGGTCGGCGTAGCGCTCGTCCACTGAAGGCCCGACACCGAAGCCGTACCGGCAACCGCGTTGGTGTCACCGACGGTGAACTGCACCGAGGCCCCGTTCTTAGCCAGGATCATGTATCCCACACGCACGCCCGAACTCGTCGTGGTCGAGAACCGGTCCACTTTCCGGATGCGCAGTGCTTCCTGCGTGCTGCCACCGGGGATCTTCAGCGATCCGTAGGCATCCACGGTGTACGTGATCGTGTGATTGGTCAGCGTCGGACCGACATTCACCGTACCGCCCAGGATCACCGCGCTCCCGGAGAGCGTCTCAACGAACGTGGTGGTCCAGGTCTTGCTGAGGTACAACGGAAGACTGTAATAGACCGCTGCCGGCGACTTGGTCCAAGCACCCTGGGCCGGGAAAGGATTGCCCACGATGTACGCATTCCCCGTCCCCTTGAAACCCCAGTCCAGCAGGTTCCCACCCGACAGCGTCATGTAGTTGTATCCGGCCCCCTTCAGGGTCACCTGTCCGAAGGTTCCATCAACGAACGAATATGTGAATGCCGTATCGCTCAGAGCATGCGTCGCGGCCGGAAAATTCGAAGCGAAGTACGGGGTCGTGGACGGCACAACGCTCCGCAGGTTCATCCGGGAATGCGTCAGCAGCGCGCTGAAATCCCACGACGCCGCTCCACTGGTCCCGATGTTCACCTGATTGGTGAGCGTATCAGCCCGGAACGACGTGGTCGTCCCGACGGCATACATGAGCTTCACATCATTCGTGTCGATGGTGATGCCCTGTGCACTGGCACCGGCCACACCCGCACAGAGCAGGGTAGCACTCAACATCACGCGGGCGATCATCTTCATACATCCTCCTTGATTGTTCTGGTACCTGAAATCGTTCTGCAGGGATCGTACAGCAACGCATCACATACGGGCTTCGAGTACCAGTCCATACGTACGCGGCGGCATGATGTTGCCGATCAACTCGACATAGTTATACTGGAACGCATTGTTCACGCTCGCGGTGGCCGTGAGCGGTATGCTGAACAACGTGAAATCCGCACCCAACCGGAAATCCGCGACCAGGATCTCCACACGCTCATCCCCGTCGGGGACAATGCCGTTCTTCCCCAGGATATCATCCACGCGGTCCGATTTGCTGATGTACCGGAAATCCGCGGAGGCGTGCAGTGGGCCCACCGCGCTGCTCAGCGAGGTGTAGAACAGGTGGCGGGGACGATACCTCAGGATATCGTGGTTCGTCAGATCTTCCGGCCACACGTAGGTATAGCCAAAACTATATTGCAGCGCACCTTCAAAAAGGCCGAGCTTCAGCGAGGTCTCCACGCCCTGCACCCTCGCATTGGCCACGTTGCGCCACTGGAAGAGCAGCGAACCCGCGGACGTGTCCACGACATCAACCTCGATCAGATTATCGTAATCCGTCCGGAAGGCAGCGATGTCGAATGTCCCGATCTCGCCCAACCGCTGCGAGGCCCCGATCTCGAACGACCAGCTCTTCTCGGGCTTCAGGTCCTCGTTCGGCCGCGCCAGGATGTTGTTGAACCCGGCCATGAGGAACGCTTCGGCAACCGCAGGCACACGGAACCCGCGCGCGATCGACGTGCGCACCGACGTCCCTTCGAAGGGATTGTAGGCAAAGGCCAGCTTGGGATTGATCTGCCCGCCGGGCGCAGTGATGCCGACGGAGGAGAAGTCGTAGCGGGCGCCGAACGTCATCGTCAGCGGCGCGGCGAGCTTCATCTCATCCTGTCCGAAGAGCGCGAATCCCCAGATCGTCCTCCCTCCCACCACATCACCCCCGATCATATCCAGGTTGGCATCCACACCCGCAGTGAGGGTATGTACATCCGACGGCATGATCGTTGCCACGGATTCATAGCGGATGTCATCCGCCACGGATTCCGCCCGGCCGATGCCGGAACGCGTTTCGAAGCCCCAGTCGTTGTGGAACCACATCACCCGGTGCGTCAACTGGGCGTTCTCACCGATGAGCGAGGTATACTGGGCCGTCGTGAAATACCTGATCGACTTGACGTTGTCGTCCGCCTGCGCCACAGGCGGATACGTCGCCGAATCCAGGCTGCGCCAGTACAGGAACTGTCCGCCGTACTGATACAACAACCCGAAGGTCATCGTCAGCGAACTCTGCTTCTCGTAATCCTCTTTGATCTTCGCGTAGATGTTGTACCGCCTGCGATAGTCGTTCCGGCGGTAGCCGTCATCGAACTGGCGCGACACGAAGAGGCCCACACCGAGATCGCCCGACCGGTACGCATGGCTCACCGACTGCCCATTGTAGAAACGCTGCTTGTCGGTCCACTTCCACGCCGCATGCGACGGCTGGTCGTACGTCCCTGCAAAGAACCGCACCTGCGTACTCGGGCGGTCCGGGATCTCCTTGGTGATGACGTTGATGACGCCGCCCAGGGCGTTTGATCCGTAGAGCGCGGAACTCGCCCCCTTCACCACTTCGATCCGGTCCACCTGCCCGACCGGGATCGTCTCGAAATTCAATTCACCGGTATCACCGGTGATGAACGGAATGCCGTCCAGCAGGAGCAAGACTCTGCTCCCCGCTCCGCGATTGTAGCCTGATGAACCGCGGATGTTCACCTGAAAGCCGGTCATGTTCACGCCCGGTATATAGCGGAGGGCGTCATCGAGAACCAGCGCATTGCGCGCGCGGATCTCCTGGGCATCGAGGACCGAGATGCTGACGGGAACCTCTTCAAGGGATTGTGCGCGGCGGCTGGCCGTAACGACCACCTGGTCGATCTGCACCGGAACGGAGCGCAGGTCGGCATCGACGGTCACGTCCTTCCCGGCCTCAACGGTCACGCCCGGACGGGTAAGCCGCTGGTATCCGACCATCGAGAACACGAGCGTATGGACGCCGGGGGGAAGATCGGCGATGCGGTACTCGCCTTTCAGGTTTGTTGTCGTGCCTCGAACGGTCCCCTGCACCAGCACCACGGCACCCACGAGTGGTTCCCTGATGCCGTCGGTCGTGGCTGTGACCTTGCCTGCAACACTTCCACCGTCTGCGAAGGCGGGGAGCGCCACACAGGCGAGCAACATGAGAGTCTGGATACGCCTGATCATTTCCATGGTTTCGGTGGAGGGTTGTGGAAGTCAACACTGATATTGATATCCTCACGCATACGTCGGTCCTGCACGAACAGCGGTGCAGGCTCGAACGTGCCTGGTTTCTGAGTGTAGACGCCGACCGGTGCCCAATCCGCGAATACATTCGGCCCATACTGCCACGCCAGGACGATGTAGTTATACGTCCCTTCCTTCAGGACGGTACCTTCCTTCGTGAAGACATACTGCACCGTATCGGCATGCACCGTGTCCGACGCCCTGAAGCCAAGGATCGCGAGGGAGCCGATCACACCGGTCGTCAGGTGAGGATAGACCGCTGCGTGGCCACCGAGGAGCGACAACATCAGCCCGGTGCTGTCCGTGGGAAATTGTTCGAGAGCGACCAGGCGCAGGCCGAACATACTGTCTGCAGGCGGCCAGTTCTTGTAGGTGATGGTACCACGGAAGCCGGTGTCTTCGGTGATCGGCCCCAATCCACGGTCACATCCCGAGGAAAGGGCCAGCAAAGCAAGAACGCCGGCTGCGAGTGCCAAAAAGCGAAAGTTCATGATGTGCCTCCACAACAAAAAACACGGTGACGGGGCAAAAGGTTCGACCGCCGATGACTTTTGTTGCACAAATGGAATAAGCACTTGAAAAAGAGGGGAGAACACCATAGATTCAACAAGAGCATTCCTGAAGAGACGATCACTCGCGCCTCTATCCAACTCGCACACACAACCTACGTGGAGGATGTATGAAACGTTTTGTCCTGTTGTTCGGGGCTCTGCTCCTGGCCGCTTCGGCCTCGGCGCAGTCGATCGGCTTCGGTGTTCATGGTAATATGTTCAATTCCGACATCAATGCAAAGGCAAAACAACTCGCCGGCATCCCCAACTCGACCGGCACCGCACAGGTCGCCATCGAAGAGGTGTACGGCCTCGGGCTCGGCGGTGGCGTCCATTTCGATATCGGCCTCGGCATCCTGAAGATCCGCGTCTCGGGCGATTACCTCACCCTCTCGCCGGACAAGGACAAGTTCAAGAGCTATGTCCAGAGTGTGCTCCCCGGATTCCCGGTGGCATTCGAAGAGGGCGGCAAAGTGGACATGATCTCGGGTTCCGCCAATCTGAAGCTGACCATTCTCCCGCTTCCGGTATTCAAGCCCTACATCACCGGTGGCGGCGGCGTCACACACGTCACGGCAACCGATGTGATCATCTCCGTGAACAGTGTGAAACTGTCCCCGATCACGATCCTCAAGACCCAGACCGTGGGATCCTTCAATGCGGGCGCCGGCCTGGACATCGATCTCAGTGCCTTCGCGATCTTCGCAGAAGCGCGTGTGAATTGGATCATGCTCGAGGAAGGGACCAGCACCTACGTCCCGATCTTCACGGCAGGTATCACGTTCTAACCGGCTTCCACCGCCGGAAACACGAACGGGGTTCCGCATGCGGAACCCCGTTCTGTTTCTGCCCTCTGTCCACCCCGCTTACGCTTCCGCGTCGGCTTCCGTCACCTTCTTGCTCGCCCGTTTCCGGACATCCGCGTTGAGATGGCGTTTGCGCAGACGGATACTGTGCGGCGTCACTTCCACGAGTTCGTCGTCACCGATCCACTCGATGGCCTGCTCCAGCGTGAGGAGGCGCGCAGGTTCCAATCGTACGGCTTCATCCGACCCCGAGGCGCGCATGTTCGTGAGCTGCTTGGTCTTGCAGACGTTCACCGTCATGTCGTGCTCGCGTGAATTCTCGCCAACGATCATCCCTTCATAGACCTTCGTTCCGGGATCGATGAAGAACACGGAGCGCTCCGACAGTTTCCACATCCCGTAGGCCACGGAATCGCCGGTCTCCATGGAGACCAGAGCACCTTTGGTACGCTGGGTGATGTCGCCCTTGTAGGGATCGTATCCGTGGAAATTATGATGCAGGATCCCGGTCCCCTTGGTCTGCGTCATGAACTCACCGCGGAATCCGATGAGGCCACGTGCAGGTACGATGAACTCGAGGCGGGTATTGCCCGGCGACGCGATCATGTTCTTCATTTCGCCGCGCCGGCGGCCGATGTTCTCGATCACCACGCCGACGAACTCCTCCGGCACGTCGATGATCACATGCTCCATGGGCTCCGACAGCACATCGTCGATGCGCTTGTAGATCACTTCGGGGCGCGACACCTGGAACTCGTACCCTTCACGGCGCATGGTCTCGATGAGGATCGCCAGGTGCAACTCCCCGCGCCCGCTCACCTTGAAGGTGTCGGGCGAGTCGGTAAGCTCGATGCGCAGACTGACGTTCGACCGTAATTCGCGGATCAGCCGCTCGCTGAGATGCCGGGTGGTGACGTACTTGCCATCCCGACCGGCGAACGGGCTGTTGTTCACGATGAAATTCATGGACAACGTCGGCTCTTCGATCGCCACGAACGGGAGCTGCGTCGGGTCGCCCGCATCAGCGATGGTCTCGCCGATATCCACATCCTCCATACCGGCGATCGCGATGATGTCTCCGACTCCGGCTTCCTCCACTTCGAGCCTCTTCAGGCCGTCGAAGGTGTAGATCTTGGTCACGCGGGCATCCTCCACGAGGCCATCCCGGTGCACGATGTGCATCGGCGAACCCATGCGGATCGCTCCGCGGTGGATCCGGCCGATCCCCAGGCGCCCGAGGTAGTCATTGTAATCGATCGTCGTGACGAGCATCTGGAACATGCCGTGCGGATCGCCGGGAGGCGGCGGGACGTGCTTGACGATCGCATCCAGCAGCGGTTCAAGGTTCACACCCTCGTCTTCCAGCTCGTTCTTCGCGATCCCCTGCTTGGCGATGCAGTAGATCGTCGGAAAATCCAACTGTTCTTCGTTCGCACCCAGCGAGAGGAAGAGGTCGAACACCTCATCCAGCACCTCGTGGGCACGGGCGTCCTTCCGGTCGATCTTATTGATCACGACGATCGGTTTCCGGTTCAGGTCGAGCGACTTCTTCAACACGAACTTCGTCCCGGGCAGCGGCCCTTCCGCGGCATCCACCAGAAGCAACACCCCGTCCACCATCGTGAGCGTACGCTCCACTTCCCCGCCGAAATCGGCGTGGCCGGGAGTGTCCACGATGTTGATCTTCGTGTCCTTGTAATTGATGGCGGTGTTCTTGGCCAGGATCGTGATGCCGCGCTCCCGCTCGAGGTCATTCGAGTCCATGACTCTCGTCACCAACGTCTGGTTCGAACGGAACGTGCCCGTTTGACGCAGCATATGGTCCACGAGCGTCGTCTTCCCATGATCCACGTGGGCGATGATGGCGATGTTGCGGATCGTTTCTTTGCTGTGCATATGCATCCGAGAGTGTCAGTGTCAGTGATTGGACCAGCCGGAACCGCCGGTGTGTGACGAGTAGGCATCGAGCTTCTTGGGCGGGGACTTCTTCCGCGCTGCAAGAAGCGGAGTGCGGCGCTTCTTCTTTCCCGCGGTCTTGTCCCACGGCTTGCCGGCACCACCGGCCTTTTTCTTCGGCGCGCCGGACTGTCCATCCGGACGGTACACACGGTCCACCGCGGCTTTCGGTGCGGAGCCCGGACGCGGCGAGAACCGGCGCTGAGGCGCCTGCGCCGAGGTGATCTGCTGCGTCGATGCGTTCGTTACCGGCTGATGCGACGTTGCCTGCGGCGGGGCCGATGGGTGCGCTCCATGCCGCGGAGATGACGCATGATGGCCTGAGGTTCTCGGTGCCGATGCATGATGCCCTGACGTCCTCGGGGCGGACGCATGATGCCCGGGCGTCTTGGGAGACGGCGGAGGCGCCACGAATCCGGGATACGACCGGATCGCAATATGCTTCCCGGTGTACTTCTCGATCCTGCGGAGGAACTGCTGGTCCTCACGGGTCACGAACGTGATCGCATCGCCTTCGGCACCCGCACGGCCCGTACGGCCGATACGATGGATGTAATCCTCCGCCTGCTGCGGAATATCGAGGTTCACGACATGCGAGATGCCGTTCACATCGATGCCGCGCGCGGCGATATCCGTCGCCACAAGGACGCGGATCGACCCGCGCTTGAACGATTCGAGCGCACGGTCGCGCTGACCCTGCGTCCGGTTGGAATGGATCGCCGCGGTACTGATCCCCGCGCGGTCGAGCCGGTGCGCGATCTTGTCGGCACCGTGCTTCGTTCGCGTGAACACCAGCACGCTTTCCATGTTCTCCTGCTCGATGGCGTGCATCAACAGCGCGCTCTTGCCATCGGGCTGGACGGAATAGAAGTGCTGCTCGATGGTCTCGACCGGGTTCCGGCGTTCGCCGGCTTCAACGGTCTCGGGATCGCGCAGGACCTCCGCGGCAAGCGACTCGATCTCTTCCGGCATCGTCGCCGAGAACAGCATGGTCTGCCGCACCTTCGGGACACCGGCAATGATCGTCCGGACATCCTTGATGAAGCCCATATCCAGCATGCGGTCCGCTTCGTCGAGCACCAGGATCTTCACGGATCCCAGGCTGACGGATTTGCGCTGCATGTGATCGAGCAACCTGCCCGGAGTGGCGATGACGATATCCACGCCGCGGGCCATGAGCTTGAGCTGCTTGTTCATGTCCACACCGCCGTAGACGGCGATGGAACGGAGCGACAGGAACTTGCCGTAGGTGTCCACGGCCTTATGGATCTGCTGTGCCAGTTCGCGGGTCGGCGTAAGGACCAGCGCACGGGGAGGAGCATGACGCCCGCGGTCCCCGGTATCGGTCGACAACTGGTTGAGGAGCGGCAGTACGAATGCGGCCGTCTTCCCCGTGCCCGTCTGGGCAAGACCGATGATATCACGGCCTGCAAGAGCAGGACGGATAGCAAGTGATTGAATGGGTGTGGGGACCGTATAGCCGGCCGCCTGGACACCCTGCATGACAGGGCCTGAAAGGCCCAGTGAGGAAAATCCCATGAGGGAAACCTGATATGGTTAAAGACAATATCCTGCACGCCCAGTATACATACTGGTGCGAAGTTCTGCTGGCGCTACGCCAATAGGGAAGTGATCGTTACGTGAACGATATCCGGAGGGATCCGCTTGTCGCGGTCAACAGCATCCGTCCCGACAAAACCTTGCGCATCATGATCGGAGAGCGACACTCTCACGTCCGCTCCCGATACGATGACCGGTTACGGAATGCTGCTGGTTTGCAGTACATAATGATACCATTTTCCCTGGTCAGTTCCAAGGGTTTTGTTTCTTTCGAACTTTTTGCTATCCTTTTCCATGCATTTTGACCAGAGATACCTCCGCCCCCTCCTCCGGCAGGGTGACAGCCGCCGCCCTTTGGTTTCAGGCTTGCTTGTCCTCTGCCTGTGCCTCCTCACAGCCCCGAACGTGGGCACCGCCGCCGGCACCGTACCCCCGCTGCGCTCGGAGGTCCGTATGCTCAACGGCCGTCCGACGATACATCTCAACGGTGAACCGGTCAGCCCGATGGTTTACGCCCTGACGGACGTCCCCGGAGGGCGCTGGTCGTGGGAAGAGCTCCCCGCACGCAACATCGGACTCTTCGCCGCTCGCGGGTTCCGTCTGTTCCAGGTGGACCTGTTCTTCGACCATTGCTGGCGCGAAGACGGCACGATGGACATCTCCCTCGCCCGCCGCCAGATCGCCGGCGTGTTGCAGGCCCGGCGCGATGCCGCTGTCATCATCCGCTTTCACGTGACCGCTCCAAAATGGTGGATGCGCCGCCACCCCGAGGAATGGGTCCGCTATGCGGACATCCATCCCCGCAACGAAAGCACGGAAGGACTCCCGCGCATCATCGAAGAAGATAACGGCCCGGTGGAACGCGTGAGCATGGCATCCGCTCTCTGGAAGACCGAAGCGACCGCACGGCTCCGCGAATTCCTCCGCCTGCTGGCGAAGTCGCCCGAAGGCCGCGCACTCGCCGGGATCCAGGTCGCCAACGGCGTGTATGGCGAATGGCACAACTGGGGATTCTACCGGAACGAACCGGACGTCAGCGAACCGATGAACCACACGTTCGCGGTGTGGTTGCGGAAACGCTATGGAACCGATGAGGGACTCCGCCGCGCATGGAATGATCCTGCCGTGACCTTCGCGTCGGCACGCGTGCCGGGCCTGGATGCACGAACCACGACACACGGGGTCTTCCGCGACCCGGCCGCCGAACGGCGCGCGTCCGATTACTACCGGTGCGTCCATGAACTGGTCGCCGACAACATCATTCACTTCGCCCGTACAGCGAAAGAATCGTGGCCGCGCCCGCTCATCGCCGGGACATTCTACGGGTACTACTTCTCCACCTTCGACCGTCAGGCCGCCGGCGGACACCTCGAACTCCAGCGTGTCCTCAATGCACCGTCCATCGATTATCTCTCCGGCCCGCAGGCGTATGAACCGGAAGCCCTGAAGCCAGGCGACGCCTACCGCTCGCGTAGCCTCGTCATGTCCGTCCGCCTCCACGGCAAGCTCTGGCTGGATGAGATGGATGCCGAACCGACGATACCGATCCCGCAGGCGGGCGATCACGACCTCATCCTCCGCAACGGCGTTGCCGCCGTGCGGCGCAACACGCTGTTCAGCGCCACCAAGGGCATGGGACTCTGGTTCTATGATTTCGGTGTGGCGGGCGTCGATCTCGACAACATCCGGTACAACCAGCGGGGGAGCCGGGGCACTTGGGATCATTCGGTGATCATGCAGGACATCGCCGCAATGAAGGTGATCGTGGACGCACGCATGCGGTCGCCGTATACCAGTGCTGCGGATGTCCTCTTCGTCTATGACACCGGGAGCTTCTATCAGACGGCCAGCCTGCGTGGTACCGATCCCTTCAGCACGCTCACGATCGATAACGCTACCCTCGCGGCATTCAAAAGCGGTGTCGTGTTCGATCCGGTCCATATCGACGATCTCCCACGCGTCGATCTGCAGCAGTACAAGACGGTCGTCTTCGGCAATGTCTGGGCCCTGACCCCGGAACAGCGGTCCCTTCTGCGGACGAAGGTTGCCACCGGCGGCCGGACCGTGGTCTGGTACTACGCACCGGGCTACAGTGATGGAACGGCATTGGACGCCGGACACTGCACAGCCCTCACCGGGTTCACCCTGGTCCCCGAAACGACCGCGACCGCTCCTTCGGTGGTGCTCACGATGCCCGGCGACACGGCAAGGACGTACACGACCGGAACGACGGCTGTCACTCCCCTCTTCGCCGTGGATGATCCTGCGGCAGAGGTGTTCGGGAAGTACGCGTCGAGTGGCCATGCCGCCGTCGCACGCAAAGTATTTCATGATCACACGGCATGGTACATTGCCGTTCCTCATGCCGGAGACCAGCCGCTGCGCTCCATCCTCCGTTCGAGCGGCGCACATGTGTACGCCACGCACGGCGAGATCGTCTATGCGGGGAACGGACTCCTCGTGGTCCATATGAAGAACGGGGGCACCCATCCGATCACGTTACGCTCCGGGAAGACGGTGCGGTTCGATCTCCCCGCCGGAAACCATACACTCGTCCTCGACCCCGGCAATGGAGCGCCATTGCTGCCGGTCTCCCCTGAAATACCCGACCGGTGAACGCACCCACCGGAAGGCTGACGATCCGCACGAACGTGTGATACTGAGGAACAGGAACCCCATGAAAGCACTTCTTCTCGAGAACATCCATCCGCGTGCCTACGATGCATTCCATCGCGGCAGCGCCACCATAGCGTCCGCCGTGGGGGCCATGGACGACGATGAACTCATCGAAGCACTGCAGGGCGTTGAACTGCTCGGTATACGGTCGCGCACCCAGATCACCCGGCGGGTCCTCGCGAATGCGCCGGACCTGCTGGCGATCGGCGCGTTCTGTATCGGGACGAACCAGATCGACATGCAGGCGGCATCCTTGAAGGGTGTTGCCGTGTTCAATGCACCCTACAGCAACACCCGGAGCGTCGCGGAACTCGTCATCGCCGAGATCATTTTCCTGGTCCGGCGGGTCTACCCCAAGGTCGTGCGTGCGCATGCAGGCGGGTGGGAGAAATCCGCGGACCACGCCCGGGAAGTGCGCGGGAAGAAGCTCGGGATCATCGGTTTCGGCAACATCGGCTCACAGGTCTCCACCCTTGCGGAAGCGATGGGGATGGACGTCTACTACTACGACACCATCGACAAACTGTCGATCGGCAACGCGACGCGACTGGGATCGGTGGACGAAGTATTGCAGATCGCGGATATTGTGACGGTCCACGTGGATGGCAACCCCTCCAATAAGAACATCATCTCCGAACGGGCGTTGAGCCTGATGAAACCCGGGGCATGCCTGCTGAACCTCAGCCGGGGACACGTGGTGGATATCGATGCGCTCGCAGCGGCGCTACGGTCGGGGCACCTCGCGGGCGCAGCCGTCGACGTCTTCCCGACGGAACCGCGGGACGGCAACGAGACATTCACCACGCCGTTGCACGGACTCCCGAATGTTCTGCTCACACCGCACATCGGCGGGAGCACCGAAGAGGCACAGGAGAATATCGCGGAGTTCGTATCGGGCAAACTGGTGGAATATGTGGCCACGGGTGCAACGGCAGCGAGCGTGAACTTTCCGCGCATCACGGCGCCACGGACCGATGGGCACCCTGCACACCGCCTGTTGCATATCCATGAGAACGTGCCGGGCGTGCTCTCGGCGATCAATGGGATCTTCGGCAAGAACAACGTGAACGTCATCACCCAGTACCTCCGCACGAACGAACACATCGGCTACGTGCTTGCGGATGTGGATGCGCATTACAAGGACGCGTTGTTCGACGACCTGCAGAGGGTGGCGCACACGATCCGCGTGCGGATCATCTGATGGGATCAGGAGGTGTGTGAGACAGCACCTTCGATGAAGGAGGTGATCTCGGGAAGGGTCGGCACAGAACCCTGGGCCCCGGGACGGGTCACGCAGAGCGCGCCGGCCGCATTGGCCGCACGCACGGCATCATGGAGGGAGTGATCCTTGCTCAGGAACGCCGCCAGGACGCCATTAAAGACATCCCCTGCCGCGGTGGTATCGATGGGAAGGACCGGGAACGACGGGACGACCTCACGCCCCGCCGGTGATGCAATGTAGACACCGCGTGCACCGAGCGTCACAAGGACCGTACCCACACCGCGTTCCAGCAGCACTCCCGCCGCCGCATCGAGCTGTTGGCCATCATCCACGGCGATGCCTGTCAGCATTTCCGCTTCGACCTCATTGGGCGTAAGGAACGCTATGCGACGAAGAAGGTCCGACTCCAGAGCACAGGCGGGGGCGGGGTTCAGTATCACGCGGACACCCGACGCGGAGGCAACATCGACGGCTGCACGCACGGCCTGCAACGGACACTCCAGCTGCAGCAGAAGGACGTCCGCGGCAGCGATCGCACCACGGGCACGTTCCACATCGGCCGCCGTCAGGTTTGCATTGGCACCCGATGCAACGACGATGGAGTTCTCACCGCGGTCATCCACGATGATCCATGCCGTGCCCGTCGGATGCTCCGTATCGCGGATGATGTACGAGGTATCGATGCCCTCCGACCGCAGGCTGTTGACCGCTTCTTCGCCGAGAGTGTCGGCGCCGACCTTACCGATGAACGTCACCTGGGCGCCGGCACGCGCGGCCGCAACCGCCTGATTCGCACCCTTGCCGCCGTGCCCGCGTGTGAACGAACCATTGATGACGGTCTCGCCGGGACGGGGGATACGAGAGGTCCGGACGACCATGTCGGTATTGTAGCTGCCAACGACAACGACCCGGTTCGACATGCGTTACCTGTGGGGTTCGGGCGGTGCAACGGATTCCCGCACATTCAACCGCGGCTCAAGCAGAACGCGGCGCGGGCTGGAGGATGGATCCCGCAGGCGCCGCAACAGCAACGTCACCCCCTTCTCACCCATCTGCTCGATCGGCTGCTCCACGGCACTCAACGCGGGGTAGAGATGCTGGGCGAAACTGGGATCATCGAATTGGATCAGGGAGACATCACGCGGGATCGTCTTGCGCTCCACCCGCATGGCATCCAGTGCGCCGAGTGCAATGAGATCGCCGGCGGCGAACACCGCCGTGGGCGGTTCCGGAAGATGCAGGAGCTGCTTCATGCCGACGGCACCATTGAGCGTTCCGAAGTCATCACCGACGATGTACTCTTCACGCACCGGGATCCCTGCATCGATCAGTGCCTGCTTGTAACCGTTCAACCGCCCGGTGTTCGCGTAGGTCCCGGGGAGGCCCTGCAGCATGGCGATACGCGTATGCCCATGGTCGATCAAGTGGCGCGTTGCCGCATATGCCCCCTTGATATTATCGACGCTTACCGCATCGACGGGCATGTCGTCATAGAGACGGTCAAGAAGAACAAGCGGGATCGAACCACTTGCGAATTGTTCCAGATGTGCGCGCTCCAGGCCGACAGCCGCGATCAGAAGTCCATCCACCCTGTTTTCGAGGAGCGTCTTGAGTGCTTCCTGCTCGAGGTGGGTATTCTCATCGGAGTCGCACACGACAATGCTGTAGCCGGACTTTCGGGCTTCCTTGGTGATGCTTTTCACCATCGTCGCAAAGAACGGGTTGGCGAGGTCCGCCACAATGATCCCGAGCTGATGGGTCTGGTTCAGCCGCAGTCCGCGCGCAATCTTGTTGGGCGTGTACCCGAGTTCCTTCGCCACCCTGCGGATGCTCTCCTTGGTTTCATCACGGATCTTGTACCGATTGGAGTTGTCGTGAAGGACGCGGGAGACGGTGGAGACGGAGAAGCCGGTTTTCTGGGCTATATCACTGAGTGTGCAGGCCATGTGCCTAGGCAATCGTTTGCATCAAATATACGTTTCGGTGATGGCATTGTCAAGACCATTCCCAAAAACGAACATCCTCTTCGCAAATTCGCGATTCCGACCCGCTGAAGCCAGAAACAAATCTACTAATCACCGCTATCCGATATTGGTACGACTGTTGCATAGTGACACATGTCCGAAGGAGCAGAACGGCTCTCAGCACCTCGGCCACGCGACCACCACCAACGTTCCATCATTCGAGGAGACCACCATGTCCGATGCACTTACAAGGAAGCAGTTCCTTCAGAACGGATCGAAGGCCGTAGCCGCAATGGCTGTCGGCGCGGGAGCCCTCAGTCTGGTTTCACGTTCTCCGCTCTCCGCGGGCCCGTCCATGGCCGCATGGCCCTACCCCTACCAGGCGCTCGATGTGGAGGTCGTCCGAAACTACGGACATCAGGCGTACTACGCAAAGGGGTGCTGCTATGGCGCGTTCTACGGCCTCGTGAAAGCACTCGCGGAAAAGATCGGCGAACCCTGGAGTTCCTTCCCGGCAGAGATCATGGTCTATGGTTCCGGCGGCGGCGCGGGCTGGGGTGCCACCTGCGGGGCGCCCAATGGCGCAGCGGCGGTGATCTCCCTCGTCTCTGCCCAGGCGCGTATCAGCGTACTCGCCAGCGAACTCTTCGGCTGGTATGCCCAGTCCAAATTCCCGACAGACCAGTCCAATGACCGCGCCGTTGCGCACACGTTCACAGAGAATAGATACGACCAAACCCTGGTACAAACCATCAGCGGGTCAGTCCTGTGTCATACATCGAACGCGCTCTGGGTGAAGGCCTCCGGATTCAGGAACTCGAGCACCGAGCGGAAAGAACGCTGCGCCCGCCTCACCGGCGACATCGCCGCGTATGCTGCGAAGATCCTCAACGATGAACTCGCCGGAACTTTTACCCCGCTGTACGTCGCCCCGGCATCGGTCGGCACCTGCATGACCTGCCACGGCGCGTCTGCGACGGACACGGTCGCGGCGAAAATGGAGTGCAAACAGTGCCACGGAGATCCACACTCCTCCTCCGGCGTCGCCGAACGCATCGGTGAACCGGCGACCTATCACCTCGATCAGAATTTCCCGAACCCCTTCAACCCGGAGACACGCATCCAGTTCTCGCTCCCGAAGGCGGAACGGGTCGACCTCGCGGTGTATGACGTCCACGGGCGATTGGTCAGAGAACTCACGGACTTCCAGGAGTTCGCGGCCGGGACCTATACCGTTGCATGGGATGGCAAGGACGCCGATGGCAAGCGCGTCGCCTCCGGCGTCTATTTCACCCGTATGCAGGCCGGTACATTCTCCACCACAAAGAAGATGTCGCTGATAAAATAGTGGGAGAGGCGGTCCCGCCTGCATTCGCTCAGCGATCGTCCTCCAGGTCCTCCATCGCTGCACCCGTATCCTCACGCGGGCCGGTGCATGCACCGCCCTGGTCCCTCTCCTGCCCCCCCCAACCCATCGATCCTGCGAATGAAATGCGTTTGAGAAACCCATCCCGATTGCGTATCTTGCCATACCATTCTGAAAGGTCTCCCATGCGCCCGTCTCTCCTCCTCCACACGTTCGTGGCACTCCTGGTCATCGTCCTGGCTGCGCCCCTCGCCCCACTCCGGGCTCAATCACCCTCCCCGAAAACCAACATGGCCTGGTGGCGCGACGCACGCTTCGGCTTGTTCATCCACTGGGGACTCTATGCGGTCCCGGCAGGATCCTGGAACGGCAGGACGGACTACGGTGAATGGATCCGGTTCTCCGCTCAGATCCCCCTGAAGACGTACGATGGCTTCGTCCCCCGGTTCAATCCCACAAAGTTCGATCCCGCATCGTGGGTGCGCATGGCGAAGGCGGCAGGGATGAAATACATCGTCATCACCAGCAAGCACCACGACGGCTTCGCGCTGTTCGATGCGCCGGGGACGGACTTTGATGTGATGTCCACGCCTTTCAAACGCGACATCATGAGAGAACTCTCTGACGAATGCCACAAGCAAGGCATGCGCATCTGCTGGTATTACTCCATCATGGATTGGCACCATCCGGATTATCTCCCGCGCCGGACATGGGAGACCGACCGCGATACCGTGGGCGCACGCTTCGACCGCTACGTCGCCTATATGAAAGAGCATCTCCGCACGCTCGTCACGAAATACGGCGACATCGGGATCCTCTGGTTCGACGGCGAATGGGAGTCCACCTGGAACATGACCCGCGGTGCTGACCTCGCGAAGTTCGTCCGTTCGGTGGCGCCGCACATCATCATCAACAACCGCGTGGATGGCGGCCGCGCGGGCATGCAGGGATTCTCGGCAGGCGGCGTGTCGGCGGGTGACTACGGCACTCCCGAACAGGAGATCCCTGCGACGGGCCTGCCCGGCGTGGACTGGGAAACATGCATGACGATGAACGACCACTGGGGATACAACGACCATGACACCGCATGGAAGTCATCGAAGGATCTCCTCCGCATGCTGGCCGATATCGCCTCCAAAGGCGGCAACTATCTCCTGAACATCGGGCCGCGGGCGGACGGCACATTCCCGCCCGAGAGTATCGAGCGACTCGCGGCGATCGGTGCCTGGATGAAGATCAACGGCGAAGCGATCCACAGGACCACCGCGAGCCCCTTCTCCACACTTCCCTTCGGACGCTGCACCCAGAAGACCGTCAAGGGCGGCACCCGGCTCTACTTCCACATCTTCGATTGGCCGGCCACGGGCCAGATCCTTCTCCCCGGTTTGACGAACAAGGTGCGCAAGGCCTCCCTGCTCGCAAACCCCGCACACACGGCGCTTCCCGTTCGCGCAACGGATGAAGGTATCATGGTCACACTCCCGGCGGCCTCACCCGATGCCATCAATGCCGTGCTCGCCGTCGACATCACCGGCGCCCCTGCCATTGTCACCGCACCTCAGATCCTGGCCTCCGCGGACATCTTCTGCGATACCCTGCATGTCTCGCTTGCACCACAACCGGCCGGTGTGACGACCCGTTACACGCTCGACGGCACCTCCCCGGTCCTCTCTTCCGCGGCGGCAACATCACCGATGATCGTAACGGCCACCACGACACTCACTGCCCGGAACTTCAGGAAAGGTGGACCCGTTGGCATCGGGTCATCGCGCACATTCCGCAAAGTCGAACCCTCTGCGGCGGTGGCGGTCAAAGACCCCGCTCCGGGTTTGACCTATGCACACTACGAAGGACGGTGGAAGATGCTGCCGGATTTCCGGACGCTCACCCCGGCGAAGACGGGGGTCATTCCGGATTTTACTCTCGTGCGTCCGGCCGGTGCGGAGTGGTACGGCATGCGCTATGATGGTTTGCTCCGCATCGATGCCACAGGCGTGTACGCGTTCACGCTCGCATCAGATGATGGAAGCCGGCTGACCATCGATGGGCAGGTGATCGTGGACCATGATGGTCCCCATTCGCTGTCGGACCGCTCGGGCATCATCCCCCTGGCAGCAGGGTATCACCGCATCGCTGTCGACTTCTTCCAGGGCGAAGGGGGCGATGGCCTGGTGGTCACATGGGCCCGCGCCGGTGCTGCCCCTGGAGCGATCCCGGCAGATCGTCTGTTCCACGAATAGCGCTCACAATACCACACAGGTGGATACCATGGACATCCAGCGACGCATTGCCATGATGGAATTGGCGCTCACGCGCCAGCTAAAGACGAACGTGGCTGCCGACACGAAGGTCTCCACGCTGATCGGGATCAACACGACCATGCTTGCCGTCCTCGCCGCCCTCATCACCCGCATCGGTGATGCCTCGGTCTGGATGGTGCTGCTGGTCGTCCTCTCTGCAACAGGCCTCCTGATCGGGATCCTCTTCCTCTCCCTCAGCTCGGGACCACGCACGTCGCGGACCACATCCTCGATCATCTTCTTCGGGAGCATCGCCCGCATGACCGATACCGCCTATAGCGAGACCGTGAAGAATATCACCGCGGAAGAGTACCTGGACGATCTGATCGAACAGACCCACCGTACAGCAGAGATCGCCACCGCCAAATACCGGTGGATCCAGCGCGCGCAGCTCGCGTGGTACATCTCCATCGTCCCGTGGCTCATCGCGGTCTACAACCTCGCACAATGAATGCACTCAACCCCTCCACGAACACAACGACCGATCCAGCCCGCATGACCCACCGCGAACGCTTCATCGCAGCCCTCGAACGCCGCCCTCTCACCGGCCGGGTGCCACACTTTGAACTTGTCTTCTTCCTGACCATGGAGGCCTTCGGACGTGTGCATCCGATCCATCGCCACTATGCGCAGTGGGACCAGATGGAAGAGCGGGAGCGGGAACTGCATCGGCGGGACATGGCGGACCTCTACATCCGGACGGCCGAGCGTTTCGAGCACGACGCGATCTTCATCCACCAGAACCCCGATACGGTGGAGGAGACGTGCCGGCTCATCGACATCATCCGGGAGCGGACGGGCGACAGATACTTCCTCATGATGCACGGGGACCCGACATTCGCGATCCCCGACGGCGAACGGCTTTCCCAGTTCTGCTATCGCATTGCCGATGATGCCGATGCTGTGCATGCAGAAGCGCAGGCCCTCGTGGAACAATGGGCCGCAAGGGCAGAAGCACTCAAGGCGCATGGCGGATTGGATGGCTTCGCTCTCTGCTCGGACTACTGTTTCAATGAAGGTCCCTTCCTCAGCCCGGGGATGTTCGCCGAGTTCATCACGCCCTACCTGAAAGATGCCATTGCACGCTACCGTGCCATGGGCTTCTACACGATCAAGCATACCGATGGGGATATCCGTCCGATCCTGGACCAACTCATCGAAACGAATCCGCACGCATTACACTCGATCGATCCGCAGGCAGGAGTGGATATCGCGGAAGTGAAGAAACGCTATGGCGGGCAGGTGTGCCTGATCGGGAATGTGAACTGCGGCCTGCTGCAATCAGGAACCGAGGATGAGATCCGGGAGAACGTGCGGTACGCTTTGCGGCATGGCATGCCTGGCGGCGGGTACATCTTCTCGACGAGCAACTGCGTCTACACCGGCCTCCCCCTGGAACGATATGAAATGATGCTCGAGACCTGGCGCGCCGAAGGGAACTACTGATCGTGGGGACAGCGGGCGTGGGTCAGACCCACGCCTCGTACACCGCTTCAACGTTCTCCCGCGCATTGTCCTTCCCCCATTCACATTGCGCGATCACGCCGCCCGTACCGTCATCCAGGGCGGTGCGGACCCTCTTCACCGCGGCGCGCACGTCCTCCGGTGTCCCATACGGAAGCACTCGCTGCCTGTCGATCTCCCCCCAGAACGTGATCTTGCCGCGGTACTTCCTTCCCAGCTCCTCGATGTTCATGCAGAAGAGCTGTGAATTGAGCGCATCCACACCCACCTCGATCAGGTCCGGATAGATCGCTTCGATGTTCCCATCGGAGTGGAAGAACACGCGCTTCCCGGCGCGATGAATGATCTCACAGAATTCTTTGTAGATCGGTTTGAAGACGGCGCGCCACATCTCCGGACTGATCAGGAGGGAGATGTTCGACCCCCAGTCATCCATGAGGATGACCCCATCCACCGAGGAGCGGGACCAGAGCATGACATCCTCGCGGTAGAAGTCGCGCACCATCCCGATAAGGGTTCGCACCTCCGCGGAATCATACGCCAGGTCCATGTACAGGTTCTCCGTCCCCCGCAGGAACTGCAGCCGTTCGAACGGGCGGGCGCACACACTGGAGAGCACGAACTTATCGGACCCCTCGCACATCCTGTTGATGTAGTCCCAATCGCGCGTCTTGAGGAAATCCCACGGCGGCTGGAAATGCGGCAGCGCACCCCAGTCGGCAAGGACCGGCCCTTTCACTTCACCCACAACGCCGGGCTCGGCAACATGCCAGATGCTCCCCCACTCGTCGGTATAGGTACCGGCATGTGCGAGCTTCGCCAGGTCCCTGTCGTCGGAACCCGGACTGATCTCAGGGCTTGCGAAGTCGGACGGAAAGCGGCGGAGGAGAGCATCACGCTCCTCACGACGGAAGAGGGTCACATAGGGTAACACCCACAGATCGCGCGGAGCGCGGTCCGGCGTGCGATGGTCCAGGGTTGCGAGGACTCGTTCACGGGAGGTCATTGTCGCTGCTTCTGCTGGTGGATCCGGTAGAGCGGAATGGTGAGAACGAACGCAGCCAATATACGGAAGAATTTCGAAAGAGGACAGCAGGTATCAGTCATGCTTCTTCTGATCGAGAGCGGCACGGAGGGCGTTCACCTGCTCATCCCCCGCAAGTGCAAGAAGCGTATCGCCTTCTTCGAGGACCGTGGCCCCCGTCGGAACAAGGTAGGTGTCGTTCCGGCCGACAAGCACGATGAGTGTATCCCGCGGCAATCCGAGTTCCACGATCGACTTCCCCGCCGCCCCGGAACCGGCGGGCAGGACGAGGTCCACCAGGTCGGTGTTGATGCCATCGGACGAGATCATCTCGAGCGGATACTTCTTCCGGCGTTCGGCGGGGGCATCCACCTTGAAGAACCGCGCGACCGGAGGGATGGACCATCCTTGCAGCAACGCCGACGTGAGCACCACGAAGAAGACGAGGTTGAAGATGCGGTCCGCGTGCGCGATGCCGGCGATCAACGGGAATGTTGCGAGCACCACAGGGACGGCACCCCGGAGGCCTGTCCAGGCAATGAAAAGCCGTTCGCCCCAGGAACGTGACGTCAGGCCGGGCGAAAGGAGGACACCGGCCGGCCGCGCCACGAACATGAGGAAGACCGAGAGGAGGAGGCCGGCACCCAGGTCGCCCAGCGCCCGCGACGGCGTCACGAGCAGTCCCAGGGCAAGGAACATGCTGATCTGCGCGAGCCACGCCACGCCGTCGAAGAACCGGATCATGCTCTTCTGATGCAGGTACCCACCCGCTCCGGCGACGATGCCGATGAGATAGACCGCAAGGAATCCGCTCCCACCGATCTGTGCCGTGATGGCATAGGAGAACGCGGCGAACGCAAGGCCGAACACCGGATACATCGCCTCGTGCGAGAACCGTATCCGGTTGAAGATGAACTGCATCGCCTTCCCGAGGCCTATGCCCGCCACCGCACCGAATCCCATCTGTTTGATGAACAGGACCACGAAGTCCAGGATCCCGGTCGTTGGATCCTGGATGTACGCGATGATCCCGATCGTGAGAAGGACCGCCATCGGATCGTTGCTGCCCGATTCGAGTTCAAGCAACGGGCGGAGCGTCCCGCGCAGGTTCACATTCTTCGTGCGGAGCACCGAAAAGACCGCAGCGGCATCGGTGGACGAGATGACCGCCCCGAGCAAGAGGCCGTACTCCAGCGGGAAGCCGAGCGCAAGGTGGGCGAACAGTCCGGCAACGAGGGCCGTCACCAATACCCCGACGGTGGCCAGACTGAACGCATGGAAGGCAACGGGCCGGGTGTCCGACCAGTGCGTATCCAGGCCGCCAGCGAACAGGATGAAGACCAGACAGATGATGCCTACGGACTGCGTGAGGCCGGTATTATCGTAGACGATCCCGCCGGGGCCATCCACCCCCGCCAGCATGCCGATGCCCAGGAACAGCACAAGGACCGGCACGCCGGCATTGTCCGACAACCGGGCGATCGCGATGCTCAGGAGGATCAGAGAGGACCCTATCAACAGCAGGAGTTCCAGGCTCATACCAGAAGATACAAAAATCCCCGCGTCGTTCAAGGGGAACGCGCTCCTCAGATCCCCGTCGCCCCAGCAACGGATCGGGACCAATGCTGATTTTGCAACACCATAAAAAAACTCGTACCTTAGAAGGACGTATCACCGCCACCAGAGAAGGACACAGTGACAATGAAGAAGATCGTACTGCTCCGCCACGGCGAGAGCACATGGAACAAGGAGAACCGGTTCACGGGATGGACCGACGTCGGACTGAGCGAGAAGGGCATGGAGGAAGCGCGTGAGGCGGGCCGGACACTGAAGAAGGATGGGTACGTGTTCGACGTGGCGTACACCTCGGTGCTGTCGCGCGCGATCAAGACGCTCTGGACCGCGCTCGAGGAGCAGGGACAGATGTACCTCCCGATCCATAACACGTGGCGCCTGAACGAGCGTCACTACGGCGGGCTCCAGGGACTGAACAAGGCAGAGACCGCGGAGAAGCACGGGATGGACCAGGTGAAGATCTGGCGCCGCAGCTACGACATCCCGCCGCCGCCGCTCACGCTCTCCGATCCGCGCCATCCGTCGCACGATCCGCGGTATGCCGGGCTCGATCCGAAGGACATGCCGCTGACGGAATCTCTGAAGGATACCGTTGCCCGGTTCCTGCCGTACTGGCACGAGACCATCGCTCCTGCCGTGAAGTCCGGCAAGCGCGTGCTCATCGCCGCCCACGGCAACAGCCTCCGTGCCCTCGTGAAGTATCTGGACAATGTCCCCGAGTCGGAGATCGTGGAACTGAACATCCCCACGGCCGTGCCCCTCGTCTATGAACTCGACGACGACCTGAAGCCGATCCGCCACTACTACCTCGGCGATACTGCAGCGATCGAAGCAGCAGCCAAAGCGGTCGCCGACCAGTTGAAGAAAAAGTAGCGCAGCCTGCGCCGTGTGATACAAGACAGTCCGTCCCGATGTTCGGGACGGACTGTTCGTGTTTCTAGCCTTCGGTCCGTTCCCCCTCGACGATCACGTCGAAGTTCAAACGTTTCTCCACGATCAGGAAGTACGGGATGGCACATCCGGCGAGGGCCGCGGTCGCAAGGAACGCCGTCTGGTACCCGAACTGGCCGATCAAGAGCCCTGTGACAATGGAACCAGTCCCGATCCCCGTATCGAACGCCGCAAGCACACTCCCGAATGCGGCCCCCCGCCTGTTCGCCGGTACACGCTGGATGATATAGGCCGAGAACACGGGAAACACGTTCCCGATCCCGAGTCCATACACGATCGCGGCCGCGATGAACATGGCCTTGGTCGTCCCGAAGGCAAGCAGGACCAAACCGAGGAAGATCAGCGCAAGGCTGGGGATCATGATCTTGTGATGGCCGAGCCGGTCTGCAAGTGGTCCGGCCAGCGGGCGTGTCAGGAGGATCATGATGGCATTCACCGTGAAGAAGAGACCTGGCGGTTCGATCCCGTGCGCACGGGCGAAGACGGCGGAGAACGCCGTAGCGCCTCCATGCCCTACCGCATACATGAAGAGCGCGGTCGAGAGGGCCAGGACCCGCCATTCCACGAGATCGCGCAGGCCGGGGAGCGGGCCGGGGGGCACTTCGTGCCGCGCAGTCTCCGGGAGTCTCCAGGCAATGAGAAGCATCATCAGGTTCATCACCCCGATAGAGACACAGAGCCAGACCCATCCGAAGGAATAGATCCAGAGGCCCAGGGACGGGGCGGTGGCGACCGCCAGGATGCTCGCCATCCCCCAGTAGCTGATCCCTTCCGCGCGGCGATGGGCGGGTATGATGTCCGTGATGTACGCGGATGAAGCGGAAAGGAGCCCCGACCAGAAGATCCCATGGAAGATCACGATGACCAGCGGGATGTGATAATTCGGACTCACCGCATACCCGACAGAGAACACCGTCAGCGCACCACTTCCGATCATCAACACCTTCCGCCGCCCCCAGCGATCCGCCAGAGCACCGGTCAGCGGGGCCGACAAGGCCGACGCGTAGGTCAGAAATCCGAGAAAGAGCCCGGCCGTGAATGTTGTCCCACCGAGGTCGATGATCCGGAACGGTGCCGTCGGGAAGAGTTGAAATGCTGAGAGGAAGACGGTGAAGGAGTAGAGGCACATCAGAAAGAACTGCGGCGTAAAAAGCCGGTCTTCCGGTGCGACGGGCTCACGCTTCAGCACGACGGCCTGCCTCCCGGCCCCGCCGCGAAGAGGTCGCGCAGGACCGCGATATCGCGCACACCTGTCAGGTCCGGAACGTGCTCCGCAAGGGGGATGGCACGCACGGCGTGCGGATCTGCCGACAGCAATGCCACCACCGCGGCAGGGAGTTCTTTCTCACCGCGCACCGGATGCAGCGGGAGACGCTCGAGCACAGGAAGGATCGCGTCGTAGGTGAACCGGAAGATGTTCATGCTCACCCCGATGCGGCCGCTCGTCTCACGTGCGCGGGCGAGTTCCGACGCACCGGGCTTCTCGATGATCGCCTGGAGATACCCGGCCGCATCCTTCACGAGCACCGCGAAGTTGCGGATGCGTTCTTCGTCGAACTGCAATGCCTCACGGTCATAGTCGATGAGCGCATGCGGTGATGCGCATTCCGCAAGGAGCCGGAACGCACGCGGGGAATACAGGTTGTCGCCGTTACAGACCGTGAACGCCTGCCCCGACCATTCCGGAGCCGCGTGCAGCGCATGTTCGAGCGCATCGGCCGTGCCGAGGGGTTTCGTTCTTCCATCGGGAATGGGCTGGGTGGCGAAGGTCCAGCGGATGCCGGGGAATTCGCCGGCCGCCGAACGCTCCTCGATATACTCTCTGAGGGCTGCATTGCGGGCACCAAGAAGAAGCACAACATGCGTGTACCCGGTGGATGCCGCATTCCATGTCAGGTAGGAGATCAGCGGGCGCCCGGCGGGATCAACGCCCACCATGGTCTTTCCGCCACGGGCGATCTGTGCCGATGTTTCGGCATCAGGTGCTCCGAATTGCGATGCGGTGGCCGCCATGCGCGATGAGAGGCCGCCGGCAAGGATCACGAGACGGTGGCCGGTGGCCGGAGAGCGATCAGTCTGCACGGACGCCCTCCGCCATGCTGACCACCCAGGCTTCACCGCCGGCATCGCGCACGGCCTGCGCGACCCGCTCCGGATCTTCGGGGGCGTAGGCGAACATGCACCCACCGCCGCCCGAACCGTTGATCTTGGCTCCATACGCGCCCGCGGCATTCGCCGCCGCGATCATCCGGTCGATCTTGGGCGTAGAGATCCGAAGCACCTCGCGAAGAACTGCCTGATGCTCGGTCAGCAGTCCGCCAATATGCCGGTGGTCCGGTGATGGCGACATCAAGACCTGTCTCGCATCATGCGTCAATTGCCGGTTCCTGATCGTGCCCTGCAGAAGCGTCGCCTGCTCCTCGTTCAGTTCAGGAGCAAGGTCCGCAATGGTGCCGGCCGTTGCGGTCTGCAAGGAGAAGCCGGGATGCCGGCGCTCGAGTACGTGGGAAAGCGCCACGACCTGGTTCTTCACGCGCGCAAGAATGCCCTTGGTGTCTTTCGGCTCACGCGAATTGCCGAGCACGAATGTCCCGAGGGGGACCGACAACTTCTCGATCCGTAGCGCCGGAGCGAAGTCGATGGTCAGGATGCCACCCAATGCCGTGGAGTAATGGTCCATCTGTCCGCCGGGTTCGCCGAACTCGATGACCTCAGCTTCGTGCGCAAGCCGGGCACATTCTTCGGGAGAGAGCAGTTGTTCCTGATCGCTCAGGCGCCCGAGGACGGCTATCCAGGTCACCAGCATGGCGGAGGAACTCGATGTCCCCGCATTGATGGGGATCTTCCCTTCCATCCATGCACGCAGACCTTTGCTGAAGGTGAACCCGTGGCGGCGGATGACATTCACGCCGCTCCGCAGATAATCCCGGTCGTTCCGGTACTCCAACGGACCATCCAGCGAGAACCTGTCGCCGGACTGCAGATCGGGAAGATCGATGTGGACCGTCCGCTCGTCCGTGTGCCGTGCATCGATGGCGATACGAAGGGAAATTGCGCAGGGGATGACAGGGAGATGGAGGTAGTCCTGGTGTTCGCCGAAGAGACACACCCGGCCAGGAGTGGAAAATCGTACGTTCGACATTGCCTGCAAGGATAGTGGAGACGATAATATACGTCATTCTATTCTGAATTGCAGGAAAGGAGAGAGTGTGGTCCGCAGGGAAGGCCGGAGAAGCCGGGCATAAAAGCACAGATGGTGACGGCGTTTCCCCTCGCGCCGTCACCATCTCTCCCCGGTGATAAATACGTGGATCAGCGGTGGTTATACCCCTGTCTCACGGATTCTATCGTATACAGCAATTCCTCATCTGCGCGCTCCTTCAGCACCACCGCGGTAGCGCCCGCCTGAAGTGCGCTTCGGGTGAACTCCGGACCGGGATCATCTGACGTAACGATCACCGGCACAGCAGAGCCCACGTGACCCTGGATGCTCTTCAGGATCTCCAGCCCCGGCCCCCCGGGTAAAGTGAGGTCCACAACCAGCAGATCCGGCGACCCGGAGGAAACCTCCTCCAGGAGCTCCGTCGCATTCTTCGCCTCATGAACGATGCAACGGTCGAAGCCATCCTTCATGATCTGCATCAATCCGCGCCGCACAAGGGGGTGCGGCTCCGCTAAAACGATCTGCATCTGGTCTTGGTGAGTGGTGGTCAACATGATCAATGCTTTGCTCGTCCAACGTACGGCGCAGGAAAGCGTAAATCAATTCCTGAAAATCTGATTCTGAGGGGAAAAAACAGGAGGGAGACCACATGTAAATGTAGGAATCCGAGGATACCGTGTAGGTATTGCAGGAAGTCAATATGGCAGATATATCTTACTTCATGACATAGCCCTGGGCTATGGCATAATGAATGAGGTCAGCGTTGTTCACAGCATTGGTCTTTTCCATGAGACGTGCCCGGTAGGTGCTGACGGTTTTGGTGCTCAATGCCAGCATTTCAGCCATTTCTGACAGTGTCTTTCCCTCGGCGATCAGACAGAGTACCTGGATCTCCCGGTCAGAGAGCTCGATCGGCTCAGGAAGGTCCTTAAGATTGGCCACCGAGTCGAACGCGATCTTCCGGGCAAGGCCCGGACTCATATACCGCTGTCCCTTGAGGCCAAGGTTGATCGCGGTGGTCAGCTCTTCGGAAGCACTTTCTTTCGGGACATACCCTACCCCCCCCGCGCGCAGGACCCGGACAGCGAATTGCTCCTCCGGATGCATGCTCAGCACCACCACCGGCAGGTGCGGCCGCTCCTGCTTGAGGTCCTTCAACACATCCAGCCCGTTCCTGTCAGGCAGGGTGATGTCCAACACCACGGCATCCCAGGTCTCCGCGCGGATAAGCGTCATGAGCTCGGCCGCGTTCTGCGCTTCCGTGACCTCACAGGATTCAAATGCATCAACAAGGATCTGCCTGATCCCCCGTCGGACTACCGTATGATCATCCACGATCAGGAATTTCACGTTCTTTCTCCCTATGAGACAGGAACAACAACGCTCGCGATGGTTCCACCGGACATGCCCGGGCCGATGGACAGCGTACCGCCGATCCGCTTCGCCCGCTCCTCCATCCCGAGGATACCGAGTGATGTGCGCCGTTCCGCATCCGACACACTGATACCGCGGCCGTTGTCAGACACCGCGAGCTCGAGCGAACCGTTGACCTGTCGCATGCGGATCTCGACATGTGTCGCGTGTGCATGGCGCGCGACGTTCGTCAGCATCTCCTGAAAGATGCGGAATAACTCCGTTGCGGCTTCGCGCGTAAGAGGAAGATCCTCCATGCCGAGATCAAGGTCGCACGGGATGCCTGTGCGCTCCGAGAACTCCCTCGTTTGCCACTCCATCGCAGGAACAAGCCCCAGGTCATCAAGGATCGCCGGGCGAAGCTGCCCGGCGATCTTCCGTACGGTATGGATCGCATCCTCGAGCAGACCATTCATCTGCCCCATGCGCTGTGCAACCGCATCAGGAATGCCCTGGCCCAGGTCCAGCACACGGCGTCGGATCCATGCAAGGTCCATCTTCAACCCCGTCATGATCTGCCCGAGCTCATCATGGATCTCGCGGGAGAGCCGCGTGCGCTCTTCCTCTCTCACCGACTGAAGCCGCACTGCCAGGGCACGCAACTGCTCTCCGGATTCACGCAACTGGCGTTCGCTGCGTTGCCGCTCGGTGACGTCCTCCGTGTGCACCAGAACCAGGTCCGGCGGCACGAATGCAAAACTCACGGTCAAATCTGCTACCCGCGACACCGTCTGATACTCATAGCGGTAGTCGGTACGGATCGTCGTCCGCGACCGATAACACTGGTCCAAGAGGACACGCCCTTCCGGGGCATGAGGCAGGACCTCCTCGTACACCAGCCCGACCCACTTGGCGGCATGGCCAAGGGTGATCGTCAATGCAGCATCGTTGTAGTCCGTCAGCCGGTACCCTGCCTCCTCTCTCCGGAACGTGAACGTCGGGATCGGGTTCCCCTTATACTGCGCCCGGAACCTCGCTTCATTCTCACGTGTGACCCGGTTGTACGCCCGGTTGCGCAGCCAGACCAGGAGGGCCAACGAACAGAGCGCCAACCCCGTGACCGTTGCGGGGATGAAGAAGATCGGACGGAGGTAGAGCGGAGGAGGGACATCGAACCACACAGGATTGACCGGGGCCGCCGTCACCGTCGGGGAACTCTTCGCTTCGACATCGAACTGGTAGGTGCCGGGACTCAGATCGCGGAACACGACGGCGTGATCGATCGACCAGGGAGACCAGCGTCCACCCGAGAGACGATAGCGCGTTTCGATCTGATCGGTCGGGATGTCGCCCCACGCTGCCAGGGGTTTCCACGAGAGGGAGACATCATCGTCCTCCACGAGCGGTTCATCGATGATCACACGGGGGGGCTCCTTGTTCAGCCCGTTGAGGTGAAGAACGGCGACGCCGCGGCCTTCGGTACCGACAAGGACCGTTGAATCCAGCGGCAGGACAGGCCAGAGTCGGTCATTGCGCAACCCACTATGGGTTCCGAAATGAAACCAGTCGAGCCTGTTCCAGCACACCAGCCCGGCCTTCGTTGTGACCCAGATCCAACCACGCTGATCGCTCTCGACCTCCCAGATCTCCATCCCAAGAAGCCCGGCTTCCCGCGTCACATAGCGGACACTGTCCCGATTGTCAATATACCCGAGGTCGGCATGTTGATGCGCAAAATGAACGATGTCCGATGAATCGATGGCCAGAGTGAACACGCGGTCGGACTGCAGCCCATTCCCAGCGTACCAGTATGTCCAGCGGCCATCGCGATACCTGCTCAATCCGGTGTACGTCCCGAACCAGTACCCCCCACGTGAATCTTCAACGAAACTGTAGACACGCCCGTCCAGGAGACCTTCTGCCTGCCCCCAGTGGTCGAAGCCATGTTCGCCGAGCATGAACGCACCCGGCTCATCCGCGAAATTCTCCTGAAGAACGCCGGAACGGTTGATGCACAGAAACCACAACCTCCCCCGCCTGTCCCGCGTGATGCGGTGAATGCGGGGAGCCTTGAGCCCCTCCCGCTCCCCAACATGCGTCCACGTCTTGCCATCGAATCGGAAGGCACCCTCGAAAGAAGCTCCACTCCCGATCCAGATGTTGCCTTCCTTGTCCTCGCCGATCCCCGTGATACGGCCCAGGGGCTGGCCGTCGATCGCGTGGATCCAGGTCAATCTTCCGTCGGGCGTTCTCCGCCCCAATCCATCCCTCGTTCCGATCCAGAACGTTCCATCCCGGCCACGGATGACCTCATTGATCCAATTCGAAAGCTTCGATCCGGGTTCGTCCCACTCCTCCCAACGGGAGAGGCCGAGACGACACATGAACAACCCATCGTTGCCGCCGACCCACAGATCACCGTTCGACATGAACCGCACAACGCGGGCCTGGCACAGGCGATGGAAAAGGCGGAAGCCACTTCCAATGACCGCGTTCCTTCTGCCGCAATTCTCCGGACGCATAAAGGATGAGCACTGTGCCGGTCGCGCCGACCGTGACAGACTGGAACAGGTCACCCGGTTCATCGGTTAGTTCGGCCAGCGGGCCACCGGGAGACCGCTCGAAGCTGCGGATCGTCCCGCCTTCAGTTTCAGGACAACGATAGCGTTGCCTTGCCCGCCTTCACCGATCTGATGAAGCTTCAAATACCCGCTGGGGAACGGAAGACCTGCTTCCATCCTGCAGAATCATACCGGCAGAGGTATTGGTGGAGCGCAACCAGAGCCCGCCATGCGTTGGATAGGATCCCGATCGAGATACATATGGCCGGGCTTGATGATCTCGGGCACCTGGGGATCATTCACTTTGAGCGGACCTCGGTCCTGACATGCCGATAGAGCGCCGATCCCAGGAGGATGATGCTCCCGTCCCTGTCGCGGGCAGCGCCGGCCGGGGCGATCTCCGGCGGCGTCCGCTCTGGATCCGCTGCACGGTGTCGCGTCCTGACCGAATACACCCACTCCTGAAAGGTGACAAGAAGCCCGGACGTATCCGGACAAATACTTACCAACCTGGCACTCACTTCGGAGAGGCCGGGGATGAAACTCTCATGCCAGACATAGCCATCGTACCACGCGAGCCCACGACTGGTGTGGACCCACGTCACACGGTCACCCGCTTCATAGATGCCATGCACAATATCGGAAGGGAGTCCGGATTCGGTCCCGAACCGGACCCAACGCCAGGAATCGCTTAGTCGCGAGAGTTGTCCCGACGCAGATGATCCAAGGAACAACATCAACAGGAGAAGCCGGAAGATGTGGGGGTGTGGGCGCATAAAGGGTGTGATTGAAGAAAATATCGTACTTCGCAGAGGAAGAAGCAAGCTGTGAATGGCCGCGCTCAATACCGGCGGTCGACCAACGCCCCGGAGGCGCTCCCGCGTGACGTGCCGGATGAGGAGTATCCTTCCTCGGCGGATTTTGTCGTCGTTGTCGTTGTCCCGCCCGAGACGTAGGAGCGGCCACATTCAGGGCAGATCGCCGAATGGATCGTGACGCTTTGCGCAACGACACGCTGACCGTTCTCCCTGGCGCGGGCCTGCTCGTGCACCACATGCTGCTGTTCGTGCGCGCGGACCGCGGTGGACGCCTGCTCGGGTTTCAACGATGTCGGGGTTTGAAAACTCACGGTGGGGTCGGAGGAGCGGTCGCTGTACTTCCTCCCTTTGCAGGTCTGGCATTCCGAAGTGCCGTTGATGCCGGATGCAGCATTGCTGCCGCCGGCATCCTCCCGCCTGCCGGTGACACCGGCTGCACGGGCTTCATTCGCGGGGGGCATCCATTGTTGCCCCCATGTCGTGGCTCCGATCTGCATGGTCGCTCCCCCTGAGACGCAGCAAATTTCGAGCCTGGAAAATCGCCGGAAATCGCCCCGATCAGGGCCTGTCTGCCAGTGAGACGTGGGTATATGTGCACACCTGTCCACCGGGCGCGACCCAGGCCACGCATCAGACCGTCCGGGAAAAGATCGGCCTCTCCTTCGCCATCCGTTCCAGATAGGCATCGAAACACATGGCGATGTTCCTCAGCAACAGCCGGCCCGGGCCAACGACCTTGATGCACGAAGGGGTGGACTCGACGAGGCCATCTTCTTCGAGAGGAACGAGTGCGGCGCGTGCCGCCGCAAAGTATTCATCGAACGCGATCCCGAACCTCTTCTCCACTGCCGGGATATCGAGTTCCAGGTCGCACATCAACCGGATGATCACATGCTTGCGGATGTGATCATCATCCGTCATCCTGTACCCGACGTGCGTCGCAAGCATCCCTGCGTCAAGCGCCTTGTAATACTCGGACAGCATCTTCGTGTTCTGGGCGTAGACGTTGGTGAAGTGACTGATCGACGACATGCCGAATCCATAGAGGTCGGCACCCGCTTTCGTCGAATATCCCTGGAAGTTCCTGTAGAGTGTGCGCTCCTCACGTGCCCGCGCAAGTTCATCATCCGGCCGGGCAAAATGATCCATCCCGATGTACTCATAACCGGAAGACGTGAGGAGTTCGATCGTCATCTTGAGGATAGCGAGCTTCTCTTCCGGCAACGGAAGATCGGATTGCTGGATGAGCTTCTGATGCGGCTTGAGCCAGGGGACGTGCGCATAATTGAACACCGCGATGCGGTCGGGCTTGTAGGTGAGCACGCCACGGATGGTCCGCTCGAACGACGCGGGCGTCTGATGCGGCAGGCCGTACATGAGATCGATATTGATGCTGGAGAAGCCCAGTTCACGTGCCCAGTCGTATACCTGGCGGGACACCGATGCGGGCTGGATGCGGTTCACGGCAGCCTGCACCTCGTATTCGAAATCCTGCACGCCCATGCTCATCCGGTTGAACCCCGCGGCGGCAAGTGCCTCAAGATGAGCACGGTCCAGTTCCCGCGGATCGATCTCCACACTGCACTCGGCGTCAGGTGCGAACGGGAACGACGATCGGATCGTGGCTGCAATGTCCCTGATCTGATCAGGCGACAGATGGGTCGGCGTGCCACCGCCCCAGTGCAGTTGGGTCACCCGGCGGCCGGGAGCGATCAATGGCGCTACCAGCGCCATCTCCTTCTTCAGGTACCGCAGGTACTCATCGATACGGGCGCGGTCGCGGGTGACCAGCATGGTGCACCCGCAGAAGTAGCAGAGCGTATCGCAAAAGGGAAAGTGGAAGTACAGCGAGATGTCAGAACTCGTCCCGGGGGCATTCGTCGCCCGTATCTCCCCGGCGAAATCGGACGCGGTGAACGTCGGTTGAAAGAGCGGAGCCGTCGGATAGCTCGTGTAGCGCGGGCCCGGACGGTCATACTTCTTCAGCAAAGCAACATCAACTTGTGAGAACGGTCGTCCCATGATATCCTCCATCACATCTTCAGTATATCGAATTCGGGACGGAATTCCAAGGTCCGGACATCCACGGCGGTCATCCCGGATGAACGATGATCGTGGGATTCACCTCAACGATCGATGCGATCGAGTTCGCCACAAGGCAATGCTTCTCTGCCTCCCGGAGCAACGCATGCACGTCCGTCTCGACCACATCCTTTCCCACGGTGATGGTCGGGAAGATCACGATGCGCGTGAACCGGTAATCCTCGTCGATGTGCTCGAGCACACCGTTCGCGTGACTCCTGTACGACACGATCGTCATCTTCTTCTGCGCGGCGAACGACAGGAAGGTGGTCATATGACAGACCTCCACCGATCCCACGAACAGGTCCTCGGGGGTCCACACCCCGCGCTCCCCCTTGAACTCCGGGGGACTCGAGATCTTCAACGTCGGCTTCCCCTCCGACCCGATGGTCCCGCTCCGCCCTTCCGTCCACGTCGTGCTGGTCTTGTACGTGAAGGACTTTGCGCGGATCACGTGTTCTGTTCCTTCCATACGCTCCCCGTCAACCCCGTCCCGCCGGAGCGGGAGCGGATGGCTGATCCATCAAACGCTTGCGCGTGTACGCGATCAGTCCGCCTGCTTCAACGATGGCCTGGCGGGCCTTCGGGAGCTTTTCGATCGGGAATTTCTTGCCGGTCGTGGTGTTCACGACCACATCGCCTGTCACCTCCACGTCATCACCCGGTGATGCCTCGAAGCCGGGAGCGACGACAAGATTGAGCCCGAGGTTCACGGAATTCTGCATGAAGATGCGGGCGACGCTCCGCGCGATGATCAGCAACTCATGCCCCTTCAGCGTGGACACCGCCTGCTCGCGGGAAGAACCGCAACCGAAATTCTCGCCCGCCACGAGCACGCTTCCCGCAGGGACCTGCTTGGCCTTCAGCATGCCATTGAATGTGGCATCGTCCGCAAATGCGAACGCCGGCGTCTCCGTCGGGAGCACCGTCGCCATGAAGCGGCCCGGATAGATGACATCCGTGCTGATATCGTTACCGATGGTATAGACGACCTTCGCCATGACGCTCAGGCTCCTTTCCGCGGATCAGTGATGACACCATCAACAGCAGAGGCGGCAGCAACCGACGGCGAGCAGAGATAGACCGCTCCGGTGGGGTTGCCCATGCGCCCTTTGAAGTTCCGGTTCGTCGTGGATAACGCCGTCTCGCCGTCTCCCAGCGCACCTTCGTGCACGCCGAGGCACGGGCCGCAGCCCGGATTCATGACGACCGCGCCGGCCTTCACCAGGTCCGTGATGTATCCCGCTTCCAGTGCCCGCTGATAGACCCGCGATGATGCAGGGAACACCAGCATCCGCGTGTTGTCGGAGACCTTCTTACCGCGCAGGATCCCTGCCGCGGCAGCGATGTCGTCCAGCCGGCCATTGGTGCATGACCCGATGACGATCTGATGCACCTTCGTCCCGAGCACTTCCGTGATCGGCTTCACGTTGTCCACGGTATGCGGACAGGCGATCTGTGGCGCAAGCGTCGACACGTCGATCTTGACGACCTGGACATAGGCGGCATCCGGATCCGGGAGGACGGGAGCTGGCGGGTTCTGCACACCGGCTTCTTCGCGGAGGTACCGCAACGTCTCTTCGTCGGCCGGCACGATACCGGCTGTTGCCCCGGCTTCCACCGACATGTTGCAGATGACCAGGCGCCCGGAGGTCTCCATGCGGCGGATGGTCTCGCCGTGGAATTCGATCACGCGGAAGTTCGCTCCGTTGGCAGAGATCTTGCCGATCAGGTGCAGGATGAGGTCCTTCGGGCCCACCATCGGCGCGAAGGCACCGGTCACCTCCACTTTGATCGTCGCGGGCACTTCAACGTTCACCGCACACCCGAGCGTCCATACCGACGCCATCTCCGTTGCACCAATGCCGAAGGCGAATGCTCCGAGGGCTCCGTGGCTCGTCGTGTGCGAGTCCGTTCCGACCACCACCGCCCCGGGCAGCACGTAGCCGCTCTCGGGAAGCACCTGGTGGCAGATACCACCGCGGTCGCCACGGATATCATGGAACTTGCTGATCATGTGGCGCGCAACGAACTCGCGGACCTTCTTCTGGTTCGTGGCGGTCTTCGCGGATTCGGCCGGCACACGATGGTCGAACACAATGGCGACGCGCGACGGGTCCCACACACGCGCATCCTTCCCCGTGTCCTTGTAGATCTCCAGGAACTGATTGATGACCAATGCGGCATTCTCATGCGACATGGCGAGATCCACGCGCGGTTCAAGGACGTCGCCGGCCTTCACCGACGTCTGTCCGCTTGCCCGGGCAAGGATCTTCTCGGCTACTGTCATACCCATACAGGACCTCTCCGAATGAGTGGTGGTACGTTATATCACTTTCTTTTCTCTCAGCGCGGCGATCTGCGCGTCGTCCAACCCGATGCCGCGCAGGACCTCTGCGGTGTGCTCGCCGAGCCGGGGCGGCGGGGCCGTGACCATCCCCGGGGTCTTCTCGAACTTCGCCGTCATATTGAAGAGCGGGATCGCACCGATCCCCTCTACTTCTAACGTCGTGAAGGTGCTCCTGTGTTCCACCTGGGGCTGGTGCACCGCCTGGTCGAGGGTCAAAATGGCCCCCGAAGGAACGTCGTGCTTGTTCAGCACCTCGACCCAGTACGCCGTATCGTTCTCTTTCAGCCTGGCTTCGAGAAGGGGCGTCAGGGCTTTGCGGTTCTTCTTGCGCGTATCCCTCTCCTGAAAGCGCGGATCGGCCTTCAGCTCCGGCACGCCCAGGACGTCCGTCACGGCCTCCCACTGCTCCTGCTTGTTCGCCGCGATGTTGATGTACCCATCCCGGGTCACGAACACTCCCGAGGGCGCAGCCGTGAAATTGTCGTTCCCCATCAATACGGGGGTCTGCTTCCCTATCATGAGGTTCGCCACAACCCACCCCATGAGCGGCATGATGGAATCCAGAAGGGCGACATCGATGCTCTGGCCTTCACCGGTGTGCTCGCGGTGATAGAGGGCTGCCATGATGGCGAATGCGGCATTCAACCCACCGACCGTATCGCACACGGGGAATCCGGCACGGAGCGGGCTGAGCCGGTCATCACCGTTGATGGCCATCTCACCACTCAGCCCCTGGATGATCTGGTCGTACGCGGGTTTGAGCGCATCAGGACCGGATTGCCCGAATCCCGAGATCCCGCAGTAAATAAGGCGCGGATTGATCGCGCGGAGGACGTCGTAGGAAAGGCCGAGCCTGCCCATCACATCCGGCCGGAAGTTCTCCACAAGCACATCTGCTGTCCCGATGAGCTTCTTGAAGATCTCCTTCCCTTCCGGAGCCTTCAGGTTGAGCGTGAGGGAGCGCTTATTCGCATTCTGGGCCAGGAAACTCGTGCCCATCAGCATCTGATTGTATTTCGGCACCGACCCCAGCTTCCGGGCCAGATCGCCGTCCGTGGGATTCTCGATCTTGATCACCTCCGCCCCGAGGAGGGCAAGGTGGAGTGTAGCGAATGGGCCGGAGAGGACATTCGTCATGTCCAGTACCCGGATACCGCCAAGCAACTGCGCTTTCTGTGTCATCCCTGTGTCGATCGAATGGGTCCTGTTTTGTAGATCATCCCCGGCATGTCGCGGTGAAAGTACTCCGCCACCTCACGTGCCACGGCGATGATCCCGTCGAGTTGTATATCGGTACGCTCGCCCATCCTCTGGAACATGTGCACGAGGTCCTCGGTGCACACATTGCCGCCGGCGACCTTCGTGAACGGACAGCCGCCGAGTCCGGCCACGGACGATTCAAAAGCTGTCACGCCCGCCCGCAGCGCGGCGATGCAATTCGCGACCGCCATACCATAGGTGTTATGAAAATGGCAGGTGAGTTCTGCCCGGGCGTCCATTGCGCGGACCGCCGCGAACAATCGCTCCACCGCATCGGGGGCGGCGTGGCCCGCAGTATCCGCAAGGCTGATATTCGTCAACCCGGCATCCAGGTACCGGCGAACGATGCCGAGCACACGGTCTTCCGGCACAGCGCCCTCAAAGCCGCAGCCGAACGCCGACTGCACCGAGACTTGCACAGCACACTGCGCGGCGATGGCTTGCTGCGCCGTGGCAATGATGCGCGTGGTCGCCTCGGCAACGGACATTCCGGTGTTCTTCTGGCTGTGCGTCTCGCTCGCAGATACGCCCATGCAGAACATCCGCACGCCGCACGCCAATCCCCGCTCCAATCCTTTCTCGTTGAGGACGAGACCGGAGAGGACCACGCCGGACGGCAGGCCGCCCGGCGCCATGAGGTCACGGAACAGCGCATCCGTATCCGCCATCTGGGGGACACGCGTCGGATGAACGAAGGAGCCTGCCTGGATGATATCGACCCCCGTGGCAGCGAGTGCTTTCAGCCAACGGAGCTTTGTTGCGGTAGGGACGGTCTCGTGCTCCATCTGGAGCCCATCACGCAACCCGACCTCGTGGATCACCAACCGGGGAGTGCTCATAGATGTGCCGCAATAGCCTCCGCCAGCTGGGTCGTCGTGCTCGAACCGCCCATATCATATGTGCGGACCTTGCCTTCCTTGATGACCGCCGCGGTGGCACGCTCAAGCTGCGCACCCTTCTCGGTCTCACCCAGCCAGTCCAGCATCATCTTCGCGGCAAGGATCGTCGCAATCGGATTCACTTTGTTCTGTCCGGCATACTTCGGTGCACTGCCATGCGACGGCTCGAACACGGCGAGCTTCTGCCCGATGTTTCCGGAACAGCCGAAGCCGAGGCCACCGACCATCTGGGCAGCAAGATCGGAGATGATGTCGCCGTACAAATTCGGCGCAACCAGGACATCATAGTTGAACGGATTCTTGAGGAGCCACATGCAAATGGCATCCACATTCGCTTCATCGAACTGGATCTCGGGGAAGTCCGCAGCCACCTTCTTCGCTTCATCGAGGAACATCCCATCCGTAGCGCGGACGACATTCGCCTTGTGCACGACGGTCACTTTCTTGCGGCCATGCGCGCGGGCGAATTCGAAGGCGGCGCGGACGATACGCGACGAGCCCTTCTTCGTGTTCACTTTGCACGAGATCGCGTATTGGTCAAGTGCGTTGTCCTTTGAACGCGCCGAACGGCTTCGACACCTTCGCAAGGACGTCAGCAAGCTCCTGCGGCACAGGATTGAACTCCACGCCGGCATACAGGTCCTCGGTATTCTCGCGGAACACCGTGAGATCGATGCCCTCTTTCAGATTGAGCGGATTGCCCGCGTACGCTTTGCAGGGGCGGAGGCAGATATACAGATCGAACAACTGGCGCATCCGGACGATCGGAGAACGGTAGATGAGCCCCTTGCCCCGGAGTTCGGGAACAAGTTCGGTTTCCGCGGCTTTGACCGGCTTCGACGTGATCGCACCGAACATGGCAGCATTCACGCGCTTCAGGAGGTCGACGGTCCGCTGCGGGAAGGCGTCCCCTTCCTTGCACCAGAATTCCCACCCGATATCACCATGCACGTATTCCGCATCGAGTTTCATTGCATCGAGGACGATGCGGGTGGCATCCATGACATCGTTGCCGATGCCGTCTCCGGGCAGCCAGGCGATCGTATATGTGCTCATGACGTTCGGTCATCTCCAGCGAATGTGGTATGGTGGTCTACGGTTCGATCGTACATTCATTGCCCCCCCGGCTGCACACCGGGTGGCACGGCGTTTCCCGGGCGTCGGTCAGTCCGCCAACCCGGTCTCCATATCCTGCTGCAGCCGCACCTCTTCCAACTCCTTGCGCAGGGCATCGGCATGCCCCTGCTCCATCACCGCGAGGGCCTCGAGCATCCGTCGCGTACCGGTGTTCCCCGCATGCCCTGCCGCGGTGCGGTAATAGTCGCGCGCTTCGATCTCATCCTCGATCGCAAACGCAAGGATATCCTGCAGCGACAACTCGCTCCAGTCCAACTGATCGTGCGTGGGATGGGCCATGGCGTCAGGCGAACGTGTCGTTGATACGGTCGATGACATCGAACTTCTCCGCCAGCTCCTGCCGCTTGTCGCGTAACACGCGCAGGGCGCGTTCGCGATCGGCAACCAGCCCCTGGAGGATCTCCGCCACGTCGGGGTAGTCGCACTCGGAAGCGAACCGGCGGTATTCTTTCAACGCTTCCTCTTCCCGGTGCTCCGCCACGGACAGCGCCGAGCAAAGCCCTTTGCACGAATGCACACACTCCTGTGCCATATTGTCTCCCTCGCTGATCGATGGAACGGCGACGCGCAATGCGCCGTGGATTCCTATGCCACCACTGTTTCCCCCGCCAGGGCCCTGCCGCGTGTCAACGCCTGCTCATTGACCGGCAACAGGTGATGATACCGTTCGGGAAGCACTTTGCGGAGCGCTTTCAGGATCGCCGGCATCTCCAGAACGCGTGTACGTTCCAGGAAGGCACCGAGGACGATCATATTCAATACTTTCGTGTTCTTCAGTTTCACGGCCTCATCACTGGCCCGGATACCGAGCACCGTGCAGTCGGTTCGCTTCGGGGGGATGATGATGCTGGTCGCATCGTACAGCAGCAACCCTCCCGGACGGACCGCGTGTTCGAACTTGTCCATGGACGGCTGGTTCAACGCGATCACCGTATCGAACGTCGTCACCACCGGGGAATCAATCGGGTCATCGGAGACGATCACGATGCAGTTCGCCGTGCCGCCACGCATCTCGGGTCCGTACGACGGCATCCAGGTCACTTCTTTGCCTTCGATCATGCCGGCGTACGCGAGAGTCATACCCATGGAGAGCACACCCTGCCCGCCGAAGCCAGCGATCAAGAGTTCATGTGCCATAACGATTCTTTCTATCCTGGTCTACAGGGTCCGTGTTACGCCGGCACTTTGATGTCGCCGGGAGGATACATCGGGAACATACTGTCCACAAGCCACTTGTTCGCCTGGATCGGGGTCATCTTCCATCCCGACGGACAGTTGGAGACGACCTCAACGAAGCACGTGCCGGAGCCTTGCTTCTGCCAGCCGAACGACTTCGTCAGCGCCTTCTTCAACTGCCGCACGGCGTTCGGGGTATGCACCGACTGCCGGGTCACATACGAGACACCCGGAAGGAGGGCGACCATGTCCGCGATCTTCAGCGGGAATCCGGCTGTTTCCCGGGTGCGCCCCGCAGGCGATGTCGAGGTCTTCATGCCCATCAGGGAGGTGGGGGCCATCTGCCCGCCGGTCATCCCGTAAATGGCATTGTTGATGAACACCATCAGGATATTCTCGCCACGATTGCAGGTGTGGATCGTTTCGGCGGTGCCGATCGCCGCAAGATCACCGTCGCCCTGGTAGGAGAAGACATACTTGTCGGGATGGATGCGCTTCACCGCCGTCGCCACGGCACTGGCGCGACCATGCGCCGCTTCCTGCATGTCGATATTCATATAGTGATAGGCGAACACCGAGCACCCGACCGGTGCAACACCGATGGTGTTCTCCGCGATCCCCATCTCTTCGATCACTTCCATCAGCACGCGGTGGACCACACTGTGGCCGCACCCCGGGCAATAGTGGAACCGCGCCTCGGACAGGGTGCCGGGCCGTTCATACACGCACTCCATCCCTTCGAGGGATGCCGCATCGAGTTCCTGCACGATCTCCTGGACCATATCAGCGTGCCTCCATGGTTACACCGGATGTCTGACTTACCATGTTCTCCACCGCCTGGGCAACTTCATCGGGCGACGGAATGACGCCGCCCATCCTGCCATAGAACCGGACCGGAACACGGCCTTCCACCGCAAGGCGCACATCCTCGACCATCTGTCCGGCATTCATCTCCACGACCAGCACACCTTTCATTCGCTCCGACAACGAACGGATGATCGCCGTGGGATACGGGAAGAGGGTGATCGGACGGATCAGGCCGACGCGGTGGCCGTTCGCACGCGCAACCTGTACCGCACGGTGCGCGATGCGCGCCGCAAGTCCGAAGGCAACGATCAGATACTCCGCATCGTCCGTCCCGAGAAGCTCATACCGTACCTCCTGCTCTTCGATCAAACGATACTTGGCCTGCAGCTTATGATTCACTTCTTCCATTTGCTCGGCCAGCATATGCAGCGATGTGATCACGTTGGCGGGACGCGTGGCCGGCTTGCCCGTGGTCGCCCACGGCTTCGGCACGACATGGGCCGCAGGATCGTAGTCGGGGAACTCCACCTTCTCCATCATCTGTCCGAGTGCACCATCGGCAAGGATCATCACGGGATTCCGGTAGCGGTCGGCCAGATCGAATGCATCGTACACGAACCCTGCCATTTCCTGGACGCTGGACGGCGCAAGGACGATCAGCCGGTAGTCGCCGTGCCCGCCGCCTTTGACGGACTGGAAGTAATCGCCCTGCGACGGCTGGATGGTGCCGAGGCCCGGCCCGCCACGGCTCACGTTCACGATGAGGCACGGGAGCTCCGCGCACGCAATGTACGAGATCCCTTCCATCATCAGGCTCACACCCGGACTGGAGGAGGATGTCATGACCCGTGCACCCGCCCCGGCTGCGCCGTACACCATATTGATGGACGCAACTTCACTCTCCGCCTGGAGCACGATCATGCCGCGCGTCCGTCCTTCACCGGCGAGATACTCGAGGACCTCAGACTGGGGAGTGATGGGATAGCCGAAGTACGCCTGGCATCCGGCGCGGATCGCGGCTTCTGCCAGCGCTTCGTTTCCTTTCATCAACCGTACGTCGCCCACGGCTATTTCCTTTCGTCGGTCAGGGTCACGGTGATATTCTCCGTCACGTTCGTGATCTTTGCCACGGGCACCCGCGTCTTCTTCGTCTCGCGGTACACGGTGATGACGGCATCAGGGCATACCAGCGCGCAATTCGTGCACCCGGTGCAGTTGTCCTGCACCAGCACCGCGTAGTGATATCCCTGGGAATTGATGTTATCGGAGAGTTTGACGCTGCCCTGCGGGCACGCCTCGATACAGAGCTCGCACCCTTTGCAGGTCTCGATGTCGAACTTCACGCTGCCCTTTGCCATCGCTCCACTCCTTGCGTTCTGTGTTCAGTCCATACGGGCTTCCGGCCCGCTCACGACATGGCGTCCAGGGACGCCGCAAGATCTCTGATGACGTCGTCAGGCTTCTCCAGCCCCAACGCGAGCCGCACGCCCCCGGGATCGAGGCCTTTTGCGACCTGCTCGTCCGCAGGGAAGGCCGAGTGGGTCATGGATCCCGGATGCTCGATGAGCGTACGGATGTTCCCGAGGCTCACGGCGAGGGTGATGCAATAGGCCGACTGGGCGACATGGTTGATGAAACGTTCCGCGCGCTTGAGTGATTCGTGTGCGTTGGCACCCTTCATCACGAAATACACCATGGACCCGGGAGCGAAGTTGCCGTCGAAGTCCACCATCTGCCGCCGCGCCAACTCCAACTGGGGAAACGAGGCCAGACCGGGATACAGGACACGTTCGATCTCAGGCCGCGTCTCCAGAAACTCCGCTACCTTCTGCGCCGTCGCCTGCATCTGGCGCATGCGCACCGAAAGCGACGGCAGACCCACCACCAGGACAGGCCATGCGGCCTTGGACGACAGGACGCCGCCGAAATCCTTGCGGTACAGCATGAGCATGTCGTGGCTCCACCGCGGACCGACCACCACGCCACCGATATCGGTGCCGAATCCGCCGATCGCCTTGGTCAACGAGTGTACCACGAAATCGATACCATGCGCGATCGGGCGCTGGCAGAACGGCGACGCGAATGTACTATCGACGACCGTGCATACCCTGTCCTCCACTACCCGCCCGATATTCGCTTCCCGCGCGATCTTCGCGATCGCCTGCAGGTCAACGAGCCGCATCGTGGGGTTCACCGGAGATTCCATATACAGCACACGCGTGTGCTTGGTGATCGCTGCCGCGACTTCGGCGGGGTTGCTGAAGTCGACGAACTTCACGCCGATCTTGAGGCGTGGATACCAGTTCGTCAGAAGCGAATAGGTACACCCGTACAGGACCTTGTGCGCCACGATCTCGCTGCCGGAGCCCGTCAGCATCCCGAGCACGCCGGCGATCGCTGCCATGCCGCTGGCGAACGTTATCGCCATATCCCCGCCCTCGGCGTATGCGAGGTTCTGCTCGAGCATGTCCTTGTTCGGTTCACCCAGACGGTCATAGATGTAGATCGGGGCTTTGCTCTTGACCTGCACCTCATCCGTGGTGTGCGCGAATTCCATGAAGCCCTGCGCACCGCGCTGGGCGCTATCCAGCCGGAAGGTAGCGGAGGACGTGATCGGAGGCAGAAGATGATGGCTGTAATCCCACAACGGGTCGTCCATCCGGCCGTAGATCAGATGGGCCTCCACGGAATGCGGCCTGTCACCCTGAGTAGGAACCTTGTCGGTCGTGTTCTCCATAGCATTCATCCTTGCATCGCAAACCGTGAATGATGGTGTGGTCACCCCCCCGAAACGTGTTCAGGCAACCCCGCGCAATGCCTGATCGTCAATGATGCAGATGGCGTCCACCGGGCAGTCCTCCGCCGCCTCTCTCATATATTCCTCTTCTTCCGAGGAACGGGGCTGGCGGGCCACAAAATAGGTGTTGCTCTCTTTTTCGAAATCGAAGTTCTCGGGAGCAATGGAAGCGCAGTACGCGCACCCATCACACTCTTCCGTCGTGTAGAATTTCCCCGAAACATTGTTCGGCAGCCGACGCGTCGTCGCTGTGTCCATCCCTAGTCCCTCCATCGTTTCACTATGGCCAATGCAAATCCGATCATCATCAGGACGGTCCCCGTCCACACAAGGCTGATGAACGGCTTGATGCTCGCTTCACCGATCAGCACTTCGGGCTTCGACGCGTGCTCTCCGGCACGGGCGACACCGATCGTGATCGTGGATGGGCCTTCGCCCATGCTGATATTCATCGCCAGAAGCTGCACATCGCCTCCCAGCAATCTGGACGGGACCCCGGGATGGTGCGGCCCCTCTGCTGCCGGGATCAACCGCGGACTGATCGCCTCCGTCTGGTCGCCCTTCTGAATGAGCAGGCTGGCTCCCACACCGGCTTCCGCCTCCTTCTGCGACATCCCCTCGCCCATATGTCCGCCCATCACGAAACCGGCAAAGGTCACCGCAACACCATCCACCTCACGCATCTGTCCCTTCTGAAGATCGAACTCGAGCGGCGCAGCACCTTCCTCGGGCGGCTCAAGGCTCATCGGCGAAAGATAGAAATCCGACGTCAGGTGAGAGACGATATCCGGATTGCGCATGATGCCCTGCTGGCCGGCATCGAACATGACGGGGTGCAGCATGAACGATGTGCCGGCGCGTTCCGCGCGGACATCGAGAACATATTTCTGGTCCGGTGTCACATTGAAACCGGTGTAGGTCAACGTGTGGCCGAGTGCTTGCACGGGCGTGCCGCGCGGCATGACGACCTGTTCCTTCGAGCTGTACGTGCCGCTGCCGACGACGCCGAGGAAGAAGACCGCCAGCCCGATGTGAGCGATCTTGCCGCCAAGGAACAGCGGGTCACCGGTGATGATCTTCGCTCCATGCTCGATGTTCACGAACAGCGCGAAGAAGGAGGTGAGGACAAGGGCCCCGGTAGCGACATCATCCATCCCCATGCCCACACAAACGGCCGACGCGAGCACCGCGGCCAGGAGCGCGAGCCACATCCGGCGCACCGTGAACCCGATGCTCTGTTCTTCCCACTGGGTGGAAAGGCTGATACCGATGAGCAGTGCCATGAGGATCGCGACCGGCAGGTTCGTGCTGTCATAGAACGCGGGCTCGACACGGGTGGTCGAGAAGATCGGCAGGCTTGTCCCGAACAGAACGACCGCCGCACTGAGCACCAGAGCGATAGCCCCGGCGGCCAGCATTGCTTCACGCGTAAGCCACCCCGGATGCCCCGGTTCGCCTTTCAGGTCGCCCAGACGCCACACGACGAAGAACACGCCGGCACCGGCAACGAGGACCAGAATGGACAGGAGAAGCCAGTAGACGGTCGCCCCGGGATCCGTGAACGCATGCACCGAAGCATCGCCGAGGATGCCGCTGCGGGTCAGGAAAGTGCTGTAGATGACAAAAAGGAACGAGGCGATCGCCAGGGCAAGATTGGTCTTGAGATACTTGCCGGTGCGGCGCTGCGCAACAAGCGTGTGGATCATCGCGGTCGCGGTGAGCCACGGCACGAGCGAAGAATTCTCGACAGGATCCCATCCCCAGTACCCGCCCCAACCGAGCACGCCGTAGGCCCAGTAGGCACCAAGCATGATCCCGAGGCCGAGCACACTCACCGCAAGAATTGTCCAACTCAACCCCTGTTCACTCAACAACAACGGCCTGCGCTTCCACAGTCCGCCAATAGCCTGGCTGAACGGCACACCCATGAGCGCAAACCCGATGAAGAGGATCGGGGGATGAATGGCCATCCAGAAGTTCTGCAGGAGCGGGTTCAATCCGTGGCCATCTTCCGGCAGCTGTCCGATCGGAAGCTCCGGATGCATGGACCAGATGGTGTAGAATGGCGATTTGAAGATCGCGAGGATGATGAGCAAAGCCTGCACGAGCAGGAAGACGGACATCACTTCGGCTTCCGTCTCCCGCTTGCGGCTGTACGACGACAACGTCACGGCGATCAATGACGAGCACAGGATCCAGAAGAGGAAACTCCCTTCCTGCCCCGCGTAGAATGTGGACAGAAGGAAATGCAATGGCAGAGAACGGTCGCTGTAACCGTACACATAGCCATTGGAGAAATCGTGTGAGAGGATGAGTGCTGTGAGGATCGCTGATGCGAGGACCACGAAGGTGGTGCTGACCGCCATCAACATGCGGGGGAGGGTGAGAGAACCGGGACGGTCGGGTGAGACGCGTGCGTACCCGATGGCGGCCCCCAGCGACATCACTCCGGCGCTGATCAGTGCAACTTGTCCAAGAACGGTCATTCCAACTCCAATAGTACGTGGTGACCCCTTTTATAGGTCAACATGCGTGCCATCGGGAAGCGGTTCCGGACCCCCGTTTAAATGATTTAAACCCAAATTCAGGTGAACGGGGCCTGAAAACGGCGGTTTGGATTCCAATTCGTGGGAATGCGTTTGCAGAAGAAAGAAAAAGGAAGGGGAAGGAGATGGTGGAAAAGAGGTGCAATGGCGGACAGGGCACGCACAGGACCATACATAGAAAGAGCGAGGGATCGCCTCGCTCTTTCCTTCATCCCTCTTCCCCGGTTAGAAGGGGCGCTGCGTGCCGAAGACGTCGATCTTCCCGTTGATGTGCTTCGTCTTGTCGATGATCACGCCGGAACCGTTGACCACACCGGTATGGCAGTTCGCGCAGATCTGCAGCGTGGCGGCCAAATGCCCCTTCGGGGGGAGGCCATGGCATGTGCCACAGGCCGCCTCGGCCGAACCACCACTCCAGACCGGAGCGTAGTTCGCACCTTCGATGACACTGTCAGCATAGGCGAACAGATACTCCGTCGGAGCGGTCGATTTCACCGCTTTCCAGTTGCCGTGGCAGTAGGTGTTGTTGCACTTGTACGTCGCTGCGACGTACGCAGGCAACGGGTGATGCCCACCGTTGGCCGTCGTGAGCTTCGCAAGAGTATCGTTGAACACCACTTCCGCCGGCAGCTGCGTGTCGATGTGGCCGGACGCGAATGCCGTCGCGGGCACGGTGTGGCATTCAACACATTTCACGTCTCTGCCAAGGGCACCGGATACCAGATGCTTCTGATGTGCACCAACGCTGTGTTGCGAGGAAAGCGAATCACCCAGCACACTCTTCGGCGGCGCAGCGGTCGGAATGTCCGACGCCAGCGCACGGAACTGTCCGTGGCACGTGTTGCATGCTTCAGGCGCCTTCTTCACACCACCGGCATCCACGTGGCAGCCGGACGTCATGCAGGACCTCGAAACGACCGCGCCACCATCATAGGTAGCACCGTGACAGGTCTTGCATTGTGCAACAGGATAGCCGGCGGTGTAGAGCCATGCCGCGTGGCCACCGGCACCGGTGAAGGCCGAGTGTGGATAGGACGAGTGGCAGGTGAAGCACGACTTCCCGCTGCTCCCGCCTTTGAAATCAGCACCATGGCATCCTGCACACTCCGTCAGGTTCCAGTTCTTCCCCTGCAGATAGCCGCCGTGCGATGTCGCCGGCACGGTGCCCGTCCAACCGACCTTGTGCGGATACGACCCGTGACACGTGAAGCAGGATCTCCCGCTTGTCCCACCGGAGAAGTTCGCTCCGTGGCACGTCGCACAGTCCGTCAGCGTCCCCATGCCCAGGCGGAGGAACTTGCCATGGAACTGGGTGGCAGACGTGTCGGTCCATCCGATCTTGTGCGGATAGGATGTGTGGCAGGTATAGCAGGAGGTCTTGCTGGTGCCTCCGTTCAACGCCTTTGCATGACACGTGACGCAGGCATCGAAGTCGTAGGAGCCGGCCTTCAGGACCTTTCCATGGAACGCACTGGCCGCGGGGTCGTCCCAACCGACCTCATGCACGCCCTTCTCCGCGCCGGGAGCCGGAAGATCCGTTTTCAGTTCACTGCAGGCGCCTAGCAATAACGCAGAGCCCGCAAGTGTCACGGCCGCAACGGTGCGGCGGAGCAGAGTGTTCATCATCGCATCGTCCTTCTTAGCCATGGCAGTACCCGCAGAAATTCCGTCCCTTTGTGCCGTCCGGCCTGGCGTTCAGATCAGTATGACAGTTGAAGCAGGTCGATCCCGCGTTCTCATGCCACGGGCCGTGTTCGCCCTTCATATATCCCGCGGTGTGCGTACGTGGATCGGTGCCGCGGATGCCGTCGGCGTCCACATGGCATGTGATGCACACCGGATCGCCTCCCTGCGCATCATGGCAGGCCACACAGCTCTCGATGTCGCGGCGCGCAAGCTGAGCATGCCGCCCGCCACCCGAACCCACACCGAGCGTCGTAAAGCCGGCACCCAGATGCCAGGCCGGCTTCGCGCCGTGCGCCGTGATGTTATCGCCCGTTTCGTGGCATTCCGAACAGAACTCCTGTGCAGAATGGCAGGTATAGCATTCCGAGCTCTTGCTCTTCGCATCGATGCCGTGCGTGAAGCGATAGTTCAGATCGTGCACCATCTGGATCGTCTGGGTCCCCGATCTGTTGCCCGGGAACACCCGCGGCGTGGGATCGGCCATCCATGCGCCCTTGCCGAACCGCATCAGCGCCGCACCGTCATGGCACTCCGCACAGAACGATTGCGTGTGGCATGTGGAGCAATTCGTTTCGAGAGCACCAAGGCGTGTCAGCTCGCGATGGCTCTTCTTGAAGCCTGCTTCGAGATGGTCGGGGGGAACGAGCGCGTGCAGATTCGTGTGGCATGCTTCGCACTGGTTCGTTGCCTGACGTTCGTTGTGACACGTTGCGCAGGTCTCCATGGACGGCATATTGGCCGCCGAAGCGAACTCCACGCCATCCAGCCCCTTGTGACACGTCGTGCATTCGACGTTCTTCATGGCCAGATGGGCTTTGTGCGAGAACACCAGTTCACGCTCCACGACCGGTGCTGCCTGGATGTTCTCCGGATCCACGTGGCAGAACCCGCACTCGCCGCCGAGCTGTTCCTCATGACACGAGGTGCAGTTGTCGTGCGTCGGACGCAGCGCATCGGATGTCTTGGTGCTGTTCGCGGCGGGATGGCAGTTCTCGCATGCCACCGATGCACCCTCGATATGAAGCTTGTGAGAGAATTTCAGATGCTTGCTGTCATTGTTCTCGGGCCATTCCGTCCGCTCCAGCGGACGATAGGCAACTGCGGTCACCAGGGCCGCCACGACGACGGCAAAGAAGATGAGATATCTGCGGATCATTGCCGTCCCTCCACATTCGTCCGTGAGAACCGATGGGCAAACCAGTAACTGAATCGCGCCTGAACACGGAGGTCACGCTGCATCAGCTTGTTGGTCAACCACTGCCCCTGCACATCAAAAGAGATCGCGCTCGTGGGGCGGACCGCCGCACCGAGGATCACGCCGATGGCGTTGTCCTTGGTGCTTTCTTTGCTCAACCGGTACGACGCATAGGAGAAACCGGCTGTGGGAATGATCACTTTACCAAAGAGAGGATATGAGGCCTGGGCACTGAGCGAGGTCAGCTCCCCGGCATACCCGTCGCTCCCGGCATACGCAATGGTGGCATAGCCGGTATTCAGCCCGACCGTCCACCGCGTGCTCTTTTCGTCCGTATACGAAACCGCTGCAACGCGGCCGAAGGCGCGCACCATCGGGGTGAAGCCATACTCCACGCCGCCTTCCAGCTCGTCCACCGCGTTGGAGACGAAGGCAGAGAAGATCGAATTGTACATCACGCGGGGCAGGCGGTGAATGTAGTCCGCGCTCACAGCGATCCGCTCGGTGATCTGCACACGGGCACCGCCCTGGGCACGCGCCGTGCGCTCGTTGAGCATGTCATGGTCGTACCGACCGTACACCGAAAGCCGCTCTCCGTAGTTGTAACGTGCATCCGCGCTCGCGAGCTCTTCTGCATCCGCCGAAGGCTCGATATAGAGCGGCACCGGGCTGAAGGAGGTGTCCCGTGCCCGGATCGTCCAGTAGGGATCGCGTTCTTCCTGACGCTTCATGTAGCTCAGGCCGATGCGCGCACCGGGGAGCGCCGTGGTGACCACCTGGCCGCCATACATGGCGTTATCGGCGAACTTGGAAGGCATCGTGAATTCGGGGCCGACGACCGCGCCACCGTACCCGGTAATGGTCAGCGTGTTGTTGAGGAGCCGCGCACGTGCCACAAGGCCATCAAGGGAGCCAACGCCGACGCCGGCATAGACGCTCTGGCGGCCAAGATGGACCTCTGCCACCTTACCGATATTCAGCCAGCTGAGGTAGAGATTATAGAAACGCACCCGGCCCGCATCCCCGAACGAACCCGCGAGGTTCGTCGATCCCTGCAGGAAGGTCGTGAGCGAAAAATCCCCTTGCGACACCGTCAGCTGGGCCGTTTGGTAGGCCCGGACGCGTTGCTGTGACACTCCTACCGTATCGAATTGCTCCCATCCATAGACCGCGGTGGAGACACGTCCCGAGACATATTGCGCCCCGGACGTCGCCACACACGCTGTCAGCAACACGACAAGCGGGAGAAGACGTGATCCGTTCATGCGATGTTCCTTTCGTTGCCGCCTACCAAGACGCGCCATCCGTTACCGGCCGGAATGGCATTCCACACAGTTCATTTCGTTCCACCCGTCGCCGATATCTTCCGGGTGCTGGAACGGAAGTCCGCCGACCGCCAACGTCTGCGGTACAATATCCGTTCCCTGGTACAGAATGGTATGACAGGTATTGCAATCCTTGGAGATCACGCGGCCGTCGGCGCTTGCATGGTTCCCATCGTGGCAACGGAAACAGCCGAGGTCGGTCATGTGACCGATATTATTGGGATACGCACTCCAGCGCACCCGCATCTTCGGAAAGAAATTCATTTTGTACTGCCGCTGGGTCTCCTGCACCGCCGCATCGATGGACGCCCGCTGATCCGCACCCAACGACGGGTATTCTGTCGCGTAGAATTCCTTGAGCTGAAGCGCGATACTGTCCATCGCCACCTCGGTCGAGGTGTATTCCTGCTTCAAGGCCTCAATGGCCTTTTCGCGGATATGGGGAAGCGCCAGACTGATCCGGCCGCGCGCAAGGCTCTGGTCCACGATCCGTGCCGGCGGACGATAGATATGCGACGGCCGGTTGTGGCAATCGATGCAGCTCATCGGGGCAGCGAGCTTCTCGCGGAACTCGGCCATCCGGGAGGCCTCTTCGGGAACGACATACTCGGTCACGCTCCCGGTCTTCAGATCCTTCACGCGGACATACGGGATGACCTGCCGCTGGGAGTCGGAGGTCGCGAACTGGATCTCATTCGTGGGACTGATATGCCAGTGAATGCCGCCGGCAGGACCGTGCTCGTCGCTGCCGCCGCCGATCTTCATCAACAACCCGATGGTCCAGCGTGTATTGGCGGAATCCGACTTGAAATACGTGTTCACATACTTCTTTTCCGCGGAGAAGTGCGACGGCCAGTGGCACTGCTCACACGTCTCCCGGGCCGGGCGGAGGTTCGCGATCGGGGTCGGGATCGGCGTCGGATAGACGTTCGCGATGACCGCATACACTTGATAGGCACCAGAAAGTTTCGACCGCATATACCAGCCGGCTCCGGAACCCACATGGCACTCCACACACTTGACGCGCGCGTGGGGTGAATTCTGATAGGCGGTGAATTCCGGCTCCATCACCGAGTGACACGTCTCGCCGCAGAACGGCACCGATTCCGTCCACTCGAACACACGATAGCTGCCATAGGCAGTGAACAACAGGACGATGAACGTCACACCGGAGAACAATGTCAGCGCAGCACGCTGACGGGGGACGGCAAGATCGACGGTGAACGAGAGCCGGCTTGCCGGCTGCCCTCTTCTCAGTCGCCGGCGCTCACGCCAGGCACCCAGGGGGATCAGAAGGAGCCCCAGGATGAGCGGCAGAGGGAGAACGATGTACGAAATGATGCCAATGTACGCGGGGGCGTTCGGCTGCAACAGCTCCACGGCGGTGAGGAAAACGATCGTAAGCAATGTCACACTGGCGATCGCTGCGCCACCGATCGAGATCGGGTTATAGAAGATGTCGGGAAGACGCCGTCTGGTCATTGCCGCCGCGGGTTTGGGTGTAACACAACAGCGGGGTCCGCGTACGCGGTCCCCGCTGTCAGGATCTCAGAGTTACTTCTTGGGGGTCTTGTGAACGATCTTCGCCCACATCTCGGCCGGCTTGAAACCCTTGAACGTCGGGCTCTCGCTATTGTGGCAGGTCACGCACGTCTTCATCGCTGCATCACCCGTGATCAGGCCTGCTTCCACAGCCTTTGCCTTGTTCTCCGCCTTCGTGTGAAGGGTCTTGTACCCGGATGCTGCACCGTGACACGATTCGCACGTCACGCCTTCCTTCACATCCGCGGCAGCTCCGCCCGTCACATGGCACTTCAGGCACTCAGGAGCCTGATCCGGGGCAACCGTGAGTCCCTTGTCCTTCGCGACCTTCTTCGCCGCATCGGTCTGCAGGGTCTTGAACGCACCCGCATGGGCGCTCTTCTGCCAGATCGGGAATGCTTCGCCCTTGTCCTTTGCCTTGTGGCACATGGCGCAGGTCTTGGTACCGATATTCTTGTTCTCCGCGGCAACCGTGCCTGCAACGAACACGAGCGCGACGACGATTGCGATGGCGGTGATGGCGATCCTCATGGAACCCTCCTTAAGAAAGTTGGTATTGATGCCTGAATGTACGGCAAAGAAAATCAATTTTCCACCTGTGATTACCGGTACGCAAAGACCATGGCATAGATGATCCAGACCACGATACTGAACCCGATCCCCAACGCTATCCAGGCAAAGACACGGATCGCCCTGATGACGATCGGCGGGTAGGGCTCCGCCAATCGCGATTCCAACGTCCCCGCGGCCACTTCCTTCTCATACTCCCCGGGCTTGTCTTCCTTCAACTCGTCCACGTCCATCCGACCGGTGAAGATCACCATATCCATCGGGAATTTCTCCGGACGGAGATGGGTATTGAAGAAATGGACGGTAAAGATGAACCCGGTCGCAAGCAACGCCTCATCACTATGAATGATGGTGGCAACGTTGAGCGCCCACCCCGGAAGCACCAGCGTGAACAGCTCCGGGAACCAGAGCGTCAATCCGGTCGACCCGATCACCACCATGCCCCAGAAGACCGCGAAATAATCGAATTTCTCCCAGTACGTCCACCGGCCATACTGCGGACGGGGACCCATACCCAGGAACCATTTGAACGAGTCGCGGATGTCGTGCAGATCTTTCTTGTTCATCAACATCGTGTCCGGACCGAACAAGAGGGCTTTCCAGCTCCCGTACTCACGCTTCTTCCGCCGGAAGAGATCCACAATATGCGTGATGAAGACCGCGATCATGACCACCGCGGCCAGACGGTGGATGAAGCCGGCGGACTGATAGCCGCCGAACACGCGCGACAGGAATGCCGCCCATCCGGTATAGGAGAACTTCAACGTCATGCCGGTCAGGGCAAGACTGATGAACGACACGATCATACTGGCATGCAGCAGCCGGTTCAACCGCGAGAACCGCACATACTGGCGTTCGTTCCGATCACTCGTTTGCGGGTCCATGCTCACTGTCTGCCGTTGTCGTTGATGCATCATGCTCGTGTGCCTCACGCTCCTGCTCGCGCTTACGGCGCGCCCGCCGCATCTGCAGTGCCCGCGGCAACCAGAGAAGCGTATGAATGCCGCTGACCACGAAGGTCACCACAAGCAGGCCCGTCATTCCCCAGAATGTCCAGAACAACCACGGATACTTGGCCGGGTCGTGATGCGTGGCGTGCGTCAGATACCCCGCAAACCGCCGGTTCGCGCCCGGATGACACTTCTGGCACGTCGCCACGACATTCTCGCGGCTCAGATGCGAACGCGGATCCGCGAGCGCCTGGATGTCGTGAGCACCGTGACAATCATAGCACTTCGCCGTACCGGTATACCCCAACTGCGACACCTTGCCGTGATACGTATCGAAGTAGGTGCGCGCGATGTCCTCGTGACACCGGCCGCACTGCGTCATGATCGTCAACTTGAAACCCGTTTCGTCCGCACGCTGGATCGCGTGCGCACTATGACAATCATCGCACACCGGAAGCTTCTTCCCGCCCGCCTTCGATGAGTCGGCATGAATGCTCTGACGGAACTGCTCTTCAATGCCATGATGGCACTTCCCGCACGTCCCCGGAACATTCGCGGGATTGATGCTCGACGCAGGGTCCTTGCGCGGCAACACACCATGCGCCGTGTGGCAGTTCGTGCACATGGCCGTCACCGTCAGACCGCTCTTCGTCAGGCCCCGGCCATGAATGCTCTCGTTGTAATGCTGGACGATGTTGGTCTGATCGCCGGTGTACCGCATCGCCGCTTTCTCGCCTTCCCGATGGCAGCGCGCACACAGGCCCGGGACGTTCGTGGGAAAGGTCGGCGACTGCGGCTGATACTTGCCGAAGATCCGGTGCGTACCGTGGCATTCTTTGCAGCTCGGCCCATTGGGATCCTGACGCGCGATCAACTGCCCGTGCGTGCTCTTGACGTACTGCTGCGCAACCTCGGCATGGCACGATGCACAATCCACGGGCTGGGTGATGGTCTCACATGGACGCACCTTCGCGACGTTCACGCCGGCGTGACACTGGCTGCACGCCACACGCACATGGCGCGATTCGCCGAGATGCTCCTGAGCGACATATAGCGACCGGCCGTTCTTCGACGACACAAGGTCCTGGCGGCTGTGGCAACGCAGACAGTCCTTGTCGGACATCCCCTGATCGTAGAATACCTTCCGCGCTTTGTGCGGCTGATGGCAGTCCACACACGCAGGAAGCACATGCGCCTCTCGCTCCCACAGTTCACCCTTGATCACCTTCCGGTGGACCGTCTCGATCTGGGCGTGGCATTTGGTGCAGGTCGCCGCAATGTTCTTCCGCGCAATGGACGAGTTGGGGTCCGTGTGCGGCAACTGCATGTGGGCCGTATGGCACGAAGCACACGTGGCGGAAACGATCAGGCCCTTCTTCAGCAGCCCTTCGCCGTGGATGCTCTCCGTGTAATTCTCGATGATGTGGTCCTGGTGGATCGCCCGTTCGCGCTGAACCGGCGAACCTTCTGAATGGCATTTGCCGCACGTAAAAGGGACCTGCAGCGGAGAGGCCGGGGACTTCGGGTCCTTGACCGGCAGGATCGCGTGGGTGCCGTGGCACGTGGGGCAACGGGGGGCAAGGGCATCGCCGCGGGCGGATGCCTGGCCGTGGAGCGATCGCGCCTGCTGCTTCGCAACCTCATCATGGCAGTCGGCGCAGACCGCCGGCTTCACATCCTCCTCATGCGGCAGTTCCTTGCCGGCGAGATCGGCATGGCACGTGACACATGCCAGCGACCCATGCACCGACGTGCCAAATCTCTTTTGGTCGACGAAGACACTGATCGTCTTCCCTTTGCGTGTCCCCGTCAGGTCGCGATCGGAGTGACAGGCCAGACATTCTTCGGCCTCCTGCGCGCGGGCAACGCCGGCGAAAGCGGACATACCAGCAAGAACGAAGACCATCAGCCGGAGCGTCCGTCCGGTCCATCTCCGTATGTCGGTACGCTTATGCATGGTCCGATCCTGCTGCGGATGAATCCATCTCCGCCCGGAGCTTCTCGAGCTCCAACGGATGCTCCTCTTCCATCTCCTCCTCGGTCAGCGTACCCTTCCAGAATGCGAGATTGATCGGATACGTGTCGGGATTAAAGATCACGAAATAGAAGTGCCACACAATGATGGACAGCGTGGCCAGCCACGCCTCATAATAGTGCACGGTGCGCGCGACATCCCACCACAACTTCGTCAGAATGCCGAGGAACACGTTGTCGGCCCACAGGATCACACCCGTAACACCCATGACGAACGTGCCCCAGATCAATGCCCAGTACTCGCTCTTCTCGATGTAGCTGAACCGGCCGAAGCGCGGCTTCTCCGTGGCAAAGCCCAGATTGTAACGCATCACGGCGATCGCATCATCGATGTCCTTGCGCACCGGGAGAAGGTCGCGCAGCAGTTCCTTGCCGCGGGGGACGAAGAACAGGTAGTAGACATGATAGAGGCTCGCGCATACCATCACGACCGCAGCGACACGGTGCAGGATCCCGCGCAGCTCAAAGGCCCACGGGATGTAATTCCGGAATGGCAGCACCCACCACGCATCGGGATACCGCAACGCAAAGCCGGTCAGGACCAGCGTGATGAAACTCACGAGCAGCGACGCGTGCTGGATGCGTTCGGCCAACGTCATGCGCACATACAGCCGGTGCGGCGCATGCTTGCGCGGCAGGTCGCCACGACGGTACATGAGCTGGCGCTTCGATTTCTTGATGAAGTCCAGCAGGTTGTGCACGAGCATACCGCCGATGATCAGGATGATCAGGCTCACATAACCGTTCGCCACAACGTACAGCACGCTGTCCGTGCTCTCGGTCGCGATGACGTGGACAGAACCCTTGGTGAAATTCGCGTTGGCCCCTTTGTGACATTCGCCGCAGGTGCGGGCCAGGTTCACCGGCGCGATACGCGAGGTGGAATCGGTGGACGGCTTGATGTCGTGCACGCCATGGCAGCTCGCACAGTTCGCCACCTCCACATCGCCGGCCCTGTTGGCGAGCCCATGGAAGCTGTCTTCAAAGCTCCGGAACCTGTCCGCGGCAAGCCCGTACTTCTGGGTCAAACGGACAGAGGCATGACAGGGTGAACAGACCTGCGACGAGACATTCGCGGCTGCTACCGGCGACCGTGCGTCCTTCGGCGAAAGGATGTTGTGCTCGCCGTGGCAGTCGGTGCAGGTGGGCGACGCCGAGACGCCGTTCATCAGCGCCATGCCATGGATGCTGACGTCGTACTCTTCCTTCTTGTCGCCATGGCATTGCGCACAGGTCGACGCGATGTTCCTCTTCGCGACGGTGGAACCGGGGTTCGACCCCTTCTTCATGTCGTGCGCCGTGTGACAGTCGGTACAGACGGCAGCGGCATCATTGCCGTGCTTGATCGCCTGTCCGTGCACACTCTCTTCGTAGCTGCGGATGAATCCGGCCGACGGGCCGACACGGGAACGGACCTCCGCTCTGTCGAGATGGCAGCTCTCGCACATGCGCGCCTGGTGCAGTCGGCTCGTGACGGACGTGCTATCCGTGGACGAGTGGACGCCGTGTTCGCCGTGACAATCGATGCAGGTCGGAGCGCCCTTCACACCATTCGCGAGGGCAATGCCATGATCGGACTGCACGTAGCGGACGCTCACCTGTCCATGGCAGCGCGAGCACATCGATTCCGCGAAGGCCTTTTTCTGGAGGGGTTCGAGCGAGGAGACCGGGCGGATCGCGTGGGTCGTGTGACAGTCCACGCACCGCGCGGCATGCGCCCCCTCTTTGTCCGGCGTGCCATGAATGCTGTGCGAATAACTCTTCACGGCATCGCTTTCATGGCAGGAGAAGCAGTTGACGGGCTTGATACGCCTGGCGTGGGGGAGTTCGGTCGGATCGAAACCCTCGTGGCAGGAGACACATCCGATGCCGGCATGGGCCGAAGCCGCGAAGGCTTTCCCGTTCACCGCAAGGGAAACCGTCTTCCCTTTGCGCTCCATGCTCAAGGAAGCATCAGCATGACACCCGAGGCAATCCGCGTCCGACTGCGCCCTGAGAGCAGGAGCCCACATCAGCGCCACACCAAGAACGACGATGAAACGTCTCACGTAACTCATCTCCGGAATCAGGTAGTTTCTACCTGTAATGAGGTCAATGAATATGCCAAATCCGGGCGCCGGGAATGTTGAAAAATGCCACAGATTCGCCCCCCCAGTCCGAAAACATTCCTAAAAATGCGAGAATTTGGGGTCCGATTTGCACAGTTGGGAAACTCCGGGTCCCCCGGGTGGGTACAGTTCAGGGCTGTTCCGCAAGGAGTTCTTCGATGCGCCGGGACACCGGAGCGATCTCGAACGGCTTGTAGAATACGGCATCCACATGTGCCCTGATCGCCTTGTCCAACTCAACGTCCCGCGCGTTGTAGACATAGAGCAGGATCGTGGGGAGCCTCTTGACGAGCTTGCGGAGCGCCCCGAGGCGCTCGATCAGTTTCTCCGACGGAACGGCGTCGACGAGGACAAGGTCCGCCGAATAGTCGGCAACCAGCTTGTCCAACATCCCCGGGTTCGTCGTCGTGATCACATTGTAGCGATCCTGAAACAGCATCGACAGGCTGAAGCAGAAGTTCAGGTCAGGGCTGTACAGCAGGATGGTCTTCTTGGTCTCACCACCCTCGCTCTGGGCCGACTTTGCCGGCGTCGTATGTTCGGTGTGTTGTTGCACGTCGTTCTGTTCTTACCGCAGGTGAAGGTCGCGCTCCACATCTTCGTTCTGGATCATGATCTCACGGAAGGGATGCGGCTTCACGGTCAGCACCGGAACGCTGCACAACCGCACAACGCGCTCGGCAACACTGCCCATGACCATATGCCGTAAACCGGTCCGCCCATGAGAAGCCATCACGATGAGGTCGATGCCTTCCTCCTGAGCGAAGCGTTTGATCTCTTCCACCGGATTCCCCTTCCGCACGACCGCGAAAAGCCGGATCTGCGCTGGAACGTTCATCCGGACGAACTCGTCCAGAGCCGCGCGGGTGTCATCATCATTCTGACCCCCACCGGTGTCCTTCCCGTGGTGACCTTCCTTCCCCTCATGCACATGCAGCAGATAGATCTTTGAAGTGTACAGCATCCCGAAAGATGCCGCGTACTCCAACGCCGCAAGAGAGAATGGGGAAAGATCGGTTGTGACCAGGATCTTCTTCAGGAAGATCATTCGGGACCCTCTCTGTTCCATGGGTGTTTTTCAAGAGTTGTGCCAAGACCTGAGGGGTGGCCGGAGATGGAATCTGCCGAAAACACCCCTCTTTTTGAGTGTTTTCGGCAGGGCCGTGGAAAACGTTTCCGATTTGTGGGAATGCAGGGGAGGAAATTCTTAACCCTGCGAAGGGATATTCAATTCTTCGATCTTCCTGTACAACGACGACAGACTGATCTTGAGGGCCTTTGCGGTCACTTCCTTGTTGTACTGGTTCGTCCGGAGCACGTGCGCGATGTACTGCCGCTCGAAATCATCCACCGCCTCTTTCATCGACCTCCGCGCATCAAACGAGTACACGGCATCGGTGCGCTGGTCAAAGAACGCCGGCAACTCCTTCTTCGAGATCACGCTCCCCTCGGCGAAGATCACCGCACGCTCGATGATGTTCTCCAGCTCACGGATCTCCCCCTTCCACGAATGCCCCACGAGACACTTCATCACTTCATTGTCCACGCCGCGGACATCCTTGTTCATCTCGCGGGCATACTTGGCCACGAAATGCTGCACAAGGAGCGGAATGTCGTCCACACGCTCGGTGAGCGACGGCAGCGTGAGTTCCACGATATTGAGGCGGTAGAACAGGTCCTCACGATACCTCCCCGCCTCCACTTCCTTCGTCAGGTTCTTGTTGGTCGATGCGATGATCCGCACATCCACCGTGATGCTCTGCGAGGTGCCGACCGCGGTGATCTCCTTCAATTCGATCGCGCGCAGGAGCTTCACCTGAAGGTGCAGCGGGATCTCACTCACTTCATCCAGGAACAACGTCCCCCCATCCGCCGCCTTGAAGAACCCCTCCTTGTCCATGGTGGCACCGGTGAACGCTCCGCGCTTATGCCCGAACAGCTCGCTCTCGAACAGGTTCTCCACGATCGCACCGCAATTCACCGAAATGATCGGGCCCGTAGAACGCTTGCTGTTGAAATGGATCGCACGCGCCACCAGCTCTTTGCCTGTTCCGCTCTTCCCGTTGATCAGCACCGTGCCGTCGGTCGTCGCCACCTTCTTGATCGTCTCGAACACCCGCTGCATCGCAGGGCTCTGTCCGATGATCTGATCGAACGTGTATTGCCGGTGCAATTCCCCGCGGAGGAGCTTGTTCTCCATGCTCACCCGCCGGGTCTGCAGCAGCCTGTTCAACTTCACCAGGAGCTCATCGAACTCCACGGGCTTCAGCACGTAGTCCACCGCCCCCTTGCGCAACGCGGCGATGGCCGTGTCGATCGAGCCATAGGCCGTGATGATCACGACGAAGGTCTCCGGACTGAGCAGCGTGATGTGCTCCAGCAGCTCGATGCCCTTCATCTCCGGCATCTCAAGGTCGGTGATGACAAGATCGAAGGAGGACTCACGGATCATGTCCAGCGCGATCCGGCCGTTCGCGGCATCGCGCACGCGATACCCTTCCTTGGCCAGCACGAACGACAATGATTCGCGGATGATCTCTTCGTCATCGACAATGAGGATGGATTCAGCCATGTGCATAGTCCTTTGGATTCAACGGGAGCGAGACACAGAAGGATGTTCCCTTGCCGCGCTCGCTCCACACGGAGACGTCCCCGCGGAAACTCTTGACGATACCGTAACTCACCCACAGGCCAAGGCCGGTCCCCTCTCCCACGCGCTTGGTCGTGAAGAAGGGCTCAAAGATCTTGGGCAGATGTTCGGGTGCGATCCCGGCACCGGTGTCCTCGATGGTCACCCGCACCATGTCGTCGTCCCGCTCGAAGGTCGTCGTGATCGTGCCCCGCTTTCCCTGCAGCGCATCCACGGCGTTCAGCAGGATATTGATGAACACCTGCGCGATCTGGTCCGGCACGAGCGAGAGCAGCGGGACCTGCTGGCGCACATGCGTGTAGAACGTGACCTCCTTGGCCTTCTTCCCCATCTTCACGATCTCGACCGAGTCCGTGAGCACCTTCACCAGGTCCGTGGGCTGCACCTGGTAGTTCGAAGGACGGGAGAAGTCCACCAGATCGCGGATGATCTTCGTGATGCGGTGGACCTGCGACTGCACAAGCCCCAGCTTGTCGCGCGCGAACTCGTCGCTCATCGTCCGCTGCAGGACCTGCACGATGGAGGAGATCGACGCGAGCGGGTTGCCCACTTCGTGCGCGATCCCGGCCGCCAGGGTGCCGATGCTCTCCATCTTCTGGGAGTGCATGAGCTGCTGCTCGAGCGCACGCTGCTCGGTCACGTCGCGGTGCGAACCGAGATATCCCACCACCTTGCCATCGATGTCGATGATCGGGGAGATGAGGAGCTGGGTGTACAGCGGGGCGCCATCCTTCCGCCTGTTCTCGACCTCGCCATTCCAGATCTTCCCGGCGCTGATGGTGATCCAGACCCGTTCCCAGAACTCTGTACTGTACTTCTTGCTGGAGATCAGGGAGGGATTCCGTCCGATCAATTCCTCCTTCGTGAAGCCGGTCGTCCGCTCGAACGCCGGATTCACATAGATCATGCGCCCCGCCGCATCGGTGATCTGGATCGGGTTCACGGTGTAGTGAACGACATTCGCAAAACGCAGAAGGTCCAGCTCACGCTGCTTCGACCCGGAGATGTCGCGCCCGAAGACCATATACCGGTGCGTCCCTCCATCAGACACCCGGTGCACGTAGACCAGAGCATCCATGGCGCGGCGGCCGTCCTGCCGGAACCGCACCTCGGTCTCCGACGAACGGTTGGTGTCATCCAATGCGTCGAACGGCGGACGGGGCGAATCAGGGGTGAGTAACGATCCGAACGGAATGGAGCCGTCCAGCTGCACCGGAAGGCCGGTGACCGCCCGTGCACGCTGGTTGCACTCCTCGATCTTCAACTCCGCGGACATGATGAAACACATGTCCGGGATGATATCGAGAAAGCCGCGGAGTGGTTCTATCGAAGAGGGGAAAGAGCCGTTCATCATTGAAAAATACCAAGAAATGCAGTGAGGTTCAAGCGGGCCAACGACCGGAGACCGCGGCGAGGATCACAACCCCGGGAAATAACGAACGGCGGGCCGCTTACGCAACCCGCCGTTCCTTGTCTCACAGCATATCCCGCAACCGTTAGGTCCCGGCGCTGTAGTCCTCATTGTACTTGATCTGCTCCGGCGTGAGGGTATCGATCTTGATCCCCATCGTGCTGAGCTTCACACGTGCGATCTGCTGATCCTGCTCCACGGGGATATCGTGCACCGTATTCTCGAGGCGCACCCCCTTCTTGTGCAGTTCGGCGATGCGGAGCTGCGACATGAACTGGTTCGCAAAGGACATATCCATCACTTCCGACGGATGGCCTTCTGCCGCAGCCAGGTTCACCAGGCGTCCCTGCGCCAGCAGATACACCCGCTGACCATCCTTCTTCAGGTATTCCTCGTTGTTGTCGCGGATCTCGCGCTTGGTCTTGCTCACCGCAGCGAGGTCGGGGATATTGATCTCGCAATCGTAGTGACCCGTGTTCGAGACGATCGCCCCATCCTTCATCGACTGGAAGTGACGTTTCACGATCACATCCTTCACACCCGTGGCCGTCACGAAGATGTCGCCCACCTTCGCCGCTTCGTCCATTTTCATCACGCGGAACCCTTCCAGCGTCGCCTTCAATGCCGCCGTCGGCTTCACTTCCGTCACGATCACGTTCGCACCGAGGCCCTTGGCCCGCTGGGCAACGCCCTTGCCGCAATGACCGAAACCCGCCACGACGAAGTTCTTGCCCGCGAGCAGGACGCTTGTCGCACGCAGGATGCCGTCCAGCGTCGACTGGCCCGTGCCATACACGTTGTCAAAGTCCCACTTGGTCTCGGCATCGTTCACCGCGATCACCGGGTATTTGAGCGCACCATCGGCCGCCATCGCGCGAAGGCGGTGCACGCCGGTCGTGGTCTCTTCCGTGCCGCCGATGACGAACTTCTCGGCGAATTCCGGATGGTCCTTGTGGATCGTGAAGATGAGGTCGGCACCGTCATCCAGCGTGAGGTTCGGATGGAACTTCAACGTCTGGTCGATGCACCAGTAGAACTCCTTCACATTCATCCCGTGCCATGCGAAGATCGACACGCCCTCGGCAGCGAGCGCTGCCGCGACCGCATCATTGGTGGAGAGCGGGTTGCATCCGCTCCAACTCACCTCGGCGCCAGCGGCCACAAGGGCCTTGATCAGCACCGCCGTCTCCTTCGTTACGTGCAGACAGCCCGCGATCTTGTACCCCTTGAAGGGCTTCGTCTTCTTGTATTTTTCCTGCAGCGCCATCATCACCGGCATGCGCGATTCGGCCCACTCGATGAGCCGTTTCCCTTCCGCCGCCAGCTTGATGTTCTTGACCTTGTATTTGCCTGGTTTCTGATCCATACTCTTCTGTGCCTGGTTGTGATAAGATCGTTACGGGAGGTCCCGTTATTTAATCGCCTTGAGGATCGTGTTGACGAGATCGAGCTTCTCCCACCCGAAATCCTTGTCGTTCCGGCCGAAATGGCCGTACGCCGCGGTCTTGCGGTAGATAGGACGGAGCAGGTTGAGACGCTTGATGATCCCGCGGGGCGTCATATCCACTTCCTTCGTGATCACTTTCTCGAGCTCGATATCCGGAATGCGCCCGGTACCGTACGTGTTCACATGGATCGACACGGGTTCCGCCACACCGATGGCATAGGCCACCTGGATCAGACACTCGTCCGCGAGGCCCGATGCAACGAGGTTCTTCGCAAGATGGCGCGTCGCATATGCTGCGCTGCGGTCCACCTTGGACGGATCCTTGCCGGAGAACGCTCCGCCGCCGTGCGGGGCGCGGCCACCGTAGGTATCCACGATGATCTTGCGCCCGGTCAACCCGGCATCACCATGCGGGCCACCGATCTCGAACCGTCCGGTGGGGTTCACATGGACGATCGTATTCTTATCCAGCATGTCCTGCGGCAGGACCTTGTTGATGACGTGTTTGATCACGTCCTCGCGGATCTTCTTCTGCGACACATCCGGGTCGTGCTGCGTGGAGATCACGACGGTGTGCACGCGTACCGGCTTGCGGCCATGATACTCGATGGTCACCTGCGACTTCGCATCCGGGCGCAGGTACGGCATCAACTTCGCTTCTTTCTTCCGGACGTCCGCGAGCCGTTTCACCAGCTTGTGTGCGAACATGATCGGCATCGGCATGTATTCGGGCGTCTCGTTCGACGCATACCCGAACATCATTCCCTGGTCTCCCGCACCGCCGGTATCGACACCGCGTGCGATATCCGGGGACTGCGAGTGGATCGCCGAGATCACCGAGCAGGACTCCGCATCGAAGCGGTAATCGGCCTTCGTATACCCGATCTCCCGGATGACCTTGCGCACGACATCCTGCACCTCGATGTAGCCGTTGGTCGTGATCTCACCACCCACGAACGCCAGTCCGGTCGTGACAAAACTTTCACACCCTACGCGTGAATGTTTGTCTTGTGCCAGAAGCGCGTCCAGCACTGCATCCGAAATCTGATCACACACCTTGTCGGGGTGCCCTTCGGAAACGGACTCGGACGTGAACAGGTAGGACATAGGATACCTCAATTGTGAACGATACGTGAATGACGATTAGTAAAATTCCAGTTCTGAAGCGTCGCCGACATTGAAGCGCTTGTAACTGCCGCGTACAAATGCGCCGCTGCCGATGATCGAGTTCTCCAGCAACACCTTGCTCACCCGCGAATCCGCCCCGATGATGGAGTTACGGATGATCGACTCGCTGACCTCGGCACCGTCGCCGACGGTGGTATTCGGACCGACGACACAATTGCAGAGCACGGCCGTCGGCGCGATATAGACCGGCTCGGCGATGATCACGCCCTCCATCGGGCGGTAGGTCGACCCCTTTTCCAGCAGGGCCTTGTTCGTGGACAGCAACGTCTCCGGCTTGCCACAGTCGTACCACCCTTCCACGGGGAACGTCTCCATATGCTCCCCACGGTCGATCATCATCTGCAGCACATCCGTAAGCTGGTACTCCCCCTTGGTGCGGATATCCTTCTGGACGACCTCGTCGAGGCATGCCCGGAGGAGAGGGGTGGTGTGTATATGATAGAGACCCACCACCGCCAGGTTGCCCGTGGCGTGCTCGGGCTTCTCAATAAGCCTCGTGATCACGCTGCCGTTCATCTCGGCCACACCGAACCGGCGGGGGTCCTCGACCATTTTTACGCCCAGCGCGGTGACGGGCTTCTTCAACACCGGTCGGAGGTCCACATCAAAGATGGTGTCCCCGAGTATGATCAGGACCGGCTCTTCCTTGAGCGCGTGCCGCGACATATAGATCGCATGCCCCAGGCCCAGCGGCATGTCCTGCTCCACAAAGTCGACCGGAAAGCCAGCGTACACCTTGCGGACGTACGCAATGATCTGCTCGCTCAGGTGCCCGACGATGATGCTTGCTGATGTGACCCCTTCATCGATCAACTTGTCGATGATATGACCCAGGATCGGTTTGCCGGCGACGTTCAACAAGACCTTCGGGTGCGTGAACGTGTGCGGACGGAGACGCGTCCCGATCCCGGCAACAGGTATGAGTGCATGCATAATGGGCCATTCCAGTCGAAAAATCAGTACATGGTACATAACTCTTGCGCCAGAAGCAACATACGGCGATGGACGTGTGATGCGCATCACGAAGAGCACGGGATTGAAATTCGCATGCGAATCATGTATCTTGAAAAAAGCGACAGACCGACCGCATGCCCAGACGATCCCCGCCCCGTGGTACCATAGCGCGCAAGGCCCAGCATGTCGACCTTGTCGTGCGGAAGAACGTCACATTCCGCACGAAGGCGACAGGCCTCGACGAATGGGAGTTCGTCCATAACGCGTTACCGGAGGCCGATCTGGCAGACATCCGGACGTCGGTCACCTTTCTGAACCATGCGTTGACCGCGCCGTTGATGGTCTCCTGCATGACGGGAGGCTACCCGGGAGCACTGAAGATCAACCGCGACCTCGCCATCGCCTGTCAGCACGCAGGCATCGCGCTCGGCGTCGGCAGCCAGCGGCAGGCACTCGAAGACTCGTCATATCATCACACGTTCGCCGTGGCACGGGAAGTGGCGCCGGATATCCCGATCGTCGGCAACATCGGTGCAGCCGAACTCGCGACCATGCGCGACACTTCGGCGGTGCTGCGATTGATCGACCTGATCCGCGCCGATGCGTTCACCGTTCATCTGAATCCCCTGCAGGAACTCCTGCAGCCCGAAGGTACCCCGCGATTCCGCGGCGTTCTCGCAGGGATCGCATTGCTCGTCCGCGAACTTCCCATCCCGGTCATCGTGAAAGAGATCGGCACCGGACTTTCCGCGGACGTCGTGGCACGCCTGCTCGATGCCGGCGTGCGCATCATCGATGTCGCCGGTGCCGGAGGGACGAGCTGGGCCGGGGTGGAACTGCTCCGGGGAGCGGACGGTTATTCCGGCGAGACATTCTGGGATTGGGGCATCCCCACCGCAACCGCGGTGCGCGATGCCGCGGCACTGAGAACACCCGATCGACCGTTCACACTCATTGCATCCGGCGGCATCGCATCGGCCCTGGATGCCGCACGCGCCATAGCGCTCGGCGCCGACCTTGCAGCGTCGGCGAGGCCGATGATCAGAGAACTCACGAAGGGCGGACGGCCGGCACTGGAAAAGATGCTCGCGCGCTGGCAACGGGAACTGCAGGGCATCATGTTCCTGACCGGATCACGGACCATCACCGCATTACAACACGCACCACTCGTAAGGAGATGCCGGGAGTGAAGCAGAACCCGCACGAACGACGCTACGATCTGCTGCGCCAGCGGGTGGACCGTCACCTGGCATCGCTCATCACCCCCGGTTCGCCGCACTCGCTGCGCGATGCATGCGCTTATGTGCTGTCCGGCGGCGGGAAACGCCTCCGCGCCATTCTTGTGCTGCTCGGCGCCGAAGCGGTGGGGGGAACCGCATCACGTGCACTGCATGCCGCAGCGGCGGTGGAGATCATGCATAATTTCACGCTGGTCCACGACGATATCATGGACCACGCGATGACGCGCCGCGGACGGCCGACGGTCCATGTCCGCTGGGACCTCAACACGGCGCTCCTTGCGGGCGACACCCTGCTCGCGATCGCGTACAGAAACCTCATGCGCACGCGCCATACGGACCCGGCCATGCTCGCACAATTGTTCACCGCAAGCGTCATCGGTGTCTGCGAAGGCCAATCCCTCGACCTCGAGTACGAACAGCGGAACAATGTCCGCGTGGCGGATTACTTCGCGATGATCGAGCAGAAGACCGGACGCCTCGTCACCGTTGCCGCGGAATTGGGAGGGAACATCGGCGGTGGGACGCCGCGGCAGATCACCGCGCTCCGGCGGTTCGGGCATCATCTCGGGCGTGCCTTCCAGTTGCAGGATGACCTGCTCGACGTCATCGGAGATGAACGCGAATTCGGCAAGGCGATCGGCGGCGACATCATCGAGGGAAAGCGGACCTATCTGCTGCTGCGCGCACGCGAGCGTGCACGCGGGGCCGACAGAACACTGCTCGACCGGGTGATGCGCAGGAAGACCGCCCCGCCATCGCGGCCGGAAAGCATCGCACACCGGCGCACACTCGTCGCACGCACCCGCGCGGTCTATGAGCGCTATGGCGTCATCGAAGAGACACGGCGGGAGGTCATGGAGAACACGGTCCGCGCGGTCAACGCGCTGCGCATCCTCCCCGCGTCATCCGCACGCTCCACGCTCCACTGGCTTGCCGGAGCTCTCGTCCACAGGTCATCCTGAGCACGGCATGATCGAGCGTACTGTCACTATCGTCAACAAGGCCGGACTCCATACCCGTCCGGCCGCAGCGATCGTCAAGACCGCCTCGCGCTTTCACGCGGAGTTCACGATCCGGAAAGGCATGTTCGAGATCAACGGCAAGAGCATCATCGGCGTCATGACCCTCGCGGCCGAGCAGGGCTCCACCCTGGACCTGATCTTCACCGGCGCAGACGAGGAGGCCGCGGCGCAGGCCGTGGTCGAACTCTTTGAGCAGGGATTCGGGGAGAATTGACATGACCGACACCCCGCAGCACACGGACGAGATCATCCTGAAAGGGGTCGCCGCCGCACCCGGCATCGCCTGCGGCAGCGCCTACCACTATTCCAAACTCATCCCGGAGGTCCGCGCGCGTGCGATCACGGCGGACGAGGTCCCCGCGGAACTCGAACGCCTCCGGACCGCCAACGCCCGCTCCGAAAAGGAACTGCGGAAGGTCCTCGCCTTCGCCGAACAGAAACTCGGCTCCGAAAGTGCGGTCATCTTCGAAGCACAGATCATGATCCTCTCCGATACGATCCTCATGGGCACCATCGAACAACGGATCGCCGGGGAATTGAAGAACGCCGAGCACATCGTCTCCGATGAGATCAGCAAGTACAAGCACCTGATGCTCGCCTCCACCGACGAGTACATGCATGAACGCGCGCATGACGTCGACGATGTGATGAACAGGATCATCCGCAACATCCAGGACCAGAAACTCTTCTCGCGCCTGGAAGGGGCATCGATCATCGTCTCCGAGACCCTCGCACCGGCAGACACGGTCATCTTCAGCAGGAACCAGATCCTCGGGTATGCCACCGACCTCGGCGGCGTCACGTCGCATGCCGCGATCCTCTCACGGTCGCTCAAGATCCCCGCAGTGGTCGGACTCCGGAACGCGACCAGGCTGATCAAGACCGGCGATGCCGTCGCGATCGACGGATACGCCGGACACCTGATCATCAATCCGTCGCCCGCCACCATCGAGCACCTCGAGGCGAAAGCCGCGAAGTTCCGCGCATTCGAAGAACAGCTCACCGACATCGCCGGACTGCCGGCCGTGACCATCGACAAGGCGAAGGTGGAGCTCTCCTCGAACATCGAATTCGCCGAGGAGGTCGAGTTCGCCAGGGTGCAGGGATCGGAAGGGATCGGACTGTTCCGTACCGAAAGCCAGCTCATCGGCCGCGCGGACTATCCGAGCGAAGAGGAGCAGACGGCACTCTACACCCGCGTGGCGGAAGCAATGTACCCCCATCCGGTCCTCTTCCGCACGTTCGACATCGGCGGCGACAAACTCGCACCCGATGCGCACCATGAAGAGAACCCGTTCCTCGGCTGGCGCGGCATCCGCGTCCTCCTGGACCGTCCGGACATCTTCACAGCCCAGCTGCGGGCCCTCCTCCGTGCCAGCGCCCGGAAGAATGTGCGCATCATGTTCCCGATGATCAGTACGATCGAGGAAGTGCACCGCGCCAGGGAGTTCGTGCATCAGGCACAGGCCGAACTGAAAGCGGCCGGCGTCCCCTTCGATCCTAAAATGAAGATCGGGGTGATGATCGAGGTCCCCAGCGCCGCGCTGATGGCAGAACAGATCGCCGAAGAGGTCGACTTCCTGAGCATCGGCACCAACGATCTCACGCAGTACATGATGGCCGTCGACCGCGGAAATGATTCCGTGGCAACGCTCTATCAGCCGTTCAATCCGGCCGTCGTACGGATGATCCACTTTGTGGTCGAGGCCGCACACCGGAAACACAAGTGGGTCGGCATCTGCGGGGAGATGGCCGGCGACCCGGTGGCCACGGTCCTGTTCGTCGGCCTCGGCGTGGACGAGCTCAGCGTCATCCCGCCCGTCCTCCCCGAGATCAAGAAGATCATCCGCTCCATCCGCCAGCGCGACGCGCACCGCGTCGCCGAAAAGGTGCTGATGATGACCGGGGAGCGGGAGATCAGGGAATACCTGTCGTCGATCACCAGGACCCGCGTGCCGGAGATCCCGCTGGAAGAGCAGTGAAGAAGTGAACGTAACGAGAACAGACCACAGCGAAACAGAGAGAAGAAGCGTATGATCAATGAAGCGATTGCACGGATCGACCGGGCGAACATGTTCAAACTCGTCCGCGAGTTCCCCGCCCAGGTGGCGGAAGCACTGGAGATCGGCGCGAAGGCCACCGTCAAGATGAAGGTGACCGGCGTGAAGAACATCGTGGTGTGCGGACTCGGCGGGTCCGCCATCGGCGGTGACCTGCTGCGGTCGTACCTCGGCGGCGAGATCGGCGTACCCATCATCGTCAACCGGCACTACACCCTGCCCGCCTTCGTCGGACCCGATACCCTCGTGATCATCTCGAGCTATTCGGGGAACACCGAAGAGACGAACACGGCGCACCGCGAAGCCATCAAGCGGAAGGCGCGTATCCTGGTCATCTCGTCGAACGGCATCGCCGAGAAACTCGCGCTCAAAATGAAGTCGCCCTTCATCAAGGTCCCCGGCGGCCTCCCGCCCCGCGCCGCCGTCGGCTACTCGTTCTTCCCGCTGCTCCTCGCCCTGATCAAACTCGGCTTCATCAAGAACCGCCCGAAGGATATCAAAGAAACGGTCACCCTTCTCCAGTCGAAGGCGGCGGTCTATACCCTCCCCGATCCCGCGCAGAACCCCGCCCTCGCCCTGGCCCAGGAACTCAAGAACCGCCTCGTGATCACGTACTCCTCCACGGAACGGTTCGACGCGATCAACACCCGCTGGCGCGGACAGATCGCCGAGAACGCGAAATCCCTCGCCTTCGGCCATGTCCTCCCGGAGATGAACCACAATGAGCTCGTCGGCTGGAAGGTGCTGACGGAACCTATGGCGGACATGCACGTGTTGTTCCTGAGAGACAAGCAGGACCACCCCCGCGTGCAGATCCGCATGGGTATCACCAAAGAGATCATCGCACGCCAGACCGAACACTGCACGGACGTGTGGAGCGAAGGAACGAGCCTGCTTGCCCGCATGTTCTCGCTGCTGTACCTGGGCGATTGGGTGAGCTACTATATGGCGATCCTCCACGAGGAAGACCCGACGCCGGTGGCGGTGATCAATCATCTCAAAAATGAGCTGGGGAAGGTGAAATGAGGAAGCAACACTATATCGCTCTGGGCGTGGCCGTATTCACCGTGGCACTCATCTTTGTGGCGACGGTCTTCCGGAGTGGAACCTCTTGGTAGAGGACTTGATTATCCATTATCCATGGATAATGGATAATCGATAATGACGCAAAGCGAAGCCCGGGTTGTTCCCGGGCTTTGCTGTTTCATGAGCGCGTGGCACGGATGCCACAGCGTGGTCCATTTCGTCGCATTCCCACCGACCACTTCGCTCCACGCCTTGCAAGTTCTTCGGAAACTCTCTACAATGGTCACGGTACCCTGAGGAGCCTACGGAAACTGTCGGGCCGGCCATGACGCGTACGTCTGTCAATCTGATCATTCTCCTCGCTCTCCTGATCCTCCCTTCCACCCTCTCCGCCCAGTTCTTCTACTTCGGGCGGAACAAGGTGCAGTACACCGATTTTGCCTGGCATGTGCTCAAGACCGAGCACTTCGATATCTACTACTATCCCGAAATGAAGGACCTCGCGGAACGCGGAGCGTTCTTTGCCGAGGAGGCGTACCGTGATCTGGAAGTGAAGTTCAACCACTCCCTCAACATGCGCGTCCCCCTCATCCTCTACAGCTCACACCTCCACTTTCAGCAAACGAACACCACGGGCGGCTTCATCCCCGAAGGCGTCGGCGGGTTCTTCGAGTTCCTCAAAGGGCGCGTCGTCATACCTTCCGATGGCTCGGTCTACCAGTTCCGGCATGTGATACGCCACGAACTCGTCCATGTCTTCATGCACAGCAAGGTCAGCCGCGTCCTTGTGGACCACCGGAAGACACAGGACCGCTACCCGCCCCTGTGGTTCATCGAAGGCCTTGCAGAGTACTGGTCGACCGCATGGGATGCCCAGGCAGAGATGGTCATGCGCGATGCCGTGCTCAATGATATCGCGGTCGGACTCGAGGATATGGGCCGCATCTATGGCTCGTTCCTGATGTACAAAGAGGGACAGAAGGCGCTGACCTACATTGGCCGGAAGTACGGCGAGGAGAAGATCCTCCTGCTCATGGAGAACTTCTGGAAGGAACCCTCCTTCAGCGACGTCCTGCGCATCACGATCGGCAAGACGTTCAAGGAGTTCGACGAGGAGTGGCTCTATAGCCTCAAGAAGGAATACTATCCGCTCCTCGCATCACACGACCAGCCAAGCCAGGTCACCCACCGCATCGCACGCGATGGATTCAATGCCAAACCCGTGGTGTTCGAACACGACTCGACACGCGACGTCTACTTCATCGGCAACCGCACCGGGTACACAGGGATCTTCCGGAAGAACCTGGACGACCCCAACCCCGAAGCGGATGCCGTCAATGTGATCGAAGGGGAACGATCGGATGAATTCGAGGCATTCCATCCGTTCAAGAGCGGGATCGATGTCTCGGCCCGCGGACTCCTGGCCTTTGCAACGAAGAGCGGCGAGCGCGATGCCCTCCACCTCTACGACGTCCGCGCCAACGAACTCGTCACAAGCTTCCGGTTCGCCGGCCTCGTCAGCATCGGTTCAACCTCATGGTCGGCGGACGGACGGCGCGTCGCCTTTTCGGCCATCGACAAGGGCGGCCAGAACGATCTGTATGTCCTGGATACGGAGTCGCGCTCACTGCGCCGCCTGACCAACGACTACTATGACGACCGCGACCCGGCGTGGTCGCCGCGCGGCGACACCCTCGTGTTCAGTTCCGATCGTACCACGTACGGCGACAGGGGGCGGTACAATCTGTTCCTGTACGATCTCACCAACGGGAACATCTCGTACCTCACATGCGGCCCGTGGAGCGACAGCTCGCCGGCCTGGTCGCGCGACGGTTCCCTTCTGGCATTCACGTCCGACATCGAGGGGACGAGCAATATCTGGATGATGGACATGACGAGACGGTTCTCCGGGGGGATCCGCAGCATGACGCGCGTGTCCGCATTCGTCACCTCGGCATTCGACCCGACCTGGACATCGAATGGCGAGCTGGTATTCACGACGTTCGAGAAATTCAGCTTCCGCATCGCGTCGTTGAAGAATGCCCGGGCGGTCTTCGACACATCCACCACCGTGCGGACCCTTGACCTCATGGACCGCACCCGGCCGTGGGAAGCAACGATGCTCTCGGCCCACTCCGAGGTGCAGCGCCTCAAATACCGCGGCGACTACAGTCTGGATGTGGCGCAGAGCGCGATCTCCACCGACCCGGTCTTCGGGACCGCCGGCGGGGCCTTCGTGGCCCTGAGCGATGTCCTGGGGAACGACCAGTACTACTTCCTTCTCTATAATACTGCACAATCCCAGGACGAACTGCTGTCCAGCTTCAATATTGCGATCTCCCGCGTCTCCCTCAGCCAGCGCACCAGCTTCGCATACGGGATCTACCGGTTCACAGGCCGCCGGTACGATCTCTCGGCCAGGGAAGAGTTCTATTACGAGCGTGTCTTCGGCGGCTATTTCGCGACAAGCTATCCGCTGACGAAGTTCGAGCGGCTCGAGACCGGCCTCAGCCTGAGCAATTCCAACCGCGAGATCGACGGCACGTTCGAAGAACGGAAGGCGTTGCTCCTTTCGAATTCGATCGCCTTCACGCACGACAACTCGCTCTGGGGCCCGAGCGGGCCGCTCGATGGGACCCGCTTCAATCTCACCCTCGCCTATACGTCGGACATCCAGTATTCCAATGTCAACTACTTCTCCGTCATCGCGGACTACAGGCACTATGCACGCCTCTCGCAGCGGAGCGCGTTCGCCTCGCGCTTCTGGCTCTTCTACAACCACGGCAAGGAATCGCGCAGATTCGTGATGGGCGGCAGCTGGGACCTCCGCGGATGGGAACGATGGAGCATACGAGGCGAGAAACTCTGGCTCACCAGCCACGAGCTGCGCTTCCCGTTCATCGATGAACTCTCCGTCCGGTTCCCTTTCTTCGGCCTGAGCTTCTTCTCCTTCCGCGGTGCGCTGTTCTTCGATGCGGGCGGAGCCTGGGACCGGGAGTACGGTCAGACCCTGGGCAGCGCCGGCGGCGGCATCAGGGTGAATCTCGGGGGTGTGCTCGTACTGCGGTATGACATCGGAAAGCGTATCGAGGACAACTTCACGCATTTCCAGGATGGGATATTCCACCAGTTCTTCTTTGGATGGGACTTCTGATGCGCAGGGCACTGGTCATAGGGATCGCGGTCGCGCTGGCAGGATGCGGCGGGCTGAAACTTGCCGGACCGCCACGCCACCCCGAGTCGGGCATCCTCATGCTCGGCGGAAGCCCGTCGCGCAACAACAACCTGAACGATGTTCCTCCTCCTCCTCTTTCACCCGAATGGGATGAGGACGTCACCGCCGGCATTGGCGACGGCGCGCCGTGTCTCGTGGACAGTATCCTGTTCATCGGGAATCTGCGCGGGGAGCTCTACGCCCTCCATGCCGCCACCGGCAAACGTCTCGGCTGGGTCGCCCTCGGCGGCGCGATACAGGGAACGCCGGTGATCGCCGGCTCGAGAGCCATCGTGGCACTTGCCGGAGGACGCGAATCCGTCGTCGCATACGATCTTGTCGAGGGGAGGATCCGCTGGCGGTTCTCCGGGGGCGACGTCCACGGATCTCCCCTCCTGCTGGGAACATCCATCTATGCCGCGAACGTCTACGGGGTCCTCACGTGCCTTTCCCTGGGGACCGGCGAAAAGATGTGGAGCTTTGCTCTTCCGTCGAATACCACGCTGAAGGGGATCCGGTCCTCACCTGCAGGCCAGGACAGTTCCATTGTCTTCGGAGCTGACGACGGATCCCTGTACTGCTGCAATGCGCTGACCGGCACGATGCGCTGGCGCGTCACATCGGGTGGGCCCATCCAGGCGACACCGGTCATTCATGACGGCACCGTCTATGTTGGCACATTGAACGGCGATCTCGTGGCCGTCGACCTGAGGTCCGGCTCTCTCCGATGGTCGGGTAAGCCCGGGTCGTCGATCTATGGTGCCGCGGTCGCCGACTCCGCTGCCGTGATCGTCGGCACCACCGGCGGACATATCGTCGCGATGGACCCTGCCACAGGGGCCACACGCTGGAACACCGACCTCCGGTCCCCCGTTGATGCAGGACTCCTTGGGGCCGGCGATGTCATCTATGCCGGTACACTGAAGAAGGAGCTCATCGCCCTCAAGCGATCGACCGGCGAGATCATCTGGCGCACAACGACCGATGGCCGGATCAAGACGACACCCATCGGAGGGCTCGGCCGCGTCTTCATCGCACAGGACACACGCATCATACGATCGTTCCGGGGTGCACGATGAGATCCGGAAGAAGCACTGCCCTCGCCCTGACAGCTTGTGTCCTCACGCTCGCGTCGAACATTGCGGTGGGGGCTTCCCCCGCCGACTCGGTGCTGACGGCGCGGCTCGCAGTGACTTCTGACCTTGACAGCGCGGCGGTATACCTCGACACGGTGCACGTGGGGAACACGCCCCTCGTTCTCAACGCAGTGCTCCCCGGGATCCACGTCCTCAGGGTCCTGCCTCCACGACCTGAGGAGTGGTCCGTCCAGGCCGCGACCGATACGGTGCACGTGCTGCCGGGCCAGACCCGCACGGTTTCGTACCGGCTCCGGGCCTTCATCCCGCTCCACAGTGATCCTGCAGGAGCGGAGTTCTTCATCAATGATTCGCTGGCAGGTATCACCCCCTTGTTGCTCAAGCCCTCCGATATTCGGGAAGACGCCCGTCTGGAGCTGCGACTGAAGGGATTCGAACCCATGCCGGTTCTGCCTTCCGCCCTGACCGGGGAGACGGCCCTCACCCTGGCGTTGAAGGGAAGTTGGCAGGGGGAGCCCGGCGAAGCCCCCACCGTTCTTCTGCCTGTCCATCCCTGGGATGCGCGCAAAGTTGGTCTCTTCGTGAGCGGCGGGGTCTCGATCCTGGCCGGGATCGGGGCCGCCTATTTCAAGATCTCTGCCGATGAAAAGCAGGAAGCCTATCTGGCAAGCGGAGATCCTGGTCTGGCCTCCGAGCGGAAGCGTTTGGACACCCTGGCGGGGGTATCCCTTGCTTTCGCCCAGGCAGGGATCATCGTTCTCTCCTATCTCCTGATCACGGAATAGTACCCTCCCGTAACCCATTATCATTCTTGACTTTCACTCGTGCACGTTCTATATTGAGGCAATGCGAGCGGTCGTACGCCCGGACATGCAATCACCAATGCCCAGCCCTGAATGAAGGACGACCTGGAATTTCTTAAGAACGTCCCGATCCTAAGCGATCTGCAGCCGATGGATCTCGACACGATCTCTAAGGTCGGCGTTCGGAAGAAGTACAAGAAGGGAAGCATCATCCTTCTTGAGGAAGAAGCCGGCGCGGCGCTCTTCGTGATCGTCTCGGGCAAAGTGAAGATCGTCCGGATGGACGATGACGGGCGCGAGGTCATTCTTTCGATCCTCGGTGAGAGCGATTTCTTCGGCGAGATGGCGATCCTGGACGGTTTGGCCCGCAGCGCCAGCGTTGTGGCCACCACCAAGGCCGAACTCTTCATGATCCACCGCAGAGATTTTCTCAAGTTGCTTCACGATTTCCCTTCCGTTGCCATTGCCCTCCTGAAAGAACTGACGATGCGTCTGCGCAAAGCGGACGCTATGATAAAGAGCTTGTCGTTGAAGGATGCCGCGGGCCGCGTTGCGAACGTGGTACTGCAGCTTGCAGATGATATCGGAAAGATCCGTAAGGGTCGCGTAGAGATCGATGAGCTACCGTTGCAGCAGGACCTTGCCAACATGGCCGGGACATCGCGCGAGACCATTTCACGCATGATCCACTCCTTCATCCGCGAAGGCCATATCGAGATCGAGCGCGGGAAGCTCATCATCAACGACTACGAGAAGTTCAAGAGCAGGTATTTGTAGTCCATTCCTTGTTCTTTCTTGCCCGGACACCGTGATGGGAGGATCGTTTCCCGCCGGAATGTGTTCGGCACTCAGACACAGCACACCGTGACGTCGTGGCAGGGTGGCCCGCACCGGACAACTCTGCTGTGCACGCCCTCTGGTTCCGATTGCTGCTGCCGGACCCGACACCCGCACCCACCACCCGGGTTGACACTTCCCTGTTGCCACAGCCGAGCAGACGGAGGAAGCATGTGATGAAGGCTCACGCTGGAGAAGACACACCATGAAGACGATCGAAGGTCAGATCACTGCTCACGGATGCAGATTCGCACTCGTGGTCAGCAGATTCAATAGCATCATCACCGATCAACTGGTACGCGGCGCCGTCGACTGTCTCGTCCGCCACGGCGGCACCGACGATGCCATCACCGTGATCTACGTACCCGGTGCATTCGAGATCCCGCAGACGGCGGCACAGGTCGCGCGGAGCGGAGCAGCGGACGCCATCATCTGTCTCGGATGCGTGATCCGCGGTGCCACGCCCCATTTCGATTATATCGCCGGTGAGGTGACGCGCGATGCCGGCGCGGTCGCCATGCAATCCGGCGTTCCGCTCACCTTCGGCGTCCTGACCACCGATTCGCTGGAGCAGGCATTGGAACGCGCGGGCGCCAAGGCGGGCAACAAGGGATGGGATGCAGCATTGAGTGCGATGGAACTCCTGCAGGTCCATAAACAACTGCACGGTATCACGAAGAAGTAGGGGAGCTGATCAAAGCCATATGAAGAGCGGGTGGAGCGTCTGTGCGGTTGTTCTCCTGGGCACCATGACTGCATTCGGTGCATCCGGGACCTGGCGAAACTATACATCGATGATGGAGGTCCGGGCTGTTGTCCGCGATGGCGGCGACTACTGGGCCGCGACATCCGGCGGCCTGTTCCGGTGGACACCCGGGAGCAATGACTTCCTGCGGTTGACCAATGCAGAAGGCCTCCGCACCATCGATCTCACTGCCGTCAGCGTGGATACGGCCGGCGATGTCTGGTCCGGCGCCGCCAACGGCACCATCCACTTCTATTCTCCCTCCACCGGCACGTTCCGCCCGGTCCTCGACATAGCCACGGCGAATCAGACCAACAAACGCATCAACGCGATCACCGTGGCAGGCGATACCGTGCTCTTCGCCACGGAATTCGGCCTCAGCCTCTTCCGTATCGGTCGCTTTGAGTTCGGCGATACCTATTCCCGGTTCGGCTCCATCCCCGTCGGTACACGCACATCCGTGACCGCCGCGGTGATCCATGACGGCAAGATCTGGGCATGTATCTCCGATGGCCAGACCGTGAACCGCATCGCGGCAGCTTCGCTCTCCAACCCGAACCTTCTTCCCCCCGAATCCTGGACGCTGCATACCGTCGGGAACGCCTCGATCGTCCCCCGGACCCTCGCGGTCTTTGACGGACGACTGTACACCGGAACGTCGTCGGGACTCTTTTCTTATGCGAGCAATGCCTGGACGGAGGTCCCGGGACTTGCCGGGAGGAATATCGTCGGACTCGCTTCGTCAGCAACTGCCCTGCTCGTGGTCGCTGCCGACCGCACGGTCTTTTCGGTTTCCTCCGCCAACACCGCCACGCCGGTCGGAACCGCCATCAGCGCCACGCCATCGTCCGTCACCGCGACATCCGATGGGAAGCCGGTCGTGGGCACAACGACCCTCGGCCTCCTCACCTACGAGACCGCATGGGCCTCGCACATGCCGAATGGCCCCAATGCGAACCAGTTCCTGAATGTGGTCGTGGATCCCGACGGCATCGTGTGGTGCGGTTCGGGAGACGTGTCGGGTTCGGGGCTGTTCCGGTTCGATGGGACGACATGGACGAGTTTCACCATGGCGAACAGCAAGATCCCCTCCAACGACATTTATCGGATGTCCGTCGGTTGCGACGGGACGGTCTATGCTTCCAGTTACGGGCGCGGTTTGATCGCGATGCCGAAAGGCGCGACGACCATCGACAGCACGCAGATCTATTATAAGAATGTCGGGATCCCCGGCCTGGCGGGCGACCCCAACTATGTCGTGGTCAGCAACGCCGTGTGCGACAGCCGCGGCAACGTGTGGACCAGCATCGTGCTTGCCGGCGACAAGAACCTGTTCGCGGTCCGTTCTTCAGCAGGAAAATGGACATTCTTCCCTGCCATTGTCGGCGGCATCAAGATGTCCACCTTGCAGGACCGCCCCGTGGACCGCTGCCTGGGCGTGGACGCGTTCGACAACGTCTGGGCGATCGTCAGGGATGCGGCGTACCGCGGGGTGATATCGCTTGGCAATGCGGGTTCCATCGACAGCACCGCGGCATTCCATGTCACGACATCCCATGGCCTTCCCAGCAGCGAAGTGAAGACCCTGGTCGTGGACAAGGACAATGACATCTGGATAGGCACGGACCGCGGCATCGCGATCATCCTCGAACCCTCCAATCCGCTCCGCTCCGGTGCCATCGCGGCCTATAAACCTCTGAACGGGCTCGTCATCAATACGATCACCATCGATCCGCTGAACCAGAAATGGGTCGGGACCACCGAAGGGGTGTTCCTCCTTTCCCCCGACGGGACACAGACGCTCGCATCGTACACCGTGGAGAACACGGCCGGCAAGTTGATGGACAACGACGTGAAGTCGATAGCGGTGGACCCCAGGACGGGGATGGTCTATTTCGGGACCATGTCGGGACTGGCGAGTCTCACGACGCCTGCAGCGGCGCCGCGGGAATCATTTGACGGCCTCACGGTCTATCCCAATCCCTTCATTGTACCGGCAACAAGCCAGTTGACCGTGAGTGGACTGGTGGCAAACTCGGAACTGAAGATCGTTGCGATCGACGGAACGCTCGTGCGGACACTGAAGACCCCCGGTGGCCTCGTCGGCACCTGGGACGGACTCGATAGCAACGGCGATCCGGTGGCATCCGGCATCTACATCATCGTTGCCTACGGAGAGAACGGGGGAGCAGTAGCGACAGGCAAAGTGGCAGTGATCCACAAGTAATGCCCTTCCTCCCCCCCACACGGGGAGAACGGGGAATAGGAAACCATATTCTGTAGAAGGAGGGATACATTGGAGAACGATGGCTACAAGGATGAGATCTTCACCAAGCGTGTACGGGCAGGCAAGCGCACCTATTTCTTCGACGTGAAGTCCACCAAATCGGAGAAAGACTATTATATCACCATCACCGAGAGCAAACGGGTCGGTGACGATGAGTACGAAAAGCACAAGATCTTCCTGTACAAGGAGGATTTTGAGAAATTCCGCGAAGCCTTGGCCGAGACGGTCGAGCATGTGCAGACGCAGCTCCTCGAACAGGGCGTCGAAGTCCACTAGTGCCACTCCAACCGATCTTGCCGAACGCAGTGAAGGCAACATTGCGGTTGGCGTGAGTTCCGCTCTTCGAATCCCGCGCGAAGGGGGATCCTGAAAGCGGGACATCCCGCCACGTGGTGTGTGGCGGGATGAAGGAAGTGACCGTTGACGAGCGTTACATCCTCCTAAATTCGCTGTTTTTGCCCCCTTTTCCCCCGGTAACGGACAGAGTTTCCGGGGGTAGAGCACATCCGGAAGCCCTTTCCGCCGCCTGAGAGTCCGTATCTTGACTCTCAGGGGACTTCTCCATATATTGTCATACTTTTTCTGTTCGTATTGCGAATGGGGCTCTGCGGCCCCATTCGAGCGTCTGGCGGAGAGCGATGAAGATCCAGGTCGGCGGTCTTTCTGAGGGTGCCCACGAGTACCGGTTCCGGACGGATGCCGGGGAGATCGTATTGGGCGAGGAGTTTTCCGGCGAAGTGACCGTGGAAGCGGTCATTGACAAGACCGGCCATCGGCTCGCGCTGAAGGCCAGGATCTCGGCCGGGGGGTCGTTCATCTGTGACCGTTGTACCGCACCATTCACCGTGCGGCTGACGCCTGAATACCGGATGGTCTACGTGTCGAATGAGACCGATGCAGAGAGCCTGGATCCTTCCGAGGTACAGGTGCTCCCGATCGGCCTCCCGGTCATCGATCTGACCGATGATGTACGGCAGACCATTCTTTTGTCAGTCCCTTTGAAGCTGCTCTGCAGGCAGGATTGCAGGGGGCTTTGTCCGGACTGTGGCATCGATCTGAACACTGGGACGTGCGATTGCACGTCGGAATCCGCTGACACGCGCTGGGAGCAATTGCGCGGTTTCACGCCCGACAGCAACTGACCGTTCCGCAGCACTTTAACAGGAGCCTGTACCATGCCGAATCCAAAACGACGCCATTCGAAGACCCGCGGACGCAAGCGCCGGACCCACTACAAGGCCACCGCTCCTGCAGCGTCGGAATGCCCGAACTGCCACACGGCGAAGCTTCCGCACCGCGTGTGCCCGAATTGCGGCTTCTACAACGGCCGCTCGATCATCGTTCCGAAGAACGCCTGATCCTGCTCCTCGGACAGGTCTGACAACCGATCGTGTGCCTGTGACTTCCCGGGATACGCATATCATTACTATCGCCGTGGATGCAATGGGTGGAGACTTCGCCCCCGCGAATGTTGTTGCGGGCGCGTGTCTGGCACTGCGCGGAGCGGGTGGCCGCTTCCGCGTGGCACTCGTCGGCCCGGAAGATACGATCCGTGCCTCGCTCGCCGACTTTGCGCGGCAGCCCGGGGGGTTCACGCCTCCTGAAGACCACTACACGATCATTCACGCGCCCGATGTCATCGACATGCATGACTCCGCCACAGCGGCGGTCAAAACGAAGCGGCGCTCCTCCATCAGTGTCGGGTTGTACGAACACAAAGCCGGTACCGTTCACGGGTTCGTGAGCGCCGGCAATACCGGTGCGGTCATGTCGGCCGCAACCCTGATCCTCGGACGTATCCAGGGGATCGGGCGCCCGACCATCGGCGCACTCGTGCCGACACCGAAGACGCCCTGCCTGATGGTGGATGCGGGCGCGAACGTGGACTGCAGGCCCCGGCACCTGCTCGAATTCGGCATCATGGGCTCCATCTATATGTCGGCCATGCTGAACATCCCGAAACCACGGGTGGGATTGCTCAGTATCGGCGAAGAGGATAGCAAAGGGAACGAGACCAGCCTTGCGGCCCTCCAGCTCTTCCGCACGAGCAACCTCAACTTCGTCGGCAACGTCGAAGGGCGCGATATCCTGAGCGGCGATCTCGATGTGGTCGTCTGCGACGGTTTCGTCGGCAACATTATTCTGAAATTCGGTGAGAGCGTTCCGAAATTCTTCAAAGCCAAATTCCAGGGCTTCGCAAAGGCGAACCTCTGGAACACCGCCATCGCACTGGTCGCACGCAAAGGCCTGCGCAGTGTCATGAAAGAACTGGATTACCAGGAACACGGAGGGGTCCCCCTCCTTGGCGTGAACGGTGTCTGTATCATCGGCCACGGCAAATCCACCCCCCGCGCCATCATGAACATGATCTATCGCGCGGAGGACGTGATCCAGAAGTCCGTCAACAGCCATATTCAGGATTCCATTGCACACACCGATGCCCAAGCGTAGAGCAGCGATCACCGCAGTAGGCCATTTCGTTCCGGAAACGATCCTCAGCAACGCCGACCTCGAGAAGATGGTCGACACAACGGACGAGTGGATCCGCACCCGTACCGGGATCAGCGAACGACGCATTCTCAAGGACGGCGCAACATCGGACCTCGGCGCAGCCGCGGTCCGCGACCTCCTGAGCAAACGCGGGATCGGCCCGGATGAGATCGATATGATCATCGTCGCAACCGTCACCCCCGACATGTTCTTCCCCTCCACCGCATGCCTCATTCAGGAGAAGGTCGGAGCGAAGAAAGCCTGGGGATTCGATGTGTCCGCCGCCTGCTCCGGGTTCCTGTTCGCGCTCATGACCGGCGCACAGTTCATCGAGAACGGCTCGTACAAACGTGTGGTCGTGGTCGGCGCGGATAAGATGAGCTCGATCACCGATTATACCGACCGGAACAACTGCATCCTCTTCGGCGATGCCTCTGCCGCGGTGCTGCTGGAGGCGTCGGACGATGAGAACGGCGGGATCATCGATCATATCCTGCGATGCGACGGCTCGGGCGAACGGTATCTGAACATGCGCGGCGGCGGCAGCCTCAATCCGCCCACGCACGAGACCGTCGACAAGCGGATGCATTACCTCTATCAGGACGGCAAATCCGTGTTCAAGGTTGCTGTCAAGGGCATGGCGGACGTCTCCGCCGAGATCGTGGAGCGCAACGGACTGACGGGCGCGCAGGTGGACTGGCTCGTGCCGCATCAGGCGAACCTCCGCATCATCGATGCGACCGCAGAGCGCATGGGCCTCGAACCCTCCAAGGTCATGATCAATATCAATAGGTACGGCAATACCACCGCCGCAACCATTCCCCTCTGCCTGTCGGAATGGTGGATGGATGGGAAACTCCGCAAGGGACAGACCATCGTGCTCGCCGCCTTTGGCGCGGGATACACCTGGGGCTCGGTCCTGATGCGCTGGACGGCCGGGAACAGAGGATAAGGGCCGACCACCACATGGCAACAACGGCATTCGTATTCCCGGGTCAGGGCTCGCAGTACGTCGGCATGGCGAAAGATCTTTTCGAGAACGATCCCGCAAGCCGGGCCCTGATCGAAGAGGCTGACAGCGTCCTCGGCACGTCGCTGAGCAACATTTTGTTCGAAGGCCCGGAAGAGACCCTCCGGCAGACGCAGAACACGCAGCCCGCGATCTTTCTGCACAGCATTGCGGTCGCCCGCTCGCTCGCCCACCTGCAACCCGCTATGGTCGCAGGCCATTCGCTCGGCGAGTACTCCGCGCTCGTGATGGCCGGCGCTCTGAGCTTCGCCGATGGCCTCCGGCTCGTCCGCCTGCGCGGCGAACTGATGCAGCAGGCAGGTATCGCCCGGAAAGGGACCATGGCCGCGGTCGTGGGTCTTGCGCCCGACCTGACCGAGGAACTCTGCCGTGAAGCATCGGCGGCAGGGGTCGTGCAGCCGGCGAACTTCAACTCGCCCGGACAGATCGTCATCTCCGGCTCGGTCGAGGGGGTGCACAAAGCGATGGAACTCGCCCGCACGAAGGGCGCCAAGATGGTCAAGGAACTCGTGGTCAGCGGCGCCTTCCACTCTCCACTCATGGAAAGCGCACGCGAAGGACTCAAGAAAGCACTCGATACAACGACATTCAACGACGCCCGCATTCCGGTCTACGCAAACGTCACGGCGGAACCGGTCACGCATGCCGCAACGATCCGCGACCTTCTCTACCAACAGCTTACCATGCCGGTACGCTGGGAGCAATCCGTGCGCAGCATGACACGCGACGGCGCAACAGACTTCATCGAGGTCGGCCCCGGTAAGGTGCTGCAGGGCCTCATCAAACGTACCGAGGCCGGCGTGCAGACGCGCGGTTTCGACAAATGGCAGGATGTCCAGGCCGCAGGGAGCACCCGGTAATGGAAAAGAAATTGTTCACCGTCGGCGCGCTCTCCATCGCTGATGACCTGTTCCACACCGGTTTCCCCGCCGGGCACAGCCCATGTTCCTGCGTCACGCGGTGCTGCAAAGGCGGCGTGTATGCGGACGTCAAGGAGCGCGATCTCATCCTCGAGCATCGCGAGGCCATCGCGGCGCAGATGGATGAGACGCAGAACCGTGACGTGAATGGCTGGTTCGATCCCGACGAAGTGGAAGACGGCGATTTCCCGTCGGGCCGCTGCATCGGCACGCAGGTGTTCAATGACAAATGCGTGATGCTCGACAAGCACGGCCGCTGCGCGATCCAGCTTGCCGCTGTCCATGCCGGACTCGACCGCTGGGCATGGAAGCCGATGTATTGCATCCTGTTCCCGATCGAGATCTCGGATAGCGTGGTGGGCTTCGACCCGATGCTGCAGGGGGAACAACCCTGTTGCTCCACCTCAACAGCCTTCGAGGTCCCGCTGTTCCGCGCATGCAAGTCGGAATTGGTCCATTTGCTCGGTTCTGAGGGATATGACACCCTCGAACGGCACTACGAAGGACTTGAAAAAGAAAAGGCTTCTCGCAATATTGGTGCGTAATTCCTCTCCACTTCTTTCAGGGCGATCGGACGCATGGATCAACTCAAAGACCAGGTAGCGGTAGTCACGGGCGGCGGCCGGGGCATCGGCCGTGCCATTGCAACGGCACTCGTGGCCGAGGGCGCTCATGTCGCGATCTTCGACCGCGCATTCCCCGATGATTTCGCGGCCTTCACGGCATCGCTGACGGCAGGCGGACGCAAGGTCATTGCGAAGGCCGTGGACATCACGAACACCGCTGCGACAGACAAGGCCTGCGATGAAGTCGCCACGGAACTGGGGCGTCTGGACATCCTCGTGAACAACGCCGGCATCACGCGCGACAAGCTGATGATGCGGATGTCCGACGAGGACTGGGACATCGTCATGGCCGTGAACCTGAAGGGTTCCTTCATCTGCACGCGCGCAGCGAGCCGGATCATGATGCGGCAGCGCCGGGGCAAGATCATCAACGTCAGCTCGGTCGTCGGCCTCATGGGCAACGCCGGACAGGCGAACTATTCGGCATCCAAGGCGGGGCTCATCGGCCTCACAAAGTCCTCGGCCAAGGAATTTGCAAGCCGGAACATCACGGTCAATGCCATCGCACCCGGCTTCGTCGAGACCGAGATGACCGCCGTCCTCAGCGATGAGGTACGGGCGGCATTCCTGAGCGTCATCCCCATGAAGCGGGGATGCAAACCGGAAGAAGTGGCCAGCGTGGTCACCTTCCTGGCGTCGCCTGCGGCCGATTATGTGACCGGCCAGGTGATCGCCATCGATGGCGGCATGACGATGTAAGGCGCCGTCGCACAACGAAATCGTCGTATATTTACAATCCCACAATCACACAGGAGGTTGCATCATGGCTGACGTCGCGGCAAAAGTGAAAGAGATCATCGTCAACAAACTGGGCGTCGATGACGCACAGGTGACCCCGGAAGCGTCCTTCACGAACGATCTGGGTGCAGATTCCCTCGACACGGTCGAACTCGTCATGGAATTCGAGAAGGCCTTCAACCTCCAGATCCCCGACGAAGATGCCGAGAAGATCGGCACCGTCGGCGATGCCATCAAGTACATCTCGGGCAAACAGGCCTGAGCAGCTCGTACCCCGCCCCGGAGCGGCCGGGATGCGTCGGATCGCGAAGAAGCATAGAGAAGACTTATGAACGGTAAACGAAGAGTCGTTGTCACGGGAATTGGTACCCTGACCCCCATCGGGCTCACTGTCGAGGATTTCTGGAAGAACATGATGGCCGGCACCAGCGGTGCCGGACTCATCACGTATTTCGACACCGCCCTCTATGGCACACGCATCGGGTGTGAGCTGAAAGGGTTCAAGGCCACCGACTTCCTGGACCGGAAGGCGTCGCAGCGGATGGATCCGTTCGCGCAATATGCGATCATCGCCTCCGACATGGCCGTTCGCGATTCGGGCCTCACAGCCCAAACGACGGATCCTGACCGCATCGGGGTGGTCTTTGGCTCGGGTATCGGCGGGATGACGACGTACGACGCACAGTTCACCAACTATATGCAGGGTGGGCCGCGCCGTATCAGTCCGTTCTTCATCCCCATGCTGATCCCGGACATCGCCGCGGGGAACATCTCCATCAAACACGGCTTCAAAGGCCCCAACTACGCCACCGTGTCGGCCTGCGCCACGGCTTCCCATGCCATCGGCGATGCCTACCGCATCATCCAGTACGGTGATGCGGATGCCATGGTGTGCGGCGGCTCGGAGGCCCCCATCACGCCGATGGGCCTCGGTGGATTCGACAATATGAAGGCCACCTCCACCCGCAATGACGATCCCCAGCACGCCAGCCGTCCGTTCGACGCGCAGCGCGATGGGTTCGTGATGGGCGAAGGCGGCGGCGCGATCGTACTCGAAGAACTCGAGTTCGCCCTCGCCCGCGGCGCGAAGATCTACGGCGAAATGGTCGGCCTCGGATTCACCGGCGATGCCCACCACATCACCGCCCCCTCGGAGGGCGGCGAAGGTGCGGTCCGCTCCATGCGCCGCGCTATCAAGGATGCCGGCATCACGCCGGAGCAGGTGGACTACGTCAATGCCCATGGCACCTCGACCCCGCTGAACGATGCCAGCGAGACCAATGCCCTCAAGGTGACCTTCGGCGAGCACGCCTATAAGCTCGCGGTCAGCTCCACGAAGTCCATGACCGGCCATCTGCTCGGCGCAGCCGGTGCGATCGAAGCGATCGCCACGATCCTCGCACTGAAGAACGACATGGTGCCGCCGACGATCAATTACGAGAACCCCGATCCGGCCTGCGATCTGAACTACACGCCGAACAAGCCGGTGGCGCGAAAGCTCACCTACGCGCTGAGCAACACCTTCGGATTCGGCGGACACAACGCAACCTTGCTGTTCAAGAAATACTAATGGCGCGATGACCATATGCCGGGGGTAGGACATTTTCTGCGATCAATGTTTTCCCGCTCCCGGCGTCCCGCCCCGGAGCCGGTGGCGGAGCTGCCCGCAGACCTCGACCCTGCGACGCTCCAGCGCCTGGAGCGGACCATTGGCTATCGCATCCGCTGCCGCGAACTGTTCGTCCAGGGTTTGCTCCACCGCTCGTTCCCCCAGAACAGCACACACCCCAACCCCTCCAACGAACGCCTCGAATTCCTCGGCGACTCGGTCCTGAACCTGATCGTTGGCGAATACCTGTACCACAAGTACCCGGAATCGCCCGAAGGCGACCTCACGAAGTTCCGCTCACGCCTCGTGAACCGGAAAGCCCTCGCCGCGTACGCCAACACCCTCGACCTCTCACGGTTCATCCTGATGAGCCCCAGCGCGGCACAGTCGGTGGGCAAAGGGTATGAGACCATCGTCTCCGATACCTTCGAGGCACTCGTTGCTGCGCTGTATCTCGACGGCGGATTCGAAACAGCACGCTCGTTCGTCGAACGTCAGGTCATCGCAGCGATCGAGGCCGGTACCGTCGTTACGGTCGATGAGAATTACAAGAGCCGCCTCCTCGAATATGCCCAGTCGCACGGCTACGGCGTCCCCCGCTACGTGATCGTGAAGCAGGACGGACCCGACCACGACCGCACCTTTACGGTCGAAGTGCACCTGCGTAACGAGAAGTACGGCGCCGGCACCGGGAAGAACAAAAAGGAAGCCGAGCAGGCCGCAGCCGGTGAGGCTCTTGCGAACATTCACTGAGAGCGTGCCTGCCTCCATGCGTCTGACCGCACCCCGGGTCTTCTGGAACCTCCTCCGCACACTCCTCCCCGTCCTCCTCTTCCCCCTGGCTGCCCTGGCCCAGGGATTCATCCCGGCCTCTCCAGAGTACAGCGCACCGATCGATACGATCGTCATCAGCGGGAATACGGGCACGCGTGAGTACGTGATCCTGAATGAAATGTCCCTCAAGCCCGGGATCGTCCCGACCCATGAAGCGATCCAGTATGACCGCGCCCGCATCTACAGCCTCGGACTCTTCACGCGCGTGGATATCCTCCTGGACACCCTCGGCGCCTACCAGGCCCTGCGCGTGATCGTGAACGAACGGTGGCATTACTTCCCCGTTCCTCTCTTCGGGTTTCGCGACGGCGATCCATCCCGCGCCTACTACGGCCTGGGCTTCCGGCATAACAACTTCCGCGGGCGGAACCAGAAACTCTTCGGCTCCGTGGTCTTCGGCTACAACCCCTCCGCCCAGCTCTCGTTCTATGAACCGCTGATCGATACAGCGAACCGTCTCTCCTTCTCGACCGGCGCCTCCTTCAGCCGCGTGCGCAACCGGAGCGAGATCGAAGCAAGCGCGACGGGGGACTTCGAGGAACTGCACTACGATATCGCCGCCGGGATCGGAAAACGGCTTTCCCTCTTCGAACACCTCTCCCTCAGCGTCGCCTACCAGGTGATCGAGATCTCCACGTACCGCCCCGCCCGTACGGTCTCGACCTCGGGCATCGACAGGTTCTTCTCCGTTGGGGCAGGATACTCCTACGACACGCGCGACCTGGCGGAATACGCGTCGCGGGGCAGGTTCATTGGCGTCTCGGTGTCCCGGTACGGCCTGGGCACATCGGATGTCTCCTTCATGCGGTTCGGCGCGGACCTCCGCACCTACATCCCGCTGGGTGCGGCGTTCACTCTGGCGGGACGCGTCACGGGCAGCATCGTCGCCGGCGGTACGGTCCCGACCTACGCACGCCAGTACTTCGGCTACGGCGAGCGCATCCGGGGATACTTCAAGACGATCCTCGAAGGCGAGAATCTCCTCGGCTCGAGCGTCGAGATCCGGTACGCTCTCCTGCCGCTCAGGGTCTTCCGTATGCCGGGCACGTTCCTGCCGGACGAGTTCACGGTGTGGCAGTTCGGGATCAGCCTCGCGGTCTTCGCCGATGCCGGCACGACATGGTTCCGCCATGAACCGCTCACACTCAACGGCGTTCTCTCCGGCTATGGTGCGGGCATCCGCTTCCTGCTCCCCTACGGCGTCATCGCACGCACGGAGTACGCGATCAACAACCAGAGGAAGGGGCAGTTCGTCCTTGACTTCCGCTCACCCTTCTGAGAATGAAGCACACGAGCCCCCGCACGGGCTTGAGTTCTTCTACGCACCACCGCAGGCGATATCCAACGGATTCATACGCATCGACGGCGACGAGTTCGTCCACCTGTCGCACGTCATGCGCCGCACCCCGGGCGATATCATCGGCGTCGCCGATGGTCAGGGAACGGCATACACCGCGGAGGTCGTCACCGTCGAGAAACGGATGGCGGTCTGCAAGGTCCGGACCCACCATCCGATGCTCCACGAATCGCCGGTGCGCGTCATCCTCGCCGCAGCTCTCCTGAAGAACCCGTCCCGCTACGATTTTCTGATCGAGAAGGCGACCGAGATCGGGGTCAGCGCCATCATCCCGCTCATCACGGACCGCACCATTCCCCGTCAGGCCCGGACGGAGCGGTGGCAGAAACTCGCACTCGCCGCGATGAAACAGTCGGGCCGGTGTGTGCTGCCTCCCGTGCATGAGCCCGTGACGTTCCCGGTCCTCATGGAGCGCTCGGCCTCCTTCGCCGCTCAGCGGTGGCTGTTCCATGAGGCAGCAGAGGATTCCGGGATCATTGAGGCCGGATCCCATATGGTGATCATCGGCCCGGAGGGGGGGTTCACCGACGGGGAAGTTGCCCTGGCGGTGAAAAACAACTGCGCCGCGATCCGGCTTGGACCGCGGCGCCTGCGCAGCGAGACAGCAGCGGTTGCCGCTACTGCCCGATTCCTGCTCTGATCATTCCTTCTGCAGCCGCTCGTCCACCACGGACTGGATCTCTTCGAGGACCAGCGCGCTGGTGGAACGGAGAGACTGCACCTCATCCTGCTTCCAGCCGACGAACTCGGGGTCGTTCAGCCCGTTCAGATTGATCCTCACGTTCAGCGCAGCACTCTCCAGCGCCCCGTGCAGCATGTATGCCGCTACGCCGGCATCGCTCACCGAGTTGGCATTCCCATGCGAGGCCACCGCCCGCGCCAGAGCCAGGGCATCGATGCAGTGCTTCATCACTTCCAGCGGCACGAGCGTGGCCTCTTTGGTGGCCTCGCGGATGGCCGCAGACCGGAGCGCCTTCTGGGGATCGGTATCCTTCGGCAGCGCGAACGCCTCCATCACCTTGTTGAAGGCGACCGTGTCGCGATCGATCAGCTCCGTGAACTGCACACGGAGATGCTCCGACTGCTCCAGCACCTTCTTCATCTCGTCCTCGACATCGGCATACTTCTTCTTGCCGACCGTCAGGTTGCACACCATGGAGGTGAGCGCTGCGCCGAGTGCTCCGGCAAGCGCTGCAACACTTCCACCGCCAGGCGCGGGCGATGATGACGCCACTTCATCGAGGAATGCGCGCATCGTCTTACGGATTGCCATAGATCGTCCTTCCCTCAGGAGAGTTGATACTCGATGACCTTCTTGTTCGGATCGAATCGTTCAAGCTGGCTCAGGCCCAACCGCTCTACCGCGGCCGCGACCAGAGTCGCATCGTCACCTGTTCCAGGGGCGTAGAACGCCCCCGCCATACGCAGTGCGTCCAACGGGGTGAGACCCACGATCTCACTGCCGGTGACCTCAACGCCCATCGTCGCCGCCTGCCGTTTCACTTCCTCGAACGCCACGTGCGGCGGCGTCACCGTGTAGTTCACCAGATTGATCGACACCTGGGCGATGTTGTGCGCTTCCAGCAACATTTTCATGGCCTTGACAGCCTTCAACGTCCCCGGGATGTTCACCTTCTGTCCCGATGCATCAAGCACCGGATTCCCCTGCGCATCCTTCTTCAGCCGTCCGCTTTCACGGATCCGCAGCGCGATCTCCTGCGCGACCTTCTGATCGTTGGTCTTGAGATTCACGTTGTATGCAACAAGAAAGAAACGTGCGCCGGTGACCGTCGCACCCGACCGCACATTCATCACCGCCGGGCCGAAGTCCGGAATCCACGCGGGATCCTTCAGCTTCTCGGCCAATCCCTCGTATTCGCCTTTCCGGACGTTCGCCAGATTCCGGCGTTCGGGACGCGATGCCGCCTCTTCATACAGGTAGACCGGGATCTTCAATGCATCGCCGACGCGGCGCCCGTACTGCTTCGCGAGCGCGACACATTCTCCCATCGTCACACCGGACACAGGGACGAACGGGACGACATCCGTCGCTCCGATCCGCGGATGCTCACCGGACTGTTTCTGCATATCGATATGCATGGCCGCGGCCTTCGTTGCCTCATACGCAGCCTCGACCACCGCCTCCGGCGTGCCAACGAACGTCACGACCGTCCGGTTGTAATCCTTGTCCGGCTCCACACTCAACAATGTAGCGCCGGCGATCGCCCGGACGGCATCCCCGATCTTCGCGATCACCTCGCGGTCGCGTCCTTCACTGAAATTGGGTACACATTCAACGATCGCTGCCATCGACGTCCTGTTCACGGGATCTCAAGAATGGTGCCGTTCTTTATGGTATGACGGATATGGTTCGCGCCGAAATGATATGCCAGATACCGGTAGTCCGGAATGTCCGCGACGAGCAGATCGGCCTGCTTGCCGACCTCGATGCTGCCATGCGTGGCAGAGAGGTTCAGCGCGGCAGCACCGTTCAGCGTCGATGCGACCAACGCCTCCGCCGGCGTCATCTTCATGTGCGTGCAGGCAATGGTCATCATCATCGGCATCGAGTGCGACATACACGACCCGGGATTGAAATCCGAGGCGATGGCGACGGCGACACCTGCGTCGATCATGGCCCGGGCAGGCGCATACCCGTGGTTCAGAAAAAAGGACACACCCGGCAGGAGCCCCGCGACCACCCCCCCCTGCCTCAACGCCTCGATGCCCTGAGCGCTGATCTTCTCGAGATGGTCAGCGGACACGGCACCAATGCGGCCTGCGAGTTCGGCACCTCCCTGGTGCGTGAGTTCCTCCGCGTGGATCTTCGGCAACATGCCGTGCGCCTTGCCGGCCAGAAGGATCTCTTCGGTCTGACGCGCGTCAAAGTACCCCCGCTCACAGAACACATCGCAGAACGCTGCCAGCGACCGCTTGCCGGCATACGGGATCATCGTATCGATGATCAGCCGCACGTACGCTTCGGGGTCGGACGTGAATTCCGGCGGCACCGCATGGGCCCCGAGAAATGTGCCGACCACCGTGGCCATCTCCTCTTCACCGAGCTCATGAATGCCCTCGAGCATTCTGACCTCAGCGTCCATGGACAGGCCGTAGCCTGTCTTGATCTCCACGGCCGTGGTGCCGTGTTTCATCATCGCCATGAGATGGCGCGATGTGGAGCGTTTCAATTCTTTCTTCGTCGCGGCGCGGACATGCCGGATCGTGCTGAGGATCCCACCACCCTGTTCGGCGATCTCCTGATACGTCGCCCCCTGTGACCGCATCCCGAATTCCTCCGCACGGTCACCCGCGAACATCATATGCGTGTGCGAATCGACGAACCCGGGCAGCACGACGCGCCCCGTAGCATCGATCTCGGGTACGTCTTCACCCGCCAACCCGGGAAAGGCCGCCATGGGGCCCGCCCATGCGATCTTCCCGTCCCGGCAGAGCACACCGGCATCGACGATCAGCCCGGGGTCGTTCATTGCTGGTCCGGTCAGCGCACGTTTCCCGTGCGCCGCAACGGTCACCAATTGGCGGATATTCCTGATGAAGAGGTCCACAATACTCGAAGATACCAAAACTCCACAGGAACTTCAACCGGACGGGGGGCGGTCACCGGTCCTGACGGGCCAATTCCTGTTGGACGAGAGGGGATAACTGGGGGATACCGCGGTCCTGCTTCATCAGTTGGAGATAGGTCCGGAAGAATGCTCGCGGCCCATTGCGGAGGGTCTCAACAAGGGCCACGCGCCCGAGGGACTGGTCGATCTGGCGGGCAACGATCATGCCGGTGATCGATCCGTAGCTTTCCCAGTAGCCGGAGGTGTTGGCACGCCGGAGGATCTCGGCCGCCCGTCCGGGAGGTGTCCGCTGCGAAAGCAGTTCGGCGCACATGGCATTGAAGGTGTGCATCGATGACTGTGCCCGTTCGAGCCCGTCGGTGGGCAGCCGGCCACCGGTCCGTTGGATCAGGGACAGATAGTACGCGACGCCTTCGTTGTGCGCCAGGTCCAGAAGCTCATCGAACGGTGGGAGGTCGACGGCATAATACGATTGCCAGAACGGTGAGCCACGCTTGTACACCTCGAACGCCGCATGGAACACTTCATGCGCGACAACGCTGAGCAGTCCGACGAAGCACTCATCCACCGATGTCCCGTAGTTCACCGCCCGCGCAAGGTTCACCACGATCACCGGTTCACCTTCATTGTCAGCGGCAGGGTGCGGAACATCTCCTTCCCAGTTGATCCGCACCACGAACGCATCGATGTTCTGATGACCGAACGCCACGAAGTACATCGGGATGCGTGCGTTCACCCGGGCATCCGCAGGGAAGAGCTGCTCTACCGTACTGATGACACGTTGCCCGAAGTTGCGCCGGCGCACGGCATCCAGGAGTTCCCGGATCTGGCGCACCGCCGCACGCGCAGGGCGCATCCGGAAATCGTCGTCGCCGTCACTCTGATTGAACTTCGCCGCTTCGAGGCTTTGTTCAAGGTGCCCTGTGGTGAGATGCTTCTGGGCGAGCATGGCGGTGACCGCAAGAGAGAGCTGGCTCCCGCGGAGCGCCGCGATGTCGGATGGGCGGCCGGACAGTCCTTCGTACAACTCAACGGTCTTTTCCGCCGAGGTATAATTCAGGTCGAGGAAGAGGTTGAACTGCGCATGCGGCTGCGCCCGCAGGATCGGGGCGGCGCAGAGGAGAAGGGCAAGCAGGGTGGTGCGCAACATCATGCGGTTCTGCCTCTCAGAGGACCTTGATGACAACGAGGGTCATATCATCGTGCTGCGCGGCGTTCCCGGCGAATGCCTGGGCCTGGGTGGTAAGGCGCGTCAGGATCTCCGCGGCACTCAGCGCGCCGATGTCATCTGCGGCGGCCGCCTGCTCGACGCGCTCCGGCCCGAATGATTCACGCGCCTCATTCATCGCTTCCGTGAAGCCATCCGTCAGAAGGAACAGGATATCGCCCTGCTGGAGTTCCACGCGGCAAATGTCGTAGATGGTCCCCGCCTGCATCCCCAACGGAAAGTGCGGCCCATTGCCATCGAGCCATTGCACCGTCGCCCCCCTGCGAAGAAGAGGCTTGGTCTGTCCGGCATTCGCGAACGTGAAGATGCGATCATGCGGGGAGAGGCAGCCGGACAGGAACGCCACAAAATGCCCGCGGCGGGAATGATGAAAGACCGCACTGTTCAGGTCGGTGAGGATCTCCGCCGGCGTTGTGTACCGCTTCATTTCGCTGGCAAGCGCACCGCTGGTGAACACCGCCGCCATGGCGGCTTGCATCCCCTTGCCCGAAACGTCCACGACGGACACGCACAGGCCCTCCGTGTGCTCGGGCGACGCAAAATCGAACAGGTCGCCACCCACTTCCTGTGCCGGCAACGACATCCCGGCGATATCATATCCTTCCAGCACCGGCTGCTTCTCGGGCATCAACGAGACCTGAACCTCGTGGGCCAGCCGGAGTTCGGTCTGCAGCGTTTCCTTCCCTTCGCGTTCAAGAGAGACCAGCCACGCCAGAAGGTTGACGCCACCAAGGACCACGACGCCGGAGATCACGAGAGACATGAGTCCGGCCCCGATCTGGACGTAGGCAAGGACCAGTCCGGCCGCGATGAGCGTGTACGCAGCGATGACCATCCGCCGCCGGTCCTCGGGGATCTCGTTCGTGATCTCATCGCTCCAGAGCACGGAGAAGAGCAAAGCATCACGGATACGGAGGTCGGTGCCCGCCCGCTCCACACGCTCACGTGCCAGCGCCTTCCTCTCGCGCAACAGCGCGGTGATCCGGTCCCACGTGATGTACAGAATGCCGGCAATGACAAGGTCGTTCCCGAAACGGCCCCACCCGCCGCCGGACAGGCCAACGAGGAGCGCACCGATCAGTTCGATGATGATCAGGAGCTTGAGGATCTGGATAAGAAGGCGTTTAAAGCGGATCGGGTCTATCATGATGGTACATCAATATACGGAAAAAGATCACGCGGGTTGTCCGTCCGGCCCATGGGATGCTTCAAATCCCGGACATGTCCGCACCGGGAGGCGGGGGTATTTGGGGAAAGCAGGGTCCTGGCGCGATCTCTCGCACCGCACGAAGGCCGAACCGCGGGACGAGGTGGTGATCCGGACGAACGAACAGCGGGTGCACAGGCCGCTCTCGGCCGGCACCCGCTGTTCATGCCCATCACCTGTTCCGGGATCATTCTCCTTACTGGGCATCGCCCTTTGCCGGGGCCTGCCAGAGGGACATGAAGCACCCATCGGGGGTTTCGAACTGTGCCCACCATCCCATACCCGGGATCTCGGTCTTCTTCACGAGCACCTTGCCACGGGCCTTCTTGATCTCCTTCAACTTCGCATCGATGTCCTCGACCTCGATGTACACGTTCACCTGCGCCTTTTTCGGCATCTTCTTGACCATATAGAAGCCGCCGTTCGGTGGCTCCCCCGCGCGAAAGATCACATAGTCCATGTCCGGAATGTCCGTGAACGTCCAACCGAACACTGTGCCGAAGAACTTCTTCGTGCGTTTGAAATTCGTCGACGGTATCTCGATATGACCGAATCCGTGCATTACCACCTCCAGAGCTAGTGTACGTTGGGATGAAAGTGTGAAGGTCCTGTATGATCCCGTCACAAAGACGGCATGGAGATCGCATGCAGCCGGGCATTCTGCCGGGCCTGCTCATAGCCGGCATCAGCGTGGCGGACGATACCCATACCCGGGTCATACGTCAATACACGCTCTAACCGCGCCGCGGCCGCGGAGGTTCCATCGGCCACCACGACCATGCCTGCGTGGATGGAAAGCCCCATGCCGACGCCGCCGCCGTGATGGAGGCTAACCCAGCTCGCTCCGCCCGCCGTGTTCAGGAGGGCATTGAGAATGGGCCAATCCGCAATGGCATCGCTGCCGTCCAGCATTTTCTCCGTCTCCCGGTTCGGCGAGGCCACGGATCCGCAGTCCAGATGGTCGCGGCCGATCACGATCGGCGCCTTGACCTCACCTCGGGCAACCAGGTCATTGAAGATGGCACCCATCTTTGCTCGTTCGCCGTACCCCAGCCAGCAGATACGCGCGGGGAGTCCCTGGAAATGCACCTGCTTGCGCGCCTTCTCGATCCACCGCCGCAGAGCGGCGTTCTCCGGGAAGGCCTCGAGCACCGCACGGTCGGTACGGTAGATGTCCTCCGGGTCGCCCGAGAGCGCAGCCCACCGGAATGGCCCCTTGCCATCGCAGAACAATGGACGTATATACTCCGGGACGAAGCCCGGTATGTCAAACGCGTTGGTGCAGCCCGCCGAGAGCGCTTCACCGCGGATATTGTTGCCGTAATCGAAGGTCACGGCCCCGCGTTTCATCAGCCCCAGCATCGCCTCCACGTGCTCCACGATCGATGCGCGCGCGAGTTCGACGTACCGCGCCGGCCCGGATGCGCGCAGCGCGATCGCTTCTTCATAGCTCATGTGGGCGGGCACGTATCCATGCAGAGTGTCGTGTGCCGAGGTCTGGTCCGTGACGATATCCACCTTGATCCCACGCTGCAGAAGTTCCGGAAGGACCTCGGCAGCATTGCCGTGCAATGCCACCGACCGCGGCTGCTTCAGTTCACGTGCGGTCTGGAGGACCAGCAGCGCTTCGTCGAGGGTCTCCGCCATCTCATCGACGTATCCTGTCGCCAGGCGCCGCTCGATGCGTGACCGGTCCACTTCAACGGCCAGACATGCGGCACCGTTCATTGTTGCTGCCAGCGGCTGGGCACCACCCATGCCGCCAAGCCCCGCGGTCACGAGCAGGCGCCCTGCAAGGGTACCACCGAAGGACCGATCAGCGACGGCAGCAAAGGTCTCATACGTCCCCTGCAGGATCCCCTGCGTGCCGATGTAGATCCAGCTTCCGGCCGTCATCTGGCCGTACATCGTCAGGCCGAGGCCCTCCAGACGTCGGAACTCATCCCATGTTGCCCACTTCGGGACAAGCATCGAATTGGAGATCAGGACACGCGGGGCATTCTCGTGTGTGCGGAACACGGCGACGGGCTTGCCTGACTGGACGAGCAGGGTCTCATCGTTCTCCAGGCTGCGGAGCGAGCGGACGATCGCATGATAGCACTCCCAGTTCCTCGCCGCTTTCCCGACCCCGCCATAGACGATCAGATCCTGCGGGCGTTCAGCGACGTCGGGATCGAGATTGTTCATGAGCATACGCAGGGCGGCTTCCTGTATCCACCCTTTGCAGCTCAGCGTCGTCCCTCTCGGCGCCCTGATCACTTGCGGACCCATAAATGTTGCCTCAGCGCTTTCCTTCTGCCTTACTTCTCATTCTTCACTCTTCACTCACGCTTCACTCTTCACGCTTCACGCTCAACCCTTCACTGCTTCACCGCTATCACACTGATCTCTACGTTCGCATCCTTCGGCAACCTCGCCACTTCTACTGCCACCCGCGCGGGATACTTCCCTTCGGGGAAGAATGTCCCGTAGACGGCGTTCACCCTGGCGTAGTTGTTCATATCCTTCAGGTAGACCGTCGCACTCACCACGTCCGCGGGTTCGCAACCGGCAGAAGCAAGAACGGTCTTCACATTTGCGAGGACCTGACGTGTCTCCGCTTCGATGTCCGTTTGAAGCATCGCGCCGGTTGAGGGGACGAGCGCGATCTGGCCGGAGACAAATACGAGAGGCCCCGCCTTGACGGCCGGACTATAGGGCCCGATCACCGGCGTCGGCGCATGATACGAACGCGCCGCCGCAGAGGTGATCTCTTGATGCACGATCCGGCGAACAGCCTCTTCCGAAGGACCGCACCCGGCGATCAACAGTGCGGTCAGGCCGCAGCACACGATCGTGGTACGCAGGACTGTGCTCATTGGAGTTTGATCTCAAGTTTCGGGGGATTCTCGTCCTGGCTGTCCTCGTCGATCTTCAGGATCCTGATGGAGCGGATCGCCGCGATCGGAAAGATGGTCTCGGTCCCATCCTCATCCACGATGAAGTGGTCCATTTCGACGGCCTTCAGGATGCCGATGGTGGTGTGCTCACCTTTGAACCGTGCAAGGACGTCTTTGATCATGACACCGGACTTGCCCGTGACCTGTGGCGGTGCGGCGGGGCGCTGCGGTTCAGCCGCGGGCGGAGGGGTCACGGCCTTCTTCTTCTGCGCGAGAGCATCCGCAGACCCGAACGCAACGACGAGTGCCACAAGCATGAGCATGATGAGGGGAACGCGTGCGGTCTTCATGGCTTCTCTCCTTGTTCACAGTGTAGTGGTCTGTCTGGATCCTTCACATCTTGTAGCCGATCATCCGGAGGAACGCTCTGCGTTGCGCAATGTCTTCAGGACCTTCGATCCCCTTGCTCTTCTCACCGTCGATCACGCCAAGGATCCCGCGCCCCTGGTCCGTGGAAGCGATGATCACGGAGGTGGGGTTCGCTGTCGCGCAATGAATGCGGCAGACCTCCGGCACATTCTTGATCGCATTCAGGATGTTCACCGGGAAGCCCTGCTCCATGAAGATGATGAAGCTGTGCCCGGCGGCAAGCCGCATGGCATTCTCGCAGGCGATCTTCACCAGACGTTCCTCATTGCCTGCATGGCGCACGAGGCACGGCCCCGATGCTTCACAGAATGCAAGGCCGAATTTCATCGCCGGGTTGGTCTGGACGATCGCCTCATACAGATCTTCCACGGTCTTGATGAAGTGCGAATGGCCGAGGATGAAATTCATCTCGGCGGGTTTCTCGATCTGGACGATGGACAGGTCCATAACGCGTTCCTTCATCCCTTCGTGGGAATGAGTGCCCTGACGAGGTCAGGCGTGAGCAACCACTGCAGCCGCGCCGCCCCGGCCCCCGCACCACGAGGCAGCATGAGCGATGCCATGGCTCCCGGCGGCATGACGATCTCCGTCGCCGCATCCGCGATGAGGAATGCGATCAGGTGCGTCATGTCCGGCTGATGGCCGACGAGAACAACGGAGGATGCACCGGTCGATTGAAGCCGGGACACGACAGCCTTGAACTGCACTCCGGGCGCGAGCTCATCCCACAACTGCGGGGCCGGCAACGTCCCGTACGGCTCCCCCAGCAACAGCGCGGTCATCCTGGCACGCAGCAGCGGACTGGAGATCAATGTCGGCGTCGCCGATTCCATCCGCGCCAGCACCTGCCCCATCAACCGGATATCGCTTTCTCCCTGTGGCGAGAGCGGCCGCTCGCTGTCCGAAGTGATCGCCCCGCCTATCGCCCTGGCATCCCCATGGCGGACGATATAGACGTTCATGCCTTCCCCTTTGCGAACCTCTTCCGGGCCGCGGCATACCCCGGTTTGATGACGTCGTAGATGATCCCGATGCGTTTATTGTACGGCAGGAACGCACTCTTCATCGCGTTGATGGTCAGCTTCTCGAGATCATCAAGTGTCAATTTGAAGACCTGGTGCGCGATCTTGTATTCCTTCGTCATGGTGGTCGCACTCATCAACCGGTCATCGGTGTTGAGCGTGACGCGGAATTTGTACTTGTGGTAGACGCCGAACGGATGCTCCTCGAGACTCTTTACCGCACCCGTGTCCACGTTGCTGGTCAGACAGATCTCCAGCGGCAGGCGCTTGTCGAGGACGTACTGCGCAAGGTATCCCATGCGCACGATCTTGTTCTTGTTCTTCTTGTCGAGTCCGATATCCTCGATCAGGCGCGTGGCATGGCCGATACGGTGGGCGCCGCACCACTGCAATGCCTGCCAGATACTTTCCTTGCCGAATGCTTCCCCGGCATGGACGGTGATATTGAAATTCTCGCGCTGGATGTAGTGGAAGGCATCGACGTGCTTCTTCGGCGGATAGCCGCCTTCCTCCCCCGCAAGATCGAATCCGACCACGCCGCGCTCACGGAAATCGACCGCCAGCTCCGCCATCTCCAGCGAAAGCTTCATGTTGCGCATGGCACAGATGATCACGCCGAACTCGACCCCGAAATCTTTCTTGCCGCGCTCCAGCCCGCGGAGCACCGCGTTGACCACGTCGTCATGGTGGAGGCCACGTTCCGTATGAAAGACGGGAGCGAACCGGGTCTCCACATAGACCACGCCGTCGTTCTTCATATCTTCCATCATCTCATAGGCGACCCGCTCCAGGCCTTCCTCGGTCTGCATCACCGCGCAGGTATGGGCGAATCCCTCAAGATACAGCGGGAGACTTCCCCGTTGGGCCCCCCGGTGGAACCATTCAGCCAGCTCACCGGGATCCGTAGTCGGAAGACCCGTATACCCGATCTCCCGGGCAAGCTCGATGATGGTCTTCGGACGGAGTCCTCCGTCGAGGTGGTCATGGAGAAGAACCTTGGGAAGAGTGCGGATAAACTGCTCTGTAATGCGCATAGGAGAGATAGAGAGGTTGGACATTTGCCAAAATAACAACTGAAGGGGTAAAAATCAATGAAAGGTTGATTTTGAAAGGGGTTTTCTCTATATAAGCAGGGGGAAAAACAGGGCCAACACGTATGTCCAAAAAAGATACATCCGTCCTCGTCGTTGATGACGAGGAAACCTTCCGATATCTGCTCTCATCGCTGATCGGCACGGCAGGCTACGCCGTTGATACCGCCGCCGATGGCGTGGCAGCGATCAACGCGGTCCAGACAAAGCTCTACCACGTGGTCCTGCTCGATATCCGTATGCCGAAGGTGGACGGCATCGAGGTGCTGAAATTCATCAAGAATAACCACCCGGGCATCGAAGTGATCATGCTCACGGGCACGTCGGACGTCAAGACGGCCGTGGAATGCATGCGCCTGGGGGCCTACAATTTCATCACCAAACCGACCACGGCCGACGAACTCCTGACGACCATCGGACGCGCCATCGAGCGCCGGCAACTGATGATCGATAACTTCCTGATGAAGGACCAGTTGGACCGCCTGCAGGGGACGCAGGAAATGGTCGGCAAGAGCGAGGCCTTCCAGAAGGTGCTCGAGATCGCAGCAAAGGTTGCCCCGACCGAATCGACGGTCCTTATCCAGGGTAACAGCGGTACCGGTAAAGAACTTATCGCCAATTTCATCTTCAAGAACAGTCTCCGCGCGAACGCTCCGTTCGTGACGCTGAACTGTGCCTCGATCCCCGATACACTCATCGAAAGCGAACTGTTCGGACACGAGAAAGGTGCCTTCACCGATGCCCGCGCCACCAAGCCCGGTATCGTGGAGATCGCCAACAACGGGACGTTGTTCCTGGACGAGATCGGCGATATCAGCCCGGTGGTCCAACCCAAGATCCTCCGCTTCATCCAGAGCGGTGAGTTCCGCCGGGTGGGCGGGAATACCACACTGAACGCCGATGTCCGCATCCTCTCGGCAACGAACAAGAACCTGAAGGACGAGGTGCGCGAGGGCCGCTTCCGCGAGGACCTGCTCTACCGCCTCAATGTCATCACCATCGAGATCCCGCCACTCCGCCAGCGGAAGCAGGATATCCCCCTGCTGGTCGCATCGTTCCTCGCCAACCGGATGAAAACGAAGGTGAAGACGACCATCTCCCAGAAGGCGCTGGAGATCCTGATCGAGTACGATTGGCCGGGGAACATCCGCGAACTGGAGAATGTGATCGAACGCGCGGCGATCCTCTGCCGGAACAACTTGATCGAACCGGTCGACCTGTCGCTGCCCAATGCACCCATGACCCTTCCTGCCAGCACATCGGGCGACCAGAAGATCGGGACGGCGGTGGCACTCAAAGAGATCGAGCGCTACCACATCGAAGGGGTGTTGCGGAGCTTCCGCGGGAACAAGGCCGAATCCGCCAAGGTACTGGGGATCAGCCTGAAGACGCTGTATACCAAGATCCAACAGTATCAGATCAAACTCGGGTAACACCGACGCACATCGGATTTCATCCGTAGGGGGCCGTGCATGCACGGCCCCCTACATGTTTTACGGCATCCCATCTGCTGACGGCTGCAAATAGATGCACCGCTCCTATACGTTTCACGACATTCCATCCGTGTGAGGGGCCGCATGCACGGCCCCCTACGTCGTTCTCGCCCTCATCTTCCCCCACATCCACACCGCCACACTGACCGCCAACCCCGGGAACATCGGTTCGATGCCCCACGGGTACGACTCGGCACTGCCATACTGCAACTGCCAACCCGCAAGCATCCAGATCAGCGAGGTCAACCACCCACCAAGCATCGCGTAAAATGCCGTCCGCGCGTCCACACGCAGATCGTCGAAGTATGACGTGACGAGCGGCACCAGCAAGCCGGGAACAAGCGTGGTACCGATCACATACCAGAGCTTGATCACCGAAGGCACGGCGAGCGCAAGACCGATGGCGAGCACCGCACTTACGACCATCCCCCACTGCACACGCCGCCGCTCATGCTTCCCCGCCTCCTCCCCGTCCTGGAGACCCGCCTCGTGCTCCGTACTCCCTGCTCCATACACCGTGCTGCCCTGTTCTCTCCAGCCCCTCATCAACCGAACCATATCACGCCCGAGCATGGTCCCCGACACCAGCATCAGGGTGTTGAGCGTGGACATCATCGTCGCGAGCAACCCCACAAAGAAGAACCCTTTCGCCACCGGCGGCAGAAGCGCTTCAGCGATCAGCGGATACGCCATCACCGGCTGCGTGATCCCGGGCAATGCTGCGCGCGCATACAAGCCCACGGTCGCGGTCATCATGTCAAAGATCACCCAGAAGAGCACGGACCACAGGATCCCTCTTCGTGCAACGTCAGGCGATGACGCTGCGGCACAACGCTGGTAGAAGGATGGGTCGACGAGCGTCCACAATGCGATGAAGAACCAAACGATGATGAATTGCGGCGACGACCCGCCGTGCCACGTCAGATGCAATGGCGGAAGATGGGCGGCAAGGAAATCCCATCCACCATACGCATGCACGGCGAACGGAAGAATGAGCCCGAACCCGGCGAACATCAGAATGAACTCGTACACATCCGTATACACATCGGCCCGGAATCCGCCGGCGAGCAGGAACACACCTGTGACGATCGTACCGCTGAGGATGCACAGCGGCAACCCCCACCCGGTGATCATCTGGATGAGCACGCCGATCATCAACACATACGGAGCCGGCGTCATGAGAAGGAAGGTCAGCCACGCCCCCAGGAACGCAGTCCGCCGGTCATACACCTGCTCGAGACGGTCGGGGATGGTGATCCCTCCGGCAGAGCGGATCCGTCCCGCAAGAAGGAATGCAAACAGAATGGCAAAGATGTAGTACGGCACGCCCTGCATCACCCAGGTGGCAATGCCGACAGAGTACGTGAACTCCCCCACACCGAGGATGCCTCCGTACCACGTGGACACAAGCGTCATCACGAAGACCGGGACGGTCAGGGAGCGCCCGGCGAGCAGGAATTCCGCCGCGCTACGTGCGCGCTGGCGCCGTACCGCATACCAACCGATCCCGAGCACGCCTGCCACGTACAACACGACCACCGCGATGTCCCACCCGGAGAAATGGATCATCGTCCCCGTCCGCACCTGGCCAGGACCATTCAGTGATCTCCGAAGCGCGCGAGCACAAGCACCATCAAACGGCCATGCTTGATGTTCACGGAGAACGAACGTCCGCGGACCACATTGCTCACCGCAACATCACCGGTGCGGAGCGTACCCTCCACCAGCGGGTACCGGAGCCCGCGCAGCGTGACGCCGGAACACGTGCCGAAGGGCACAAGACTGACGGTGGTGCCGGACGGCGCAGTGAACTTCCGCGTAGCGGTGATCGGCACAGCATACCAATCCTCACCGACGAAGCAGATATCCATATCCGGCAGATAGTGCCAGCACACGGACAGGTTCGCCAGGGTCATATCCAACCTGCGTCCCGTCGCCCCTGCGATGATCATCGCCGTGTCGCCCTCGGCAGCACAGTGGTCCAGTGCCTTCTCGAGGTCAGTGTTGTCCTGACTCGGGATGCGGATGGTCGGCACCTTCGCAAAAACACGGCGCGTGGCGGGCGTCACCGAGTCGAGGTCGCCGAGAATGAGGTCAGGCACGAGTCCGACCGCACGGACGGCATTGGCACCGCCGTCGGCGGCAACCATACGGTCGGCCCGCGTCAGCATCCGCCGCACGAGACCGCGGGACGGCGGTTCACCATTGCAAATGAGCAGCGTGGTCATGAGATGCTCCTCCTGTCAGAGCATGATCGCGATCTGGAAATATGCGTTGCGTTCCGCACCCACGAAGAACTGATCGCCTTCACCATACGCAGCGTACAACGTGTCAAAGATGTTGTTCACCTGGACCTTTGCTTCAACGTCCACATCTTGTAGGATGCCACGGAAAAGCCACGAGCTCGCGGCATCGGCAACGAAGAACGGGTCCACCGTGCGGGCTTCGTCCTGGAAGTTGTCGGTGTACTGCTTGCCAATGTACCGAGCGGAAAGCGAAAAAGAAAATGGTCCGTGACGGTGTGCCAGCCGCATATTGGCAAGGAAGGATGGGAACCCCGCGATAGGGTTGCCGTCCAGGGCCTGAGCGCTCCCTCTCGAGTAATCCCTGTGCCGGATGAACGAGTTCCGGCTCAGGGTCGCATGGGCCTCAACATCCAACCCCTCGACGATCCGCACACGTCCTCCCGCCTCGATCCCCAGATGCCGCGTCCGTGCCGCATTGCCGGTGATCGGTTGCCCGAACCGGTCCACCTGACCGCTTTTCACGATCTCGTCGGTGAATTCCATCCAGTACAGGTTCACCGAAAGCCGCACATCATCACTCGTATAGCCGCCACCGAGCTCGACATCCAACAATGCCTCGGGCGTGACCAGAGGATCGACGAAATTGAACCTCCCGGCCGCATCCTGCGCGAACTGCGGGGCCACGCCCCCCCACGAGGCGGGTGTGCTCGCTTCGGCAGCATCGTAGAGATTCTTCAGCCGGGGTTCCCGCTGTGTGTAGCCGATGTTCGTGTAGAGATTCCACGACGGGTCGAGATTCAGGTTGAGACCCACCCGGGGATTCAGGAAGTGATAGGGGACCGCAAAGTCGTTCCCGAGAAATTTCTCATCATAGAGGCGGTACCGGTTGTACGCATACTGGAGCGAGGCCATGACCGTCATGTCCGATGGCAGGTCCTGGATCACATGAACATAGGCCGACCCCATGTCCTTCGCTCCGCGGTACTCATAGTACCGGTGGTCCAGCGGAACCCCCACCGGCAACTCTTGTGTCCACTGCACACGCCCCCAGTGCTGCGAACGGTGCAACCGTACTTCACCGCCAACGATCACTTCTCCGGTCCCATGCTTCCACGTGAGGCGCGGGAGGAATCCCCACTGCCGGTTCTCCACCTTCGCGCGGATGAGCGCTCCCGGGAGATAGAGCGTATCGGGATCACCAGCGATCTGGAAACCGTTGTCCCGTGTGATGCGATAGTACGAGTACGGCGCCCAGGTTCCGTCATAGTCGAAGAACCCCTCCCCAAGGACAAGAAAGGCAGTGGAGTTCAGGGTCAGGGCGGGTGTGAGGTGCCATTCATGGAGAAGCTCATAGTGCGGCTGGGAGAAATTCTCGATCTCTTCCGGCCTGGCAATGGGATTGGCGCGGCGGCGGTCGCGGTCCTGCACGTCGGATTTCGGGATGCCATAGTACGCGAGCCCATCGGAGACCGGCCCGCCATAGATGTGCACCTGCGTGGTCATCGTCGCATCGTACCTCGCGAATCCGAGGAAATAGCTGTTGAAGTCGGCCCATGCGCGGTCGCGATACCCGCTGCTCATGATCTTGGAGAGACGCGCATGCATGGCATACGTGTTCTCAATGAGTCCGGAAGAAAATGCCGCCGAGTATTTCCGCGTGTTGTAACTCCCGATCCCCGCGAGCAGATGCAACGACCGTTCACGCCCGAGATGGGAGGTGACGAGGTTCACCGAACCTCCGATGGCAGGTGGGCCGTAGAACGAGCTGCCGGCACCACGCTGGACCTGAATGTCCTGGGCGCTCCCGGCAATATCCGGAAGATCCAGCCAGTAGACATTGTGGTCTTCGGGATCGTTCTGGGGGATGCCATTCACCATCACCGCGATGCGACGCGCATCGAACCCGCGGATGTTCAGATAGGTGTACCCGATCCCGTTGCCGCTCTCGGAGTAGTAGGTCGTGGAGGGGAGTTCTGCGAGCAGTGCCGGAATATCCTGCACGGTATGTCGCTCGCGCAGCGACTGCCCTTCGAGGGTCGAAAAGGCCGCAGGGGTTTCCCGCTCGCGTCCGCGCGTGGCGGTGACCGTCATCGGTTGGCCCGGCAGAACCGTGGGCATGAGCACCACGGTCACGTCGACCGCCACATCCTCGGTCACGGTGATGCCCGAGAGGGACGGGACGTACCCGACGAATGTCGTGCGCAGGGTGGTGAGGCCTGCCGGAACACCCGTGAGCACGCACCGACCGGTGCTGTCGGTTTCACCGGCGATCGATGCGACACCGATGGTACAATGGGCTCCGGCCAGCGGGCGGCGATGTTCGCCATCCCGCACGGTCACCCGTACCGTTCCTGCCAGCGCTCCCCCAACAGAGAGCATCAGCATGACGCAGAGCAGTTTTCGTTTCATCTCTTCCTCCCTACAAAAAACAATACGCCGCTTCTCCGGTAGAGGACTTCGGGAGAAACGGCGTGCATGGCGGAAGAACACGACTGCATCCGTTTCCCTACGCTGGTATGGCCCAGATCAGGTTCCAGGGTGTGATCTCAGTCCCGCACTGTGGGCGGGACACCCCTAACGGTAACGCCCTATGGTACCGGAATACATCCTCAGAAGCAAGTCTTGACAACCTCCTGCATTCTCCGCACATTTGTCCGGCACACTACCGATCACGATCATAGAACTGAACCCGGATGCCGGAACTCCCCGATCTCCTCCATATGCAGAAGTACCTCCGCGCACACGTGGTCGGGCAGACCATTACTGCCGCGGAACTGCGGCAGCCCATCGTCCTCCGCAATGCCGTCGGCGATCCCCCGGAATTCATCCTCAAGTCCCTCGCGATCACCGCGGTGAACGTCCACGGACCGTTCATCCGCTTCACGATCAGCTCCACACTGGAGCTCATCATGAATCTCATGCTGGCCGGACGCATCCAGCACCAGCGGAAGCCGGACAAGACCCTCGGCCATCTGTGCATGGTCCTGCACCTGTCGGACGGCACACGCCTGAACATCTGTGACGAGCAGAAGATGATGAAGATCTACTTCGTGCATTCGGGCGTCTACACCTCGATCCCGAATTTCACGAAGCTCGGGCTTCCCATCATGGATCCCTCATTCACTCTGGATGCGCTCGCGGCCGCGGCGAAGGAACATTCCCGGAAACAGGTCCGGGTCTTCATCAACGACCACACCATCCTGAACAGCATCGGGAATGCGTACGCGGACGAGATCCTGTTCGCGGCGGGGATCCACCCCAAGACCATCGTCGCATCCCTGACCGGAGAGGATCTGCAGAAACTCCATACGGCGGTCGCCGGAGTGATGACCGATGGGGTCCGCGCGGTCGCCGCGGCGAACCAGCCCATCCACATCAAAGTGCGCGACCATATGAAGGTCCGCAACCGGAAGGGACAACCCTGCCTGCAATGCGGCACGATCATTCGCCGCGAGGGCGTCCGCGGCTACGACGTCTTTTTTTGCCCCACCTGCCAGCCGGCCCGCCGCAAGGTGTTCGTCGATTGGAGCACACTCCCACCACCGGCGGCCCCCGGAGCGGATTGCGAATAAGGCGGATTCACCGTATCTTTGAGCAATACGAGCACCCGTTCCTGCCAGGAGTCCGACCATGAACCTCCATGATCTATTGACGCGCGACGCTGACGATATCCTGCGGGATGCCGGCGATGCGATCCAGCGTGCGCACCTGCATAGCTACGAAAAGGCCGGCAGCGAGAATACCCACCACCGCCTGAAAGCCCTTTTCACGCTCACGGTGCGCGCCGCAGCGGAACGGAACCTGGGGCCCATGATCGCTCACGCCGAAGGGATCGCCCGGGAGCGCTTTGAATCCGGGTTCGATCTCTGGGAAGTGCAGACAGCCTTTAATGTGCTCGAAGAGGCCATCTGGGTCCGCATCCTCAAAGAACTCCCGCCGGAAGCGTATGCCGAAGCACTCGGACTCATCAGCACGGTCCTCGGCGTGGGGAAAGATACCCTCGCCCGCCGGTATGTTTCGCTCGCGAGCAGGTCGCGGGTGCCGACACTGAATCTCCAATCCCTCTTCACCGGGACCGAGGGCTGACCAACGGCCGTCCACTCTTAACCATGAGGATCGCATGCGCAGTCTGACTGTGATCTGTACCCTTGTTCTCCTGTCCGTGATGTGCACGGTTTTTGCCTTCGGACAGGATGCCATCCGCGCGCAACTGTTCGGGGAGACCGACAAACTGCTCGAAGCAGCAAAGGCCGGGAACGCGCATCTCTACGCTCCGACCCAATACGAAAAGGCGATGGAAGCCTATCAGGACGCCGAGGCGGCCCTCAAGAAGGGAAAGGACCTTGAAGGGATCCGCGAGACCCTGACCGAGGCGAACGGCTATTTCCAGCGCACCCTTGAGGTGTGTAAGGTCGGTCAGGTCGCGTTCGCAGCCGTCATGAATGCCCGCGGCGATGCCATCAGCGCCGAAGCGGCGCGGTTCTCGCCTGAGCCGTGGACGAAGGCCGAAGAGCAACTGAAGAAAGCCGCCATGGACCTTGAAGACGGCGACATGAACGACGCCAAAGCACGAGCAGGGGAGGCGGAGGGAATGTACAGGACCGCGGAACTGGAAGCGATCAAAGCGAACTACCTGGGGCCCGCCCGTGCTCTCGTGGATAAGGCGGACGAGATGGATGCACGGGAGAGTGCTCCGGCCACCATCACTGCGACCGAGAAGCTGATCCGCCAGGCCGAAGAGCTCCTCAAGTCCAACCGCTACGATACCGACGAGGCACGCCAACTCGCCCAGGAAGCGAAGTACGAAGGCCAGCACGCCATCACACTCTTCCAGTCGATCACTGCATTCAAGAAATCTGAACGTACGCTCGAAGACCTGATCACGACCTACGAAGGCTACCTCACGACGGTGGGGAAAGCCCTGGATATGACGGCACGCTTCGACGGCGGCCCCGACGCTGCGGTGAATGCGCTCACCGCGGAGATCAATAAGCGCGAAGCGGAAACGGCCCGGGAGCGCGGGACGATCAAGCGGCAGGAAGAAGAGATCGTAACGCTCAAACAACAGATCGCCTCGATGGAAAGCCGCCTCGGCTCCCTCACGGAAGCCGAACGGGAACTGAAGCGCCGCATCGAGATCCAGAAGCGCCAGGAGGAGACGTTCACGGTGGTCTCCGCCATGTTCACCAAACAAGAAGGCATGGTACTCCGCGATGGACAGAACGGGATCATCCGCCTGTACGGACTCACCTTCCCTCCCGGCAGGAATACCATCGATCCGCAGTACTTCGGATTGCTGACGAAGGTCCAGGAAGCCATACGTAAATTCGGACGCTCGCAGGTATCGGTGGAAGGCCACACGGATTCGCGCGGAAGCGACGATGCGAATCAGAAGCTCTCCGAAAGCCGGGCCCTCGCCGTGGCCGAATACCTGCGTGCCAACATGGGCGGCAACTTTCCGATCGTCTCCCAGGGCTTCGGCGAAAGCAAACCGGTCGCCTCGAACGATACCGAGGACGGGCGGGCCAAGAACCGGAGGATCGATATCATCATCGTGCCGGAATGGGCGGTCAAGTAGAGAAAAGAGCATCGACAAAGAACAATGGTTGAGGGGAATTGAACATGATCAGGACGATTGCGGATTTTGAACGTGGCTGGGCCACGGAGATGGAAGCCACCCAGAAGATCTTCAAACACATCACGACGGCGTCGTTGACGCAGGTGGTGCACAAGGATGTCCGTACGCTCGGACGCCTGGCCTGGCACATCGTGACCTCCATGCCGGAAATGGCCGAGCGTACGGGGATCCATCCTGCCGGACCTGCTCCCGATGCACCCATCCCGGCGACTGCGAAGGAGATCTTCGACGCCTACAGCACTGCAGCGATCTCTCTCCTGGAAGAGATCAAGAAGAACTGGACCGATGAGACGCTGCAGGTACAGGACGACATGTACGGGGAGAAGTGGACGCGGAGCCAGACACTCACCGTCCTTATCACCCATCAGATCCATCACCGCGCGCAGATGACGGTGGTGATGCGCCTCCTCGGATTGAGCATCCCCGGCATCTACGGCCCCGCCCAGCAGGAATGGGCCGCGTATGGCATGCAGGCCCCGGCCATCTGATGCACGGCAGGCCGGCCACTCCACACAGTTCAACGACAACGGCACGATCGTGTTCCTGAAGCCACGGTGGTATCAAGTCCTGCCAGAACATATCCGCCCTCCGGAAGAAAAGCTGGAGGAACTGGAAACACTCCGCCTCACGCTCCATATGCGCGAGGATGGATTCCTCGCCGCGATCGCTACCACCCCGTGGGCCATCGTCCGCTCCCAGGAAGCGATCCTCGAAACCATGCACCAGCAATTCCCGGAAGCGGACGATCGGCGCCTCTGGACCGCGGTCCTCATCGCGCGCTTCGAGATGAAACTTGGATCACCCGCCCCATGGGACCCACCGGAAGAGGATCTCCGCCGGCGCATGGAGACGGTCGCCGATATCGTGAGCCCGATGGGCTCCTGGCAGGAGGTTCTCGCGTATATCCTGGAGATGGACAAGGAAGGGATCAATCTTGATCCTATGGGGCCGCACATGCTGATCGAGAAGATCCTCGCTTCATGAGCGGAACCTTCCTCCTTCGCACGCCCCGCAACTTCTCCTTCTGGCGCACCGCCTACAGCCATGGCTGGTACGATCTCCTCCCCTTCGCCTCCGATCGTGCGAACCAGACGCTCTCACGCGTCCTCCGTCTGACCGATGGGTCGATCGTCGGGTGCGAGATGCGCGCTGCCAGAGAAGGTGTGCGTGTCCGATGCACATCGACAACTCTTCTGTCGGCCACACACCGCAAAGAACTGCGCGCAACGCTCGGGACGTGCTTGCGCCTGGATGAGGATCTTTCCGGATTCTATCGTGCCATGCGCCGCCTACCGGACTACCGCTGGATCGCACGCCATCATGCCGGACGGCTTCTCCGCGCACCCACGGTCTTCGAGGACGCCGTGAAGATGATCTGCACGACGAACTGTACATGGGCACTCACGGTGCAGATGGTGCGTGGCATCGTGGGGAGGTTCGGCCCCACCGACGGTGCGCTCACGGCATTCCCCGATGCAACGTTGATCGCAGGGTCGACCGAGGCGACACTCCGCAGAGAATGCTCCACGGGATATCGCTCCCCCGCCCTGCTCGAACTCGCCACTGCGGTCGCTTCCGGCCGCCTGCCGATCGAATCATGGCGCACAACAACCATCGGCACCGGAGAACTCTTCGATGCGATGTGTACGGTGCGGGGCATCGGACCGTACGCGGCCGGCAATCTCCTCCGGCTTGCAGGACGGTATGAACACCTCGGCCTGGATTCCTGGGTGCGCAAGCAATGGCGGACGTTGCATGCACGTGGCCGGAACGTCAGTGATGCGCGGATCGAACGCTTCTATGAGAAGTATGGCCAGTGGAGGGGGTTGATGTTCTGGCTGGAGATGACGCGAGACTGGCATGACGAGAAATTCAGAACAAAAGGCGGGCCGTAAGGCCCGCCTTTTGTCATTCTCCTGGATGGAGCAAGGACTCAGTCGCCGAGACAGGTCCCGACCGCACGCGCGGCAAAGACCAACTGCGAATCCGGAGCCACAAGACGCTGACGGCCGACAGCATCCGCCAGCGGCACGGTCACCACATCGTTCCGCTGCAGACTCGTCATGACGCCGAACTCTCCCGACGATGCCGCCTGCAGGGCAGCCGCGCCGAAACGCGTCGCGAGAATGCGGTCGAACGACGTCGGGCTGCCACCACGCTGTGTGTGCCCGAGCACCGTCACGCGCGTTTCCACACCCGTTTCCTCTTCGATCCGTTTCGCCACCAGCTCGCCGATCCCGCCCAGACGCACAGGGTCCGTCCGTTTGCTGTCCATCTCCTTCACCGACACCTCGCCGCCCTTGGGCTTGGCACCCTCTGCGACCACCACGATGCTGAACTTCGCACCCCGGCTGCGCATGAGCACCGTGTCGAAGACCTTGTCCCACGAGAACGGGATCTCGGGGATAAGAATGATATCCGCTCCGCCGGCAATGCCCGCCCCGAGGGCGATCCAACCTGCATAACGACCCATGGTCTCCAGCACGATCACCCGATGATGCGCGGACGCCGTGGTCTGCAACCTGTCGATCGCCTCGGTCGCGACCGATCGCGCCGAGTCGTGGCCGAACGTGATGTCCGTGGCCTCGAGGTCGTTGTCGATCGTCTTGGGTACGCCGATGACGTTCAGGCCCATCTGCGATAGCTTGTGGGCGATGATCTGCGTGCCATCGCCGCCGATCGTCACCAGCACGTCCAGTTTCATGTTGCGGTAATGGTCGAGCACCTGCTGGGACGCGTCAACAATGCGGATATTGTTGCGCTCTCCCATGGGGAAGTGGAAGGGGTCCCCTTTGTTGGACGTACCGAGGATGGTGCCGCCCTGATTGATGATGCCGGTAACATCGAGTGGCGTGAGCTCACGGTGGAGGCCCTCCACCATGCCTTCATACCCATCCACGATGCCGATCACTTTCGCATTGAAGTGACGCATGGCTGGTTTTGCGATACTGCGGATGACCGCATTCAGTCCGGGGCAGTCACCGCCTCCGGTGAGAATTCCAATGCGATTCAATTTCATCGCGTTCCTTTTCTCCTTGCTTGCTGTATGTCAGGAATATTCAGCCTGAAATATAACCTATTCGAGCAACGAAGCAACTTCTCAGGGACACCCGCTTATATTATCGGTAAAAAGCAGCTCAACTTTAGCCTTTTTCTTCTTCAACCGGCAAGAAACAGCTCCACCTGACCGGTTTCCAGCGTGAGGTCATGCGTCCTGAGAGGATCACCCCCTGAGCTTCTCCGCATGGGCCGTGGGAGGGTCAATGTGCGCTGACCGGCATCGGTGGCGACGAGCATCGCTGCATCGTGCGTGGCCGTCACGATGTCGTGCCGCGTACTCCAGAGGGGGACCCCGGCCTTGCCGGCAAGCGCACACAGGATCCTCACAGGGATCGGCGCCGACCCGACGTAGACCGAGGTGAATCCGTCATGCTCTCTGCGGGCGAATGCGGGTCCGAGCCCATCCTGCCACTCGCCGAGCACTTCTGCACCCCTGTCACGCACCACGAAGCGCGGGTAATGATGTTCCTTCACGCCGAACCCCGCCTCGAGCGTGTCGCCGGCACCCGCCATCGTGGTGCGGATGAGCATCGGTCCCGGATCTTCGCTCACGCTGAACCGGAATCCCGTCAACCGCTCCATCCGCTTCAGATCCAGACGCTGTGGCGTGATGAATGCCGGCGCGTAATACCACACGACCGTCGTCCCGCTCCCGCGGAGCTTCGCCTGCATCGCACGCACATCCTCATCGCTCATCAGGAAAGCATTCACGGCGAAGATCATCTTGTATCTCTTCACATCCTCCCGGGTGAGGTCGAACGTGAAGAGCGAATCGAGCGGCGCACCCATCCGGCGCAGCGAACGCGTCTGCGTGTTCACGAACCAGTGATTGATATAGTCCGTGGACTTGATCCCGTAACTCTCCCAGGGCAGGTCCGCAAGCCAGTGTGCGGTAGCGCTGAAGCTCTGTTGATCGAAGAGCACGCACATGTCCCCCTCGCTGCTGATGTCCATCGCAGGCCGGCGCCCGGCAAGGGTCATCAACGCCCGTATCTCGTTGATGATCGGTGCACCGGAGTACCATCCCTCGGGGCATGATTGAGCGGACCGAAGTCGAACAGCCAGCCCCCGACCCCGTTCGCCAGAACACCCCCGATGTCGCGGCGCAGGATGCGGAGAGAACCCTCCACCGTGCCGCTGCCCGATCCTCCATGGCCACCGATGACATCGTGTGCCACCGTGTCGCGGTACGTACTCGGATCCAGTTCAGCGATGAACAACTTTCCACGCCGGTGCAGGGACCCCATCGGCATCCGGTACGCGCCGTCGCCCGCCACCCCCCTGGGATGCCCGAGAACATTCCCGGCGCCATCGGTCATGGTGACACGGACACCATGTGCATCGGTGGTATTCCCCGGCTGATACGTATACGGTGAGGCAATGTAGTCAATGTACGGTGAGTCGAGCACCGTGCGCGCCGCAAGATACCCCCCCTCCTGCAAACGCGGTTGTTCAGTGACGTAGCCATAGAACACGCCACAGAGCACCCTGTTGTGCATGGCCTCTTTGATGGCCCGGCAGATATGGATGACCGTATCCGCTATGACCTCATGGTAGGCGGTGTAGAACCGCATCACATCGCCTTCCTTCTCGGGGTCCCGCAGGAGGCCATACGTGGTGGTGCGCCGGGCAAGGGGATCGGGAATGGCTCCGACGAGCTTCTTCATCGGCGCGCTGTAGTCCGGCATGTTCATCTCACCGCAGTAATTCCATTCCGCGGTCCGCCCCGTCGTGGGATGATACCCTATCACCCTGCTCCGCAGGGGTGATGCCTCGATGTGCCCGATGAATGCCTTCAGCATCGCGGCGGTATCCTCGCGCCACACGCCGGAGGCGAACGACGCTTCGCGGACCTCCGCACCGATGCGCAGGACATATCCACCCTCGAGCACCGGGAGCTTTCTCTTGCGGGCGATGTTGTATTCAGACTCCTTCGTCGGCAGCCCGAACACCGTCAGTTCGTCCGGATGCGCGTCCTTCCACCACTCGGGGGTGTCGAGTTGCAGACGGGGAAGGAAGTATGCCTCAGGGACCAGCGTGAGCAGGCGCCCGAGGAACCGATCGATCTCCGTCCAGTCGTACGTGTTGATACCCCGCCACGCCGATTCCAGTCCGATCACCGGATGCAGCAGCGTGATCCCCGCCTCGCGATAGTTCGCGGCGGTCTGAAGCATATGGAGACTGGTGCCCCAGAAGGGGAAGACCTCGTTGTCATTCAGGAAAAGCCGTGCACCGCCCCGCTCCATGCGGATCGCCGCACGCATCGGTTGCTCGCCGCGCAAACGGGCGAAGGGATCATCATCAGCGAGCGGGATCGTGTTCAGGAAGGCAAGGTCCTTCAGAGCAAAGGGGGCAAGCGTGAATGCACCTGTTGCTCTGCCGAGCAGCCGGTTGAACTCGCGTCGGTTCACACGGGACTCCTTGGAGGTGGTCGGATCCCTCAGCGGGAAGAAGGAAGGGAACGGAGGATCTCATCCTGATCGGATGGCCGGACCTGATACCGCTCGCGGATATCATCGAGAGCCGCCGCATCGTCCCGGCTCACACGGCCGGTGCTCAGCGCAGTGCTCACCGCATCGCGGTACGCCTCGATCTGTGCCTGTCCCTCGACATTGGCACAATCGGCGTCATCCAGGCCGAGCGACGACTTTGCGACATCCAGCATGATGCGTGCGTCGCGCGTCGGCGGACCATCGATCCACGCCCGTTGGAGCATGGCATGGTACATCTGTACGGATTCCCGTTTCAACTGATCGCGCTGGTCCAGCACGCTCCGTTCGCGCCTCGCCTGGTCGCGCAGATACTGCTCGCTTTGCTGGATACGGCGCTGGACCAGCGTTTGGACTTCCTGGCGGCTCTTTTCAAGACTCAGGATCGCGGTCTCGAGCTCGCGGGCAGCCGCATTCCCCGGACTCATCGCATACACCGCCTCGATCTCGTTCAGCGCCTTGCTATGGTCGCCGGCCCGGTATGCTTCCGTGGCGCGTTGGACCGCATCGGTGATGTGGCGTTCGAGGCGGCTGCGTTGCCGCTCGAGCTCTTCGTCCTCGCGCGCCTGGTCCTTCATACGCGATTGGATCACTTCGAGTTGACGGCGGTGATCATCCTGCAGCCGCGCAAACTCTTCACGGCGCCGCTGATGTTCGGACCGCGCAGCATAGATCGTTTGCTCGAGTTCGCGGGCGGCACCGTTGTCCGGCTCGACCCGGAACACGCGCGACACTTCGCTGAGCGCTTCCTCAAAGCGGGCACCGGCAAGATACTGCTTCGCCTGGTCGACATAGGTCTTGATCTTCTTTGCCTGCGCCTGACGGCGGCCCTCCTCGATCGCGGCACGGACGGCCTCTTCGTACTTCCGGGCGTCCTCTTCATTCTTCCGGCGGAGGGATTCCGCCTCCGCCAGTTGCCTCTGCTGCTCGGCTTCACGCTGCTTCGTGCGGAGCTCCGCCTCGGCACGCTCGCGCTCGGCGATGTGCTGGCGCTCCTGTTCCTCGTACAGCCCGCGCAGGTCGGTCTCGATCCGCACGCGTTCACTTTCCAGCGACTGGACGAATTCCTGCTCCCACCTGCGGCGCTCTTCCGCGAGCCGATCGTTGAACTGCTCGGTCATGCGCCGTTCCGTCTCCTCCTGCACGCGCTTGCGCTCATCCGCTTCCGCCTGCTGTTCCCGTCCACGCCGCTCTTCGAACCGCCGGCGCTCCTCAGTGATGCGCGCATCGCTCTCCGACCGGAGATACGTCTCCAGTTCGTTCATCCGGCGGTTGGCATCCTCCTGCAATGCAAGGAAGGCCTCCGCGTGTGCGGTCTGAAGGTCGCCTTCAAGTTTCTTCCGGTCCTCCTCGAACCGTACGGTCAACCGCTCCTCAAGCTCACGGCGCGAGGCCTCGTCCTGCTGGATGGCATCACGCTTCACATCATCCAGCCTGCGGAGCTCGAGCTCCAACTGCTCGCGTTCCTGCTGCAATTGCTCGCGTTCGCGCGAGATGGCGGCATCGACATCGGCAGTGACCTGCCGGAGCATCTGGTCGCGGACGACCTCCCGTTCGGCACTGACCTGCTCTTCCAGCGTGCGACGGGCCTCCTCGGCGGCAAGCGCCCGTTCCTCATCCAGCAGGCGCTGCGACGCTTCGCGATGCGCGCGCAACTCCTCAGCATGCGTGTGCTGCAACTCGTCGATCTGCGCAGTCAGCTCATCCCGCTCCCGGCGCATGGCCTCGGCCTTCGCCGACTCTGCGGCGAGCAGTGACTGCAACTCTGTTTCCATTTTCCGGAGAGCGGCTTCGTGCGCCGCGGCGACCTCGGCCCTCTGCTTGTCGAACTCGATGGTCAGCTCCTGCCGGAGCCGCAGCATGGCCTGATCCGACGCCTGGCCCCGTTCCGCAACGGCCTGGGCATGCGCCGCTTCCAACCGGCGCACTTCGGCCGCCAGACGCGTGTCCAGCTCTTGCTGGAGCTGCGTCCGGGCAGAAGCGGCAGTGGCCTGCACTTCCTGCAGCCGCGCGGCAAGTTCCTCATCGAACCGCCGTTCCATCTCCTCTTCGCGCCGCCGGTGCCCCTCCGCTTCGGTATTGAGCGCCGCGCGATGCTCGGCCTCGAGCCGGAGGCGCTCTTCCTCGAGCCGGCGGGCCCCATCGGCCTCAAAGCGTGTACGGAGTTCATCGACGAGTTCAAGGCGCTGGCGTTCCGCATCCTCCTGCTCCTGCCGGCGGATCTCCTCGAGGCGATTGATCTCCTGTTCCACCTTGCCGCCGAGCTCCGACTCCACCCGTTGACGGAGGAACTGCTCCAGTTGCCGCCGGTCCTCGCGCGCTGCAGCCTCGGATTCCTGATGCAACGTCTCCAATCGCGCGCGCTCTTCAGCGATGCGTCGCACGACCTCTGCTTCGAACTGCTGCCGCAATGCCGATTCGACCCGCCGGTGCTCCTCGGTCGCGTTGGAATGCTGCTCGTGCCGGAGCTTCTCGATCTGCTGACGCTCTTCCTCGATCCCCTTCGCCAGGTCCTGTTCGAATTTCGACGTCAGTTCCTGCTCGAGCTTGCGCCGTTCATTGGTGAGCGTCTCGAGCTGCTCACGATGCAACGCTTCAAGACGCGTACGGTCCTCATCCATGCGCCGCGCCAGATCTTCCTCGATCTGACGCCGCTGCTCCTGTGACGCGGCACGTTCCTCCTGCCGCGATGCCTTCAACCGGATGATCTCTTCCTGAAGCCCGCGTACGGTCTCGGCCGCGGTCTGTCGCTGCTGTTCCTCCGCCGCCTGCCAGCGCGCCGTGGCGTCCTGGAGCCGGGTCTGGAGCTCGTTCTTCCGCGCGAGTTCCGCATCCCGCTGCTCGCGCAACGCCTCCTCCTGACGCCGGTGCTGTTCGGACAACTGATCGCGCTGTTCCTGCAGGCGCTCCTGCAGTTCCGTCATCGCGTGACGGCGCAGGGCCTCCTGTTTGTGCTTCTCATCCTCGATCTGTTCTCGGAGTTCGAGCAGTGCCGCACGGGCACTCTCAAGTTCCGAGACGAGAGCCGGGTCCGGGGCAGCGGGAGCGGCGGCCGAAGCAGGAGGAACAGCGGGTGCTGGTGCCGTGGATGCGGGTGCCGCAGGAGCGGCCGGGGGGGCCTTCGTCGGCGGTGCCGGTGCGGCACCGGGCTGCGCCTTCTGCTCCTGCAATTTGCGCTGCGCTTCTTCAAGCTTCTTCTTGATCTCCGCAAGGGCGGGCATACCGGTCCGCGGTGGCTCACCCGGAAGAGGCGGACGGGGAACGGCGCGGTCCGATGGGGGGGCGTCGAGCTTCTGGTGGTCACGCTGCTCGATCGCGTACTTGATGCGCTCCTGATACGCCAGGGCGTACGCATTCTTCGGGTCGGCCTCCATGGCCATATTCACAAGCCGCGCAGCCCCTTCAAAGTCACTGCCTTTGAAGAGCTTGTCCGCCATCTTCAGGAGGTCCCCCGCCCGCTTGCGGCGTTCCTGCTGTTGCGCGTCTGTGATTTCAGCCACGGAAACTGGTCCCCGGTACGTTACGTGAGATCATCGTGTCACAGAGCGGAGGAATTCTTCATCCGTTCTGAGATTGAACAGATCCATATCCACGATCGCCTGCAGGTCATACCGGATATCCAGTGCCTGCGTCAGATAGGTCATTGATCGTTCTCTGTCGCGCTGCAGCGCATACATGCGCGCCGCAGCATGCAGAACTCTGCTGTCACCCGGCGCCAGAGCGAGCGCCTTCTCCATCGCCGCACCCGCATCCCGGAACGAACCAAGGCGGGTCTGGGTGAGCGCTAACAATGCCAGCGACGACGCATCATCAGGCCTGCTCCGCAACTTCTCCTCCAGCAGCGTGCGGGCCCGCTCAAAGGAAGCCGTCCACTCGGCCTTCGGACGGCCGGCGGTCTGCGCCATGCGGCCGAACTGGTAGTGCCCCACCGGGTCCGTGCGGTCCCGCGATGTCAGGTCCGCCACAACGTTCAACGCTTCATCGGCTCGCTGCAGGTAGACCATCACGCACGCGTGCAGTTCCGCCACAACGAGATCCTGCCTGTCCTCCTGGATCGCCCGCCGGTACGATTCTTCCGCTTCCTTGAATTCACCGCGGAACTGGTGCACCGATCCCGCAGTGACATGCGACGAAGGATTCAGCGGGTCGATCGCCACCGCACGAAGCGCCGCATGCAGGGCGTCATCGGTCCTCCCTCGCAGCGTCAGGATGCGCGCAAGCTGCTTGAGTGCTTCGGCATCGCTCGGCGAAACCTCCACCGCTTCCTGCATGCGCGATTCTGCCTTGGCATAGTTCCGGTTCATCAGTTCGATCATGGCCCACACACGGAACGTCTCGGCACGGTGCGCGCCATTCGTGACGGCGTGTTGCACGTACGACAGGACCTTGGGCGTTTCCTCTGAAGGCGAAACCGTCAACCGGTCCAGGGCAAGGATGCTCGCCCATCCAAGGCCGGCCCATGCATCGCCCAGCAGAGAGTCCTGCTGCACGGCCTGCAGGAACAGGTCCCGCGCATCACCCAGCGCCGCAGGGTCGCCCGTCTGCACCAGCGCGCGGCCAACGAGATATGCGTGGTACCCCGGCGATGAACGGCGACTCCCGGGTTTCAGAAGATAGTGGTCCGCGTCGCCCACCTCGACATCCATCGCCGCAAGGAGCGCGCGCGCCACCTCGATACGCTTCGCCGGCAGATCTTCGATGGCACACTCGAAACGCGTCTGCCACTTCGGCTCAAGCTTCACGGTGTCCATCAACGCAAAACTTCCCGTGCAACGATCGCCGTCGATCGCCAGATCCGATTGAATGAAGAATCCCGCAGCAAGGCCGCGGGCAACATGCACCGGCTTCGCCGACCGTTCACGCAGCGTGAACGACGTCGCAGGGCCGACAACACGGATCGACGTCACGCTCGCGAGATCACGGATCAGATCCTCAACGAAGCCATCGGCGATCGCACCATCGTTGGTCTGCCCCGGAGTGATCGTCGGTGGGAACACGCACACCACCCGGTCGGGTGGAACAACGGCCTGCACCAGCGTTCCGATGACCAGCCAGGCGACGACGGCAAGAGCGGCAACGCCGGCAACCGTCAGGATCGGTTTGATGGGGATCTTGACCTTCGCAACCTGCGTCGCAAGACGATCGAGCGTGGGCTCCTTCGCCTTCTTCGGTTGTGCAGCGGCAGCAACATCAGGGATGCCCGCGATCGGATCGCCATGGTCCGCCGACAGCTCGGTCGGCCCCCAGAAATCGGAGTCCTTTCCGCCAAGAGGAACAGCCGGCTTCGGTGCGGGAGCAGGCAAGGGCTCTGCCGCACGGTGCTGCGCCGCCTCCTGCTTGATGACCTCCGCAAGCTGCCATGCATCTTCGATCTGCTGGCGCAACTTGATCGCTTCGGTATGCTCGGGGTCCAGAAGAAAGACCTGATTCAATGTCTGTAACGCAGCCTCGTACTTCTCCTGCTCATAGAGCGCGTGCACCGAATCCAGGAGGTCACTGATCCGCTCGTTCAGATGTGCGGATGAGATAGGAGCGGGCGCCACAACGGGCGCAGGTGGAGACGGAGGCGCTGGAGGGGGTGGCTCGGGAGTGAAGACCGTGGGCTCGCACTCGGGTTCAGGTGCCGGGTGCGGGGCAGCGTCGGCATCCAATTCCCTGATGGCCGCGAAGGCAAGTCTGTCATGGAACCCGGACAATGCAGGATCTGCCGGATTCAGAGCTTCAAGTTCGTCGAGAAGATCGCGGGCGTTCTCGAGGTTCCCACGATCGAGCGCGATGCCAAGCCGCTCGCGCAGGATCACCGCACGTTGCTCGGTATCCGCCTTTCCGGACACTGAAGGGGGGAACTGACCCTGAAGCGTAGGAAACGGCGACGATGCTTCACCGTCCGCATTCTGTCCGAATCCGCTGGCGGAGGAACGCTCTTCCTCCTCGATGCGCTTCAGCTCATCTGCTTCGGCCCGGCGCCGAATCTCTTCCAACAAACGCTGACGGTCGTCGTCGTGTTGGGTGTTTGGCTCATTTGTCCCCATTACCCAAAAATATATCCAAAACACCTACGAATGTCAATTATAACGAAAAATGGCCCCCTCAAGACCCCGGGGTGGCGAGAATCGCGAGAATATCCCCTTCCAGGGTCGTCCGGGGCATTTCCACGATCCGGCCGATCTCCTTCCCGCCACGAAGGAAAATGAAGGTCGGTACGCGGTCGATCGCATACTTCTCCTCGAGGCCATCAGGACTCTTCTTCTTCCGATCCACGCCGTAGAGTTCGAAGTCGGCGGGGGTCATCCCGCTCGCGTCCGCGATCCGGAGAAAGCGCGGCACGTCGCGCTTGCTATCAGAACACCAGGTCCCCATGAACACGAGCACACGCACACCCGGACGCGCCTGACGGATCATTTCGATGAATGGCTCTCCGATCGGTTCATCAGGATACGCATGGAGAAATGCATCGGTGAATTGCGAACGCTGGACCACACCCAGAAGGAGCGTGGGATCCGCATTCTGGTATGTCGAACGGCATCCCGCAAGTGCCGCCGCGAGAGCGATCAGTATCATGACACGGAACATGCGTGGATCCTCCGGTTGCATTTCGGCGCGAAAACGGTATATTTTGAAATCTACGAAGCACGACAGGAAAAGACAAGGGTACCACCGCGCATGACCGAACCACTCGACCGCCGCTATGATGTGCAGGACATCTCCACCATCGATGTCGCTGTGCTGGAGACGTTCCCGTACGAGTACAGCGGGAAGGACATCACAATGCACATCGAAACCGACGAGTTCACGTCGGTCTGCCCCTGGTCAGGGCTCCCCGATTTTGCCACGATCCGCATCGACTACATCCCGTCGAAGGTCTGCATCGAACTGCGTTCACTGAAGTACTATCTCCTGAGCTACCGGAATGTCGGCATCTATCAGGAGCACCTCGTGAACCGGCTCCTCGATGATCTGGTCGGCTGTGCAAAGCCCCTCTGGATGAAGGTGGTCGCCGATTACCGCATCCGCGGCGGCGTGCACACCGTCGCCAGCCGCGAATACACGGCACGACAACGGCGTGGAAAACGATGACCTCGCTGCTCATCGGGGTCTACATCGCCTGCGAACTCATCGCCAACGTCACGGCGGCAAAGCCGGTTGCACTCTTCGGACTCGTCGCCCCGGGCGGCGTGTTCATCTACGCACTCACGTTCACGCTTCTCGACCTCCTGCATGAACGGCTCGGGCAAAAAGGAGTACGAACGCTTGTCTATACCGCATTCATCGCCAATGGCCTGCTGGCAGGATACATCGCGGTCATCGCCGCCATGCCGGCCCCGCCATTCTACACCAACCAGGATGCATTCGTTGCGGTCCTTGGCTCCACACCGCGCATCGTGTTCGCCAGCCTGACGGCGTATCTCATCAGCTCCCTGCTCGACGTGGAAGTGTACGCGCGACTGCGCGAACGGTTCGCGCATGCGGCATGGAGCCGTATCCTCCTCAGCAACACCGTTTCCACCGCGGTCGACAGCGCGATCTTCGTGGTGATCGCCTTCGCCGGGATCATGCCGGTGATGCCCCTGATCCTCGGACAGTATGCGATCAAGATGGCCGTGACGGTCGCCAGTCTCCCCCTTGCATACGCCATACGATCCGCACGGCGGTACGTCACCGAGGCCTGAACCGCCGGGGCACCGCCGCTGATCCTCCTGCACTCGTGCATTATCCGTGTACCGCAACAAGGAACCTGGTGAGTCCGGGAAAAGAAAAACCCCGGGGAAAAGCCCGGGGCTGAAGCACGACCATAGTATCAAGAGGGTGTGTTAGATCTTCGTGACGCGGAGCGCCTGAAGTCCCTTCGGCCCTTTCTCAACATCAAATTCAACACGGTCCCCCTCGTTGAGGGTCTTGTAGCCTTCGCCAACGATCGCCTTGTAGTGGACGAACACGTCTTCACCGGTTTCGCGCTTGATGAAACCGAAACCCTTGGCTCCGTTGAACCACTTGACGACTCCCTTTTCCATCGGGGAGATCTCCTTGCAGATGTTCCTGGTATGCGTACGGCAACGCCGCCCTGAAGGGGCACCTGGTTTTTTGCCTCTTAAGAGCGCTCAGGTCGGGTAGCGGGTGCCGGACCTCGACTCTCACCGCTGATACAAGCGCTTGCTGGACGACCCAGAGAACACCACTTGCAGCAACGGAACCCTTTAAGGGCGCAAAAAACGGTGTACTGTTGATTGCGGGGGTAAGATAGGATTTTCACATAGGAAGGTCAAGAAAAAAGAAGGAGCCCCCATCCCACCTCGGGGGCTCCGTACACCGGTCCGTCAAAACCGGTCATTGGATCCAGATCAACGTCTCACCACCAAGCAGCGGACTCACGGTAACCGTATACCACGCCTGAATTTCCATCTCTTCCATCAGTACGGCCTCGAGTGCGGCCCTCTGTTCTCTCGTCAGCTTTTCGAATGTATACCGGATTCTCATGGTCTCCTCTCTTACCGATCACCTATCATGATCACCTTCTCTGATAAGGAATGCATCGAATTCCATGCCAGAACATGAACTGCACGAACCGTCGAAATTTCGACGGTCCTGCGTTCACTAATGAAGACAGTGTGGTAAAAATTCCAGAGATGGGTGATACAGAAGGTAAAAACTACCGCCTATTCCTCGTGGAGTTCACTGCGAAGGAGCATCAAAATCGCGGATTGTGGAACGATGAGGTACTTTTCGTCCTCGTACTCGACCTCGATAGCCTGCTCGCGCAGGAAGATCGCATAGTCGCCTTCATGAGCCTGCAACGGGATGTATTTCATAGGCTCTTTGTTGGTCGACCATGGCTCATCTTCGTTGTAGTTCGGATTCGGAATGGGGTATCCGGGCCCCACTTTTGTGACCCTCCCGGTCGCCACTTTGTCCTTTTCGCGCACAGAGGCAGGCAGATATAGCCCCGATTTGGTCTTCTCGGAACCCTCATCCAGCGTCAGTAGCACCCTGTCGCCAACAACGATCAGCTCTTTTTTCACACGTATCGCCATGGTCATCCGTTTCATACACGTTCTGTTTCAAAGATAGCAAATCACCCCGTGAACCTCAACCCTCTCCCGAATGCCTCAGATCACGCCGTTGCACAGCAGGTCTTCACACAGAGTCGCCCTACCTGCACTCCAAACAGGAAGAGTGCAAGAAGCATCCCACTCTCCCTGCACTCTCCCCGATCTTTTCCTCAATCCTCGATCCTCGATCTTTGATCTTCCATCCTCAATTCCTGCTGTCTTTACTGCTGCCTTACCTCCGCCCTCTCCCTTCACTCCTCCCACCCGAACTTCCCGAAGAACGCTCACCGCGGTTGCTGCTGCCACCATCCCGCATCACCGGCCGGTCCGCACTTGGTCGCTCGCTGCGGTTGGCCTCCGGAGCACGTGAGACGCGCCCTTCATCGCGCGGCCGTTCGCTACGGTCCGCATCCTGGTTCCGCCACACACGACGGTCGGTGTTCGACCGATCGGTACGGGAGACATCAGCACCCCGCTCAACGCGCCGTTCGGGTTGCGAACGGTCCACCGATCTGCGGTCCATATCCTGACGGGTCTCATCCCTCCGCTCACGCGGCGCCACTTCGAACCAACGGCCATTGCGATCTGCCGGACGTCCATCCGGATTCATGCTGCGCGGCTCAGTGTTCCTCTGCTCCAGCCTGTCTATGGACCTGCCATCGGCACGCGCTTCTTCACGGCGCCGCACATCCATCCGGCGCGTATCCAGGGACGGCATCCGTTCGTTCTCACGGACCGATCCCGGACGTTCCACACGCTCCCCGCCACGGCGGTCTTCAATGCGCGGACGGTAGACGCCGATACGGTCGTTTCCTTCGCCCCGCATGCCACGCACACGGTCGCGGTCTTCAACATCCACGAGCGTCGTGCGCGGGATACGCACATCACCACGCCGCTCAATGTACTCGGGTTCCGGCCCACGGGAAAGTGCCCGTCCGTTACCCGGACGTACACTGCCACCCGTCCGCGTCCGTCCGATGAACCTGGTATTATCCTCAGAACGATACACGTACCGGTTGATGTCGTGATGCATCATGTGACGGCAATTCACGAACGACCAGTAGTGGTAGGGGGTGACCCAGTGCCGCGAATAATGGATACCGTAGGAACCGTGGTACACGGCATACGGCCCGAGCGGTGCCCATCCAACATAGTCGCCTCCATAACGCCACTCGACCCACGCCGGTGCCCAGTCATAGCCGGGGATCCAGAGCCAACCATAGTAATCATCAAAATACCAGCGGCCGTAATGATAGGTTGCCCACCCCCACGGCTCCTCCGTGTCCCAGTACCATCCATCGTCGGTCCAGACCCACCGGCCGAATTGGTACGGACGCCAACCCGTTTCGACATGCATCGGCCGCCAGGCGTACAGGCCGGCATCGACCGTGATCCACTCCCCGTGAGGGTCCAGGGAAGAATAGAATGCCCCGAACGATATCTCGAACCCGCCAAACGAGAACGCGCGCACACTCGCCAGGCCACTCAGGGCTACCAGCGCCAGAACCATCATCACTCGTTTCATGGGAACCTCTCTCCGCTGTGACTGCTTTCACAGGGATATGCTCCAACAGGCATGCCAGACAGGGAATTGCCCTTTTCGGGGCGCAGGGGTCGAAACGACAGCGGGCACTGTCCACATTCGTGGCCAATGCCCACTTTACCGGACAGCTCAGGTCCTATCGTATAGAACCGTCCAGGAGAGCGGCCATGATGCCATTCTGAACCGCCAGACGGTTGCGCGCCTGCTCTACGGCGATGGAATTCGAACCGTCGAGGACCTCGCCCGTGATCTCCTCCCCGCGATTTGCCGGAAGCCGGTGCATGACGAGGTGATCCGACTTCGCATGTTTGAGCAACGTCCGGTTCACCTGATAGGGCTTGAAGATGAGAGAACGCCGGCCCCCTTCAACACGGGGCGTGGCTTGCGGCCAGACATCGGTGTACACGACATCAGCATCGCGAACAGCATCGACCGGGTCTGGGATCATCTCCACCCGGCTGACACCCGCGGCCTGGGCCTCCTCCAGAAAACGTGGGTGAGGCTCGTATCCAGCCGGACATGAACACACGAGATGGAACGGCAATCGGGCGGCGCACTCGAGCCAGGAGTTCGCCATCGTGTTGCCGTCGCCTACATACACGATCTTCGTGGTCGGCGTGAAGCGTTGCCGCTCCATGAGCGTGTACACATCACCGAGCACCTGACAGGGATGCAGCAGATCTGTGAGCGCATTGATCACCGGTACCGTCGCACTCTCCGCCAGTTGCACGCATGTCTGATGACGGACGGTCCGCGCGATGATAAGATCGGTGTACTGGGAGACGATCGACCCGATATCGTGAACGGATTCGCGCGCCGCCATGCGGATCGTTGTGTCATCGAGGAAGACGGGATGTCCCCCCAGTTGCGCGATGCCAACCTCGAAGGACACCCGGGTACGGAGCGATGCGCATTCAAAGATCATCGCCGCCGTTCTGTGCGCGAGGGGCGGGCGGACACGGCTGCCATCAGCGGCAAGCTCTCTGCTGATCCGCAGGACGGTCTGGAGCTCTTCCGCCGTCCACAAGGCAAAGGAAACAAGATCACGCTTCATGGAGATCCGGGAGTATGGTCAGGGTTGTGAAACAGGAATGCGGTACAACGGACGCTGTACCGGGAGACGCGGAGCGGACGATCAGGGATCAGAACCGTGAAGAAAGCCGGATCCCTGTGCCGTGCGTCATGATGTGGCTGTAGAGCACTTCACACGAACCGCACAACCGCCGCGCAGGATCCGCATCCAGGAGGGTCTGGTCGACCGGACTCTTGCACGCAAGACAGGAGCCGTAGCTCCCCGCCTCCAGCCGGTTCAGTGCGCTGCGCAATTCATCGATCCGGGCATCGCTCTTGAACGCCAGTAACGCATCGATCTCTCGATCGGATATCTGGTCCTGAACGAACTGCTCGGCCGAGGCCTCCAGTCCGTACGCGTCCTGCAAATGCGCGTACAGGCATTGCAGGATGCTCCGTCGCATCACACGCTTGCTCTTCTTCATGACGGTAGCTCCCTCTCGCGGACATACATCACTGCATCCACCGCTTACGCATGAGTGCATCGCCCGGGATCCATGGATCGGACCCTCGTGATGACCGCAAACGCTGCTCAATGAAAAGAACACATTCCTCATTTCAGGATAGAGAATGGGTGGGAGAAAGTCAAGGTTTTCGGGGAAAATCGGGGTCCTGACGCATCCCGGGCACCCGGGAACTCTGTCCGCGAGTGATTGTTTACATAGGGAGTGCTAATCGCATGAAAAGTCACGCTGTTGAAAGGAGCCACGATGAGGAGGATCTTGACTGTGAGCCTGATGGCATACATGATGATGGTGGGTTCGCTGACCGGTTCAGCGAAGGATGCGCGCGCCGAAACGCCCGCGCCGAAGAGCGTGCACGATTTCACCTTGAAGAACATCGACGGCGCGGATGTCCCGCTCGCACGGTACAAAGGGAAGGTGCTGCTGATCGTGAACGTCGCATCCAAGTGCGGCCACACCCCGCAGTACACGGAACTCGAGGAGCTGTACCGCCGCTACAAGGACAAGGGCCTCGTCCTCCTCGGCTTCCCGGCGAACAACTTCGGCTGGCAGGAACCCGGGACGGATGCCGAGATCAAAACGTTCTGCACCACGAACTACAACGTGACCTTCGACATGTTCTCGAAGATCTCCGTGAAAGGCAGCGACCAGCATCCGCTGTACGCGTACCTGACCTCGGAAGATGCGAACCCGGAAACAGCGGGCGGCGTGAAATGGAATTTCACGAAGTACCTGGTGGATAAGAACGGCCACGTTCTCGCGAAGTTCGGCTCCAGCTCCAAACCGCTGTCTGAAGAGATCGTGCAGGCGGTGGAAGAGGCGCTGAAGTAAAAGATGACGGCAGCTTCTTCGGTGAAATGAAAAGGGCGAGAGGAACCATTCCTCCCGCCCTTCTGCTTTCGTCCCCGGAAATCCCGGGGAGGCTCTTCTTCCTTACGCCTTCTTCTTGCCCATCACGTGTGTTGCATGGCCGTAGAACGCTTCCGCACACTCCATCCACGTCTCGGAGAGTGTCGGGTGGGGATGCACGGACTGCGACATATCGTACGCCGTCGCCCCCATCTCCATCGCCACCACCGCCTCGCCGATCAATTCCCCGGCTCCCGCACCAACGATGCCCGCCCCGAGGATGCGCTCGGTCTCGGGATCGATGATCAGCTTCGTCATGCCATCGGTCCGGTCGAAGCTCAGCGCCCGGCCGGATGCCGTCCACGGGAACTTCACCACTTCCACCGTGCGGTTCGCGGCCTTCGCCTCCGCTTCCGTCATGCCGGCCCAGGCGATCTCCGGATCGGTGAACACTACCGCCGGGATGATGATGTTCTCGAACACCGTGTCTTCGCCCATGATCGCTTCCACCGCGATGCGCGCCTCCTTCGATGCCTTGTGCGCAAGCATCACGCCCCCCACCACGTCGCCGATGGCAAGGATGTTCGGGTCACCGGTCTGCTGATGCGTGTCGACCTTGATGTAGCCCTTCTCGTCCTGCACGATCTTCGTATTCTCGATCCCCATGTCCGCACAGTTCGGCGCCCGGCCAACGGAGACGAGAACACGGTCGTACATCTCCTGCCGCTTCTCACCGTTCATCTCGATGTCCACTTTGATCTGTTTGCCCGAGGTGGCCATCTTGAGGACCTTCACCGAGGTGCGGACCTCCTTGAACAGCTTCGCCGCGCGGCGCAGCACCGGCCGCACAAGGTCCTGATCCGCTCCGGCAAGCACCGCCGGAAGCGCCTCCACCACGATCACGTCACTGCCGAGCGTGGCATAGACCGTCCCCAACTCCATGCCGATATACCCGCCGCCGACAACCAGCAGCTTCTCCGGGATCTCCTCGATCTCCAACGCCTCGGTGGAGGTCATCACACGCGGATTGCCGAGGTCGAATGCCGGGGGCATCGCCGGCCGTGAGCCGACCGCCACGATGGCCTTGCCGAACGTGATGAACTGCTGCCCGGAGGCGGTCTCGACCCGCAGGGTCCTGGAATCCTCGAAATGCGCCTTCCCTTCGAGCACCTGGACACCCCGCTTCTGCGCCAGCGTGCGTACGCCGCCCGCCAGCTTCTCGATCACGCTGTCCTTCCACGTACGCATCTCGTTCAGATCGATGCGCGGAGCCGCAAAGTGTATCCCCCGGAACGAGGACTCTTTCGCCTCGTCGATCAGTTTCGCCGCGTGGAGCAGCGCCTTGGAAGGGATGCATCCGCGGTTCAGACAGACACCACCGAGCCGGGCATCGCGCTCCACCAACACAACGCTCTTTCCTTTATCGGCCGCGTAGAATGCCGCGGCATAACCGCCGGGGCCGGCGCCGATGACAACAACATCTGTGGTAATGGTATTCACGTGTCAGTCCCTGTCAGATCTTCACATCGTCTTCGGAGAATTGTTCGAACTCGCGGACAAGGTCCACGATGAACCGTGCGGCATTGGCGCCGTCGATGATCCGGTGGTCGTACGACAGCCCGAGCGGCAGGATGGTGCGCTCCACGACCTTCCCTTCGCGTATGACGGGCCTGGCCGAGCTCCGGCCCATGCCGAGGATCGCCACTTCCGGCGTATTGATGATCGGTGTGAAGAAACCTCCGCCGATGCCACCCTGATTCGAGATGCTGAACGTCCCGCCCTGCATCTCCTCGAGCGCCAGCTTGCGTTCACGCGCCCTGTCGGCCACCGAGGTCACATCGGCTGAGAGCTGCACCAGGTCTTTCTTGTCCACATCACGGATCACCGGCACGATGAGCCCGTGTTCGGTGTCCACGGCAAGCCCGAGATGATAATACTGCTTGAGGATCAGCTCGCCCGTTGCTTCCTGCATGCTGGCATTGAAGAGCGGATGTTTCTTCAACGCGTTGGCCACGGCGCGGAGGGCGAACGATGTGAGCGTCAGCCGTACACCCTTCTTCTCGTACGCCGGCGCATATTTCTTGCGCAGCGCCATGATGGCCGTGACATCGGCCTCGTCGAACTGCGTCACATGCGGCACGTGCGTCCAGGACTCGACCATCTTGTTGCTGATGGTCTTCCGGAGTGTCGTGATCCGCTTGCTCTCCACCTTGCCCCACTTCGAGAAATCCACGACCGCCGGAGCGGGGCAACCACAGGCGCTGCCACTGCTGCGCCACCCGTTGCCGGGCGCGTACCGAGCGCGGTCTCCTGGAGCCACTGGATGTACCGGCGCACGTCCGCAACGCTCACACGGCCACCGGACTCGGTACCCCGCACACGGCGAAGGTCGATATCCAGTTCGCGGGCGATCCTTCTCACCGTCGGGGATGCCGGCGGCTGCGGGCCTGTCGGTACCTCGAGCACGGCTCCGCTCGGTTGCATCATCGGCCGCGCACCTGCTGCGGGGGCCGCCGGACGTGCAGGTGCCTCCTCGGGTTCCTCATCACCAACGCTTGCATCCACCGTCCGCGGTGCGGGCGTAGCCGCGGCCGCGCCATCTTCACTCACGGTCAGCAGCAAGGCGCCAACCTTGATGACATCACCTTCCTTCACGTGCACCGTTCCGACGACGCCCGCAACAGGCGACGGGATCGATGCCACGGCCTTCTCGCTCTCCAGTTCAAGCACGGGCTGATCCTGCGCGATGCGATCGCCCTGTTTGACAAAGATCGTCGCGACGGTGCCGGAATCAGATCCCTCACCCAGCCGCGGTAGACGTATCTCCATGAATGCTCCTTTGCTTCGCCAGTGAACTCAAACGATCTCGGGGAAATGCTTCTCCGGATCGACGCCCAGGTCCCGGATCGCCGCCGCGACCCTGGCGGGATCATACTCCCCTTTGCGGGCGAGGGCATACAACGTTGCGATCACGATGCTCTCCGCATCGATCTCAAAGAACCGCCGCAGTGCAGGGCGCGTGTCGCTCCGCCCGAAGCCGTCCGTTCCGAGCGTCGTCAACCCGCCGGGGACCCACGGCGCGATCTGGTCGGGAACGAGCTTCATGTAATCGGAGACGGCGATGAACGGGCCCTTCTCTGCCTGCAGCACCTGCTCCACGTACGACACCTTCGGCGGCTCCGTCGGATGCAACATATTCCATCGCTGCGCATTCAGCGCGTCGTTCCGCAGCGCCTTGTAACTCGTGGCACTCCAGATGTCGGCCGAGATGTAGTACTGGTCCGCAAGGATCTCCTGTGCACGCAGCGCCTGACGGATGATCGGGCCACTGGCGAAGATCTGCGCGGTGTGCTGCCCCTTCCCCTCTGCTTTCCTGAACTTGTACAACCCCTTCAGAATGCCTTCCGTCACGCCTTCCGGCATCGGGGGCATCGGATAATTCTCATTATAGAGCGTGAGGTAGTAGAACACCGCTTCGCCCTCACCGTACATGCGGCGGAGCCCATCCTGCACGATCACTGCCGTCTCATAGGAGAATGCCGGATCATAGGCACGCATGTTCGGGATGGTCGTCGCAAGCAGCTGACTGTGACCATCCTCATGCTGCAGGCCCTCGCCGTTCAGCGTCGTCCGGCCGGCCGTGGCGCCAAGCATGAATCCCTTCGCCCGCATGTCGCCTGCCGCCCACGCCAGATCGCCAATGCGCTGGAATCCGAACATCGAATAATAAATATAGAACGGGATCATGTTCACACCGTGGTTCGCGTACGCCGTGGCCGCCGCGATGAACGACGACATGGCGCCCGCTTCGGTGATCCCCTCTTCCAGGATCTGCCCGTCTTTGCTTTCACGGTAATACAACAACGACTCCGAGTCGACCGGCTCGTACAACTGCCCCTTCGGCGAGTAGATGCCGATCTCGCGGAAGAGCGGGTCCATGCCGAACGTTCGCGCCTCATCAGGGATGATGGGGACGATGTTCTTCCCGACGGACTTGTTCCGCAGGAGCATGCTGAGCATGCGGACGAATGCCATCGTGGTCGACACCTCGGTGTGCCCGGTGCCCTTGAGGAACTCGGCGAACTTGTCCAACGCAGGGATCTCAGCCACGGGCGCGCTCTCGACCCTTCGCGGCAGACTGCCGCCAAGTGTCTTGCGGCGCTCACGGAGGTACGTGATCTCCGGACTGTCGTCGGGCGGCCGGTAGAACGGCGTATCCGCCACATCTTCATCATTGATCGGGATGCCGAATCGCGAGCGGAACTCCCGCAACTCCTTCTCATTCAGCTTCTTCTGCTGGTGCGACACGTTCCGGCCTTCGCCGGCCTCACCCAGCCCGTATCCTTTCACGGTCTTCGCCAGGATCACCGTCGGCGAACCCCGGTGCTCCATCGCTGCCTTATACGCGGCGTAGACTTTGCGCGGATCATGGCCGCCACGCTGGAGTTTCCGGATCTGCTCGTCGGTCAGCTTGAGCGCACGCTTCGCGAGTTCGGGATATTTCCCGAAGAAATGCTTGCGTGTATAGCTGCCTGTTTCGACGGAATACTTCTGGAAGTCGCCGTCAACAGCTTCTTCCATGCGTTTCATCAGCAGGCCATCACTGTCCTCGGCAAGGAGCGGGTCCCAGTCCGAACCCCACACCACCTTGATGACGTTCCATCCCGCACCACGGAAGGCCGATTCCAATTCCTGGATGATCTTGCCGTTGCCACGCACCGGCCCGTCGAGCCGTTGAAGATTGCAATTCACGATCCACACCAGATTGTCCAGCCCCTCGCGCGATGCAAGCGTGAGCGCACCGAGCGTTTCCGGCTCGTCCGTTTCACCATCGCCGCCGAATGACCAGACCTTGGGCTCTTCGCCGGTGATGAAGCCGCGGGCCTTGAGGTAGCGGTTGAAGCGCGCCTGATAGATGGACATGATCGGGCCGAGGCCCATCGATACTGTGGGGAACTGCCAGAAGCCCGGCATCAGGTACGGATGCGGGTACGACGAGAGTCCCCCCGTCCGCGCGAGTTCCTGACGGAAATGATGCAGCTTCTGTGTGTCGATGCGTCCCTCGAGGAACGCACGGGCGTAGATGCCCGGGGAGGCGTGGCCCTGAAAATAGACCATGTCCGCCGGACGGTCGCCATCACCCCCACGGAAGAAGTGGTTGAACGCCACCTCGTACAGGGTGGCAGATGACGCGTAGGACGAGATGTGCCCGCCCAGGCCGCTGTGCGCCCGGTTGGCATTCACGACCATCGCCATGGCATTCCAGCGGATGAAGCTCTTGATCCGGCGCTCGATCTCGCGGTCGCCGGGATACTCGGGCTCCTCTTCCACCGGGATGGTATTGAGGTACGGCGTGCTCACCGAACGCGGGATCTGCATCCCTGCATCGCGCAACCGGGTCTTCAGACGCTCGAAGAGCAGCGGAAGTTTCTCTGCCGGCTGGTCACGGAGGACCGATTCCAGCACCAGTTCCAGTGAATCCAGCCAGCGTTCCTGCTCTGCCTGCGCCCCTTGCGGGGTACCATCGGGTTTCGTAAGTTCTTTTTCCACTCGTTCTCACCTGTAAAAGGACTGGGTAATGTACGCGTTTCTTCATCTGCACACAATACCTAAGTGCAGTGCGTTTCACTGACGAACACCTCCACACCCCGGGGATGCAGCTGGCGTGCGACGACGTCCTGCTCGATCTCTGCGATGCGAACCCCGGCTGCGAGACCCTGCGCGTCTGGAGCCCGGAGACGTACTTCGTTGTGGCGGGGTACACGAACCACATCCTGGAAGAGATCCGTGTGGATGCCTGCGTGGCCCGGGGCATCCCCCTCTATCGTAGAACAAGCGGAGGGGGTACGGTAGTTCAGGGCCCCGGGTGCCTGAATTATTCCGTCATTCTGCGCATCGAGCGCGATGCGGCACTGGAGAACATCACCTCCACGGGCTCCTACGTTCTGCAGCGTATCGCCAGGGTGGTATCCCGGCTCGCCGGACTTCCGGTGGCGCATCAGGGACATACCGATCTGGTATCGGGCGGACGGAAGTTCTCGGGGAATGCACAGCGACGAAAGAGCAACGCGGTCCTGTTCCACGGCACGCTCCTCCTCGACTTCGACATGGACATCATCGAGGAACTCTTACCGATGCCCGGGCATCAGCCGGAGTACCGCGAGGGGAGATCACATCAGGAGTTTCTGGTGAACCTGGGATTGGATGCGGCCGAACTGACGGCCGCGCTACGGAAGGAATGGGATGCTACAACGGCATACGGGCAGCTACCACTCGAAGAGATCCGTGCCCTCGCGGAGACGCGCTACCTCAATCACGACTGGACCTATCGCTTCTAGCACCAATTAAGAATTAAGAATTCTTAGTTCTTAGTTCTCAATTGAGATCAAATCCGCTCCGCGGATTTGATCTCCACCCACCCGACCTTGCCATCCACCAGCCGGATGCGGAGCCACTGGCCGATCGAATCGGAGATGCGCACCTTCAGCCCGGCATGGATGACGAATGCATCACTGCTCTTCGCGTCGGGCGAGTTCTTCGCCGTGGCGATCGCCGCCGTGATCACGGCCTCTTCATTGCTGTTCGCGTCGATCACCTTGCCGCTGAAGATGGCCACTGCCATCACCACCATCACCCCGGTCGCGATCGAAGCGATCAGGCCCGACTTCCGCAGCGCATAGGTCCGCGCCAGCAGGATGAGGGCGACCGATCCCAGGAAGAACACCACCATCAGCCAGGTCAGCCACGTGATCGCATTCAGCGAGAATACATCCTTGATCCCGTCCCACCAGTCCCACAGGAACAGCCGCGGTGCCGGATCGATCCGGTCCACGATCTGCAGGTTGGCAAGCTGGAGATTGTGCCGCACATCATCGTCGGCAGGTAGGAACCGGAGAGCGCGCTCGAAATTCAGGATGGCCTTCCCCATGTTCCCCTGCTTGTAATACGCGTTGCCGAGATTGAAACAGATCTCGCCACCGGTATACCCCGCCTGCAGGATCGTCTCATAGGCGGCGGCAGGTTCGGCGAACTTCCCCTGCTGATACAGCGCATTCCCCTGCTGGTACCGTTGCTCCACCGTCTGCGCCTGCATCCCGATCGCCACACACATCACCGCAAGAAGAACGAGGATCCGTTTCATCGTGCCCTCAGTGTCCGTTCAACATCCACGATCACCCGCCGGGCATCGTCATAGGTCTTCTGCATCGCCGTCAACTCGAGGCTCGTCGGCGCGAACCTCGCCATGTCGCACGTCTCCAGCACGGATCGCAACGACGTCAGCAATTCTTCCGCCGCACCACGCTCACGGAGAACGGTGACGGCGCCCTCCACGGAGAACTCGGCCTGCGGAATGGTCAGCTTGTCGCCAAGGTACTTCCAGAGAGCCTTCGATATTTCCGCGTAGAAACGCAGGCGCTGGTTGGACGACGGTTCTCCCTTGCGCGGCGACTTCTCCTTCAACAAGTACTCCGCCTCGCGCAAACCCTTCTGTGCCACCTTCATCGCACGACGGTTCCGGTACCCGGCCTGATCGGCCATCACCACCTGCCGCTGCCGTGCGTACACCCAGGCACCAGCAAGGCCGGCGAATGGCAGCACCATCAGGATGATGAACAGGGGATCTTTATACAACCGGTCGCCCGGCCGCACGATCACCGGCGTACTCATCTTGATGAATCGGATATCCTGACTCAGCAGCCGCACATCCTCCCGGTTCACCCCCGAGATCACCGGGGCACTCCCGGCTGCGCCCTGCTCGACATTCAGGTCGATCTGCGGTGAACGGAGATGGACGTACTCACGCTTCTTGAGATCGAAGTAGGACATCGTGACCGGCTTGATGACCTTCAACCCCGGATAGCGCGGGATCATCAGGTACTCAAAGGTCTTGCTGCCGCTGACGCGACCCTGCGAACGGTTGATCGATTCGGTGACCTTCGGGCTGTACTGCTCGAAATCCGGCGGCAACTCCAACGCCGGCGCCTCGAGCAGCTTGATATTCCCCGTTCCGGACACCGTTACCTTCAGGCTCACCGGCTCATTCGAACGGGTCGATCTCTTGTCGATGCTGGTACTCATCGCAAATTGACCGATGGCACCCTTGAAGTCGGACGGTGCACCCCCGGGGAGGGGGTCGACCACCACCTTCACCGCTTCGCTCGCCGCGGTGTAGCTGACGTTGCGCCCGAACGGATCACGGAAGAAGGCCTCGAACGGATCATTCGATCGCGGGTTCTGCAACTGCACGGTCGTCTGCACTTCCATCGGCCCCACTTCGAGCGTCCCCGACTGCGTGGGAAACAACGCCACGCGCCTCAGAACACCCACGCGGTACGTCTTGCCGTTGATGGTCTCGTTGGTCAAACTGATGTTCTTGGGGATCTCGACATCCTCGCTCCAGAATCCCGTCATCGCCGGATTCTTGGACACGGCATAATTCACGACCGATACACGGGTGTACAGCTTGAAGACCAGGTTCACCTGGTCCCCCTGCATCACATGATTGCGGTCCACCACCGCACGCAGGAACAACTCCTCCGAAAGCCCCGCCGTGGGATCGCCGCCCTGCTGCTGACGGTTCTGACGCGGAGCGGCCTTCACGACCTGGATGGTGACGGGTGAACTCTTGAGCACGGCGCCGCCGGCTTCGATCGACGCAGGCCCGATGGTGAACGTGCCCATCTCCTTCGGCTGCAGGACGTACGCATACGTGACCGAGGACGACACGGACCCGTTGATGATCTGCATGCTTGTGGACTGGTTCGGGCCGGCCATGATGTGGAACTTGCTCATGTCGGGCAACTGGAGGTTCTTCCCGCCTCCGGCGAATTGCCCTTCCAGCGTGAGCACATAGTTGAATTGCTCGCCCTGGCCCACCGTGGTACGGTCCACGGAGGCCTCGAACCTCGCCGTCTGCGCCACGCCTGCAGCCCGGAACAGCACAAGGGCAACAAGGAGTCCGGTGACTGTCCGTCCCATCGCCTTACCAGTCCCTGTCTGTGCGCGCACGGCCCGCAGGTTTGGCCTGGCGTTTCTTCTGGATGTCGCGTTCATTGTTCTTCAGCACGTCAAGTATGCGTTCGGCGTCGGCTTTCGAGATCTGCTTCTCCTGCTGCTGCGGCTGACGCTGTTGCTGCTGGTCCTGTTTCTGGTCCTGCTGCTGTTGTTGCTGCTTCTGCTGGTCCTGCTGATCCTTGTTCTGCTGCTGTTGCTGCTGATTGTGTTTGTCCTTGTTCTGCTGCTTGTCTTTGTTCTGCTTGTTCTGTTGTTGCTGTTGTTGCTGCTGCTGTTGAAGCATGCGGAGCGCAGCGGACAGATTGTATTTCGCCTCCTGGTCGTCGGGGTTCAGCTTGAGCCCATCCACATACGCCTGGATGGCCTTCTGCGGCTGCTGCGCCTTCATCCAGGCGTTGCCGATGTTGTAGGAGGCATTCGCACGGGTCTGACTTTCGGTCGCCACCTGACGCGCCGCATCATACGCTCTCACGGCTTCATCGTACTTCCCCTGGCGGTACAGGGAGTTGCCAAGATTGAAATGGCCCTGCACGAGCTGTTGATCCTGTTCGAGTGCCTTGCGGTACTTGATCTCGGCGTCCGGAAAACGCTGATCATGATAGAAGTCATTGCCGCCGTTCACCAGCGAACGGACCGATTGCGCCCGCACCGGCAGGGCACACAACGCCAGACAGAGAAGCACCAGCACATGTCCTCGTGTCACGCCTTCACCTCCTCCTCGCGCCGCAGGAACCGTCCGAGCGACAGCCAGGGAGTCTTGTTCTCCGACAACATCAGTTCCAGGACCAGCAGGAGCAGCGCGAACGCAAGGAAGAACTGGAACCGGTCCTCGTAGTCCGTGAACTGCTTCACGCCGAATTCCCTCTTCTGCAACGCATTCACATCCTTATAGATGGCATCGAGTTCATCCTGCGACGTTGATGCCCGGAAATACTTCCCCTTGCCGATCAGCGCAATGCGCTCGAGCGACGCTTCGTCCAGCTTCGTCACAACGACCGCACCCATGCGGTCACGTTTGAAATCACTCACCCCCGCATTGGTCATCAACGGGATCGGTGCGCCCGTGGGCGAACCCATGCCGATGGTATAGATCATCACCCCTTTGGCCACCGCGGCCTCGGCCGCCTCAAAGACATCGCCATCGGTGTTCTCGCCGTCCGTGATCACGACGATCACTTTCGTCGTCGGATCCTTGAGATCGAACGATGCCATCGCCTGCTCGATCGCCGAACCGATGGCGGTGCCGGGGATGGAGACCGCGTCCACGTCGATCGCATCCAGGAACAGATTCGCCGCACTGTAATCCGTGGTGAGGGGGAATTGCGTATACGCCTTCCCGGCGAACACCACGAGCCCGATCCGGTCCCCGCCCAACCGCGCGATCAGATTGCGGATCTCCAGCTTCGCCTTCTCGAGGCGGTTCGGCTTGATGTCCTCGGCCTTCATGCTGAGCGACAGATCCAGCACCAGAAAGATCTCTACGCCCTCCTGCTTCACTTCTTCAAGACGCGTCCCCACCTGCAGGTCCGCGAGCGCAAGGATGAGCACGGCGACAATGAGAAGCTGGAGCCCGAACTTCACCGGACGTTTGAACGTGCTTGCCGCCGGGGCAAGCCGCGCGAGCATCGCCGGGGCCGCGAACTTCGCGGCCGCACCCTTCCGGAGACGCCACATCCACCATCCCAGCGCAAGCAGCACCGGAATGACGGCCAGGAGCATCAGGTATTCTTCATGGACGAACCGGACCATCACGGCACCTTCCTGAGGATGACCCCGGAGACCAGGAGCTCGAGCAGCAGCGCCGCCAGCGCCAGCCATGCCCACGGAGTGAACCGCTCGGTATACGAACGGTACGACTTCACTTCGATGCGGGTCTTCTCCAGCTGGTCGATCTCTTCATAGATCTGTTTCAACGCGCGGTTGTTCTTCGCACGGAAATACTTCGCGCCGGTCATCTCTGCGATCGCGGACAGGGTCTTCTCATCCACGTCCACCGGCACATTCTGATAGCGCGTTCCGAACGGCGTCTGGACCGGATACGGCGCTTCACCGATGGTCCCGACGCCCACGGTGTAGATCCTGATGTCGAACGTCTGCGCGATCTGCGCCGCCGTGATCGGGTCGATCTCGCCGCGGTTGTTCACACCATCGGTGAGCAGGATCATCACTTTGCTCTTCGCCTTACCGTCCTTCAGACGGTTCACGCCCTGGGCGATGGCCATGCCGATGGCGGTGCCATCCTCGACCATGCCCGGCTCCACCTGGCGTAACAGATCCTTCAGGACCCGGTAGTCCGTGGTCATCGGACACTGCGTGAAACTCTGCCCGGCGAAGATCACCAGCCCGATACGGTCATTCCGGCGGCCGTCGACGAATTCCTGCGCCACGGCCTTCGCCGCCTTGATACGGTTGGGCTGGAAATCCTCGGCCAGCATACTGCCGCTGATGTCGAGTAGCATGGCGATGTCGATGCCTTCCGTGTAGATATCCTCGCCCTGCGACGTCGTCTGCGGCCGGGCCATGCCCACGATCACGGCAGCAATGATGACCATGCGGAGGACCATGGGTCCATGGCGCAACCGTTCCCGCCACGTCGGCTTCACCCCCGCAAATGCATCCAGCGTGGAGAAACGCACGTCGCTGAACGCCCGGCGGTGCCGCCGGATGTACCAGGAGACCAGCAGGGGAATGATGATCAGCCCCCAGAGGAATTCCGGGTTGGCGAACGTCGTGTTAGGATGCCACATTGTCCGCACCCTTCTCCGCGACAGCGACCGGCGTCATATCCACGATCTTCGTGCGGTCGACGAACACATACACGGCCTCCATCGCCTGCTCGTGTTCGCTCATCGAAGGCGTATGCTTGGCGAACTTCACAAGGTCCGCCGTCCGCAGCACCGATTCCGTGCTGTGCAACAGTTCAGTTCCCGGCCGGAGCTTGCGGAGCCCCTCTATGATCTCGTCGGTGGTCTCTTCCAGCGCGGGCATCGCGTACCTGTTCTCGAAGTAGCGCCGGAGTATCTCCGTCAGTTCCGAGTAATACTCCTTCACCTGCCCCGCCTGCCAGAGCTTCTTCGCCTTCAATGCTCCCAGCTCTTCCAGGGCGATCGCATGCGCGGGCCGGGGCGGCGGAACGAATCCGTCGTCGCCTCTCGCCGCCTTGCGCTTCTTCCAGAAACGGTAGCCGAAATACGCGAGCGCAAGGATGACCAGGATGATCCCGCCATACAACCCGATGTCCTCCCATGCAAGCGGAAGCGACATGATCGGACGAAGGTCCTTGATGTCCTTGGAGGTATCCGGCGGCACCGTGGTGATGGTCACCGCCAGCTCGTTCGTCTGCGCATGGTGCGATGCCGTATCCCCCGGGAGAAAGAACAGGAAAGGCATCGACGGGATGGTGGCATCACCCGAGTCGTACTTCGCGAGGACGAACTCCGCCCGCGACGTGGAATCAGTGATCTTCTGCACCCCCGACTGTCCGAGTACCGTGAACCCGCCGATGGAATCGGCCACCAGGGGCTGCAACGTCAGGCCGGGCGTATGGAACACATCCACATGCACGATGATGCGGTCGCCGACAAGGTAGACCGTCGAGTCGATGTGCGCGCGCACGGATGCGCGTTGCGCATGGAGGCGTGTCACGGAGCCCTGAAGCAAGAGCATCGCGGCCATCAGCACCAGAAGAGCCACCCGGCGGCATGCACCAGTCATCATAGCCTGCTCTCCCGGCGCTTGAAGAAATCCACGATCGGTTTGATGTACGGACGGTCGATGCGCACCGGGATCGCATCCACTTTGCTGCGGAGGAAAAGACTGCGGCGCTGGTCGCGGCGGTCCTTCCAGTACTTCACGAACGACGCACGCACGGCACGGTCCGACGTGTCCACCCACCGCTCACGGCCCGACTCCGCATCGGTAAACTTCATGAGTCCCGACTCCGGAAGCGATTCTTCGCGCGGGTCGGACAATTCCACCGCGATCACGTCATGCTTCTTGCTGATGATGCGGAGGATCTGGTCGTACCCATCGTCGATGAAGTCCGAGATCACGAACGCGATCGTGCGCTTCTTGTGCACATGGTTCAGGTACTCGAGCGCACCACGGATGCTGGTACCGCTCCCTTGCGCCTGGAACGAGATGAGTTCGCGGATGATGCGGAGGATGTGTGCACGCCCCTTCTTCGGAGGGACGAACTTCTCGATGCGGTCGGTGAACAGGATGAGGCCGACCTTGTCGTTGTTCTTGATGGCGGAGAACGCGAGCACGGCACAGATCTCGGCGGCGATCTCGTTCTTCATCGCCTGCGCCGTGCCGAACTGTCCGGACCGGCTGAAGTCCACGACCAGCATCACCGTCAGCTCGCGCTCTTCTTCGAAGATCTTCACGAACGGATGGTTGAAGCGCGCCGAGACGTTCCAGTCGATGCTCCGGATGTCGTCGCCGTACTGGTACTCCCGCACCTCGGAGAACTCCATCCCCCGTCCTTTGAAGACGGAGTGGTATTCGCCGGAGAAGATCTGATTGACCAGGCCGCGGGTCTTGATCTCGATCTGGCGGACTTTTCTTAAGAGATCACGGGTTTCCATGTGACCTTACGGTACTTCGATCTTGTTCAACACTTCCTGCACCACCGCCTCGGAGGTCACTTCTTCCGCCTCGGCCTCGTACGTGACCGCCACACGATGGCGGAGCACATCCAGACTCACCGCCCGGACATCCTCCGGGATCACGTAGCCGCGGCGCTTGATGAAGGCGTACGCCTTCGCACCGAGCGCAAGATTGATCGATGCACGCGGCGACGCTCCGTAACTGATGAGCTGCGCCAGATTGTTGAGGTTGTAAGCCTTCGGATTACGCGTGGCAAAGACGATGTCCAGGATGTACCGCTCGATCTTCTCATCCATGTAGATCTCGCCCACCGCCTCGCGCGCACTGATGATGTCCTCAGGCTTCACGACCGCACTCGGGGTCTTGAGCGCTCCGGCCACATTCGCCCGCATGATCTGCAACTCTTCGTCCTTCGTCGGATACCCGATCTTCACCTTCAACATGAACCGGTCGACCTGTGCTTCGGGAAGCGGATACGTTCCCTCCTGCTCGATCGGGTTCTGCGTCGCCAGCACCAGGAACGGCTCCGGAAGCTTGTAGGTGTTCTCGCCGATCGTCACCTGACGCTCCTGCATGGCCTCGAGGAGCGCGCTCTGCACCTTCGCCGGAGAACGGTTGATCTCGTCCGCCAGGATGAAGTTCGCGAAGATCGGCCCCTTCTTCGTCTGGAAGGACGCGTCCTTCTGATTGAAGATCATGGTGCCCACAAGGTCGGCAGGCAAGAGGTCCGGCGTGAACTGGATCCGCTGGAATTTTGCCTGAATGGCCGCCGCAAGGGTCTTGACGCTGAGCGTCTTGGCCAGGCCGGGCACGCCTTCAAGTAGGATATGGCCATTGGAGAGGAGACCGACCAGGAGCCGTTCGACCATGTATTTCTGGCCGACAATGACCTTGCCGAGCTCGTTCTGCAGAATATCCACAAAGGCGCTTTCGCGCTGGATCTTTTCGTTGATGGCCTTGATGTCGAATGCCATGGAACCTCCAGGTGTCACAGGGGATCGTTGCTGAAATCGAATAAGAAATTTACAAAAATGGGGGGTGAAATGAAAGAAGCCGGGCAGAACACACCAATGCCGCACAATTCCCCGGATCGCATATTGGACACGCTCCAGGGCCGCAAGGTTGACCGATACGATCCTGGCAGGAGGATTTTGCATTCCTCACACTTTGCCCCCCTCCGGCCCGACATCCATCAGGGCGCCCCCCGGAGTTCCCGGCAGACCGGAACAAGCTGCGGCAGGGATCATTCGATATCGATGTCCATTTTCCGGTGGACTCTGGCGGCGCCATACGGTATCGTTGATGCAGTATGGCGCCGTTGCCGTACGATCGGTTGGACATCATGAAGGATCATGCCCATGCACACACTCCCCTCACGCGCCGTGATGGAGCGCGCGTATCAGCAGAGCGACGTCACCTACGACGGCGTCTTCTATCTCGGCGTCCGCACGACCGGGATCTTCTGCAAACCCTCCTGCGGCGCGCGCAAGCCATTCCCGAAGAACGTCGAGTTCTTCGCAACCACGAAAGAGGCACTCTTCGCAGGGTACCGCCCGTGCAAACGGTGCAAGCCGATGAGTGCAGCCGGTGCACCACCAGCGTGGGTGGCCGAATTGCTGGCACTGGTCGACCGTTCACCGGATGCACGCGTGCGGGATGGCAATATCCGGAAACTCGGGATCGACCCGGCGCGGGCGCGACGCTACTTTCAGAAGAACTACGGTATGACATTCCAGGCATACAGCCGGGGCCGGAGACTGGGGAAGGCCTTCGAGCAGATCAGGCTGGGGAAACGATTGGATGATGTGACGCTCGGCCACGGCTATGATTCACACAGCGGTTTCCGGGAGGCGTTCGCAAAGACCTTCGGGACCCCACCCGGAAAAGCGCACCGTTCAGAATGTTTGCTGGTCACGTGGATAGAGAGTCCGCTGGGCCCGCTGATTGCCGGCGCAACGGAGAAGCATCTGGTGCTGCTGGAATTCACCGACCGGCGTATGCTGGATGCACAGTTCGTGACCCTGCGGCGTGCCTTCAAACGTCCGATCGTTCCGGGGAACAATGCGATCCTGAAGAACCTCCGTGATGAACTCGCCCTCTACTTCCAGGGGAAGCTGCGCACGTTCAAGGTGCCGCTTGAATATCCCGGGAGCCCGTTCCAACAGAAAGTGTGGGATGAGCTGCGCCGCATTCCCTATGGAACCACGATCTCCTACGAGGACCTCGCAGAGCGCGCAGGGACGCCCAACGCCCAGCGTGCGGCGGGAAGCGCGAACGGGAAGAACCGCATCGCGATCGTGATCCCCTGTCACCGCGTGGTGAACAAAAGCGGCAAACTCGGTGGGTACGGCGGCGGACTCTGGCGGAAACAACGATTGTTGGATATCGAGCAGGGCCGCTAGCGCGACCAACCCGGACGCGCCGCTGTTCTCCTTCCGCGACCAACCCGGACGCGACGCTGGCTCCTTCCGCAACCGGGGTACCCACACTGCCACGCGCTTCTCGCCATAAGCCTGGCCGGTCACCCCCGCGGGCACCGCGTTTCCAACTCCCCCGCCCGCAGCAGGAACGCCGCCAGGGCTCTGTTCTTGCGTACAGCAAGCGCTTCTTGCACCGCGATCATCGGGATCCTGCGCCCGGCCACAGGTGCGGCGGTAAACCGCCGCGCCCCGGCGATCATGACCTCGCAATCCTGCACCTCCCCCATGAGCGTCTGATACTCACCCATCCATTGCTTCGTTGCCTTCGGGAACCCTCCGATCAACGGCGCCAGGACTTCCACCGCATAGCGCAGTTTCTTGAACGACACACGCAACGTGTGGATCGTGGATGCGTCGGCAGCGTTCACATTGCGGAGGGCCCGCACCGCACGGACAGAGATCCGTGCCATCGCACCACGCAACACCGCGGGCATCGCCGACGCAAGGACCGGGTCCGCGCCAACGGCGAACAACGATTGCTGCACGGTGGCCACCGACCGTTCAACAGACCGTTCATCCATGGACCGCAGGGAGGCCCCACACTCCCGGAGCAGCAAGACCTCCCGTTTGCGCAATGCCCCCATGTACACCCTCACCGCCGGCACAGCCCGCTGAAGCTCCCGCGCGGCAAGCAGCGAGATGTGAATGTCCCGCACGGCGTTGAACCCTTTGAGCGATCTCCGGAGCTTCCGGCACAGCGGAGCCACTCCGGCATCAGGAACGATCTCCTTCGCCAGATCCAGGACCGCGATGAGCCGGCGCATCGACACACGCAGGTCGTGGATCGCAGGCTCCGTTGCCCGCGTGCGCGCCTGACGCAACCGGAGCATGAACACGCCAAGCCGGTCGTCCAGCGCCCCGCTTACCACCCGCACCGCATCGACCCGGGAAGATGCAACGCCAGATGACTGTACCGCGCTCTGCGTCCTTGTCTCCACCCTTCGTGGCGCCCTTGCTTCCACCCTCCCTCGCGACCCTGTCTTCGTCGTTCCTGGCGTTCCCGTCCTCACCGATCTGCGCGTCACTGTCTTCGCTCTTCCCGGCATCCTCTTCCTGGCGTTCTTGTCTTTGCCTTCTTTGCGTGCTCGCGTTGCCATCTATTCCCCCACCACCAATTTCACACCGTACACCTCCTCGAACATGTCGGCCTTCTTCGCGAGCGCCCACTTCTCCAGCAACAGATCCCCATCGCCACGCAGCGTGAGCATGAACTTCGGCTTCTTGTAGTCCGTCTCGATGGTATGCACCTTCGAGGCATGCTCATTGTCCATCGCATCCGCCATGCGGAGCAACGCGGCGAGCTTGGAAACCACCATGCGCTCCTTCGGCGACAACGCCCGGTAGGCATCATGCGCCTGCTTGGGCAGCGACTTCCGGTGATACCGCGCGACGTTCGCAATGACCGCCACCTGATCGCGCGTCAGTCCGATCATCGGCGTCGCCATCAGCAGATACTGCGTATGCTTGTGATGGTCCGCCGCTCCGATGAACTGCCCGATATCATGGAGGAGCGCCGCGACCTCCAGGAAGAGACGATGCTCGGGGCCAAGACGGTGCAGATCCTTCGTACGGTCGAAGAGCTGTCCGGCAAAACGGGACACCGTGAGTGCATGCGGCTCGTCGAACTGATACTTCCGCCCCACCTGCACCGCCGACGCCACGACCTGTTCACGGCGCAGATGCTTCCGATCGCCATACAGGTCCTCGACGATGTCCAGGAGCAGTCCGTCTTTCAGCCCGACCCGTGGCACGATCAACTGGCTCGCGCGCGAGATGCGCAGGATCTTCTGAATGATCAGGGCAGCCGGTACGATCACGTCGGCGCGGTCCGGACGGAGTCTGAGCTGTTGCACCCGTTCCTGGTACGTCAGGGACGTCAGCTTCGCAACCAGAACATCCAACTCCCCGGCCGGGATCACCGTGTCCTTTTCGGCGCCGAGCAGTTCCTTCCGCAGGTCACCCAGGGATTCCAGATTGCCGCCGGTACCGATGCACAGATCGATCTTCCGGTCGCCGATCTCCCGGCTGATCCGGCGCTGCGTCGCATCCACGTATTCCTGGATCAACTGCTGGACCTGCCGCTCATCCACCGACCGCTCACCGAGGGTGCGGAGCAATCGTACGGACCCCATCCGGTAACTTGCCGTGGACAGGATCTCGCCGTCTGCGGCCAGGGTGATCTCCGTGCTGCCTCCGCCAATGTCCACCAGGACCGCAAAACGCTCGTGCAGGTCCACGCGCTCTTTCACCGCAAGATGGATGAGGCGCGCTTCCTCCTCGGGCCCGATGATGCTGATCTCCAATCCCGTGGCCTGCTGCACGCGGTCCAGAAAGATCTCCCGGTTCACGGCATCACGCATGGCACTGGTCGCCACCACGCGGACATGTTTCGCCCCGCGGCCATCGATCGCCTGGCGGAAGCGAAGGAGCGCGTCGCAGGCGACCTCCATGGTCTTCTCGGTGATGACACCGGTCGTGAAGACATCCTGCCCCAGGCGGACCGGTTCACGCAGCATATCCAGAACGGTGATCTGCTTCTCGGCGTCCACGGAAGCGATGGACAGCCGCATGGCATTGGAACCTATATCAAGAGCAGCAAGTGTCGGCATGATCTTCAGAGATTGTGTGCCCGAATATACATATCCGAGCGGTGAAAAACACGGGGCGCTGACGGTTGCCTTCGGCGTGGAAATGGGGTATCATAAGAAATGAAAAACCGTATGCACCCCCCACGTGACTGATCAAGCCCCTTCCCCCAACCGTCCGTATTATGGCGCGCTTTTCGCTGTCGTCGTGTGGGGCGCCTCGTTCATTGCCACCAAGATCGCCCTCCACGACGTGCAACCGATGACCGTCGTCTGGCTTCGCTTCGGGATCGGCGTGCTGGTGCTCTCACTCGCCGTCCCCCTGCGTCATGAGTTCTTCATCCCCACCGCAGCCGACCTCCGCAGCTTCGCACTGCTCGGGCTCCTCGGCATCACCGTCCACCAGTGGCTGCAGGTGGAAGGACTCGTGACCTCGCTGGCCTCGACCACCGCCTGGATCATCACGGCGATCCCGTTGGTCACCGCCATCGTTGCCCGTGTCGTGCTCGACGATCCCCTGCACCGGAATCACATCATCGGGATCCTCGTCGGTGCCCTGGGCGTCTTGCTCGTTGTCTCGCGCGGCGATTGGCACCGGCTCACCGATGGGGCGTTCGGTGCACCCGGAGACGTCCTCGTCGGGTTGAGCACCATCACCTGGTCACTCTTCTCGGTCTACTCGCGCAAAGCCCTGCACCGCCACCGCGCGGCACCCATGACACTCTACGTCATGGGGAGCGGATGGCTGTTCACATCGGTCTTCTGGCTCATGAAGGACGGACCCGCAGATCTGGCGAAGCTTTCGTCCGGGGGATGGGTAGCGATCGGATTTCTGGGTGTGCTGTGCTCCGGACTTGCCTACATCTACTGGTATGATGCTCTCAAGGCATTGCCCGTGGCGCAGGTGAGCAGTATGCTCTACGTCGAACCGATCGTCACGATGTTCGTGGCAGCGGCCCTGCTGAACGAACCGGTCACGATCGCAGCACTCGTGGGTGGTGGGGTCATCATGGTGGGGGTGAAGATCGCAACGCTCCGGCAGGGAAGTACGCCGTAGAGATTTACTGAGAAGCACATCATGAAAACAAGAAGAGAGATGTGAGGCCGGGAGCGCTACTGCCGCCAGCCTCACTTCTCTCTTCTTGCCAAACTCACAACTGCCTTCTGCCTATTTGGACAGCGATCCCACCAACGCCTCGAACTCCGCTTCTGCCGCTGCGATGCTCTTCTCGGGACCCGTCATCTTGAAGAACACGGAACCCTGCGGGCCTGCCACGATGGCACCGAGCAAACGGTAACCGGGCTTCTTCCCCATCGACTGCATCATGGGACCGGACGGATTCAGGTACGCACCGCCGATACGCACGGTGGACACTTCCATGCCGTTCACCTGCTTCGTGCCTCTGTCCGGTCCGCTGGTCGGTTCGAACTGGCCGACCCAACGGTCGATGTTCGATGTCACATCCCCGCCGGCACCCGGGCCAAAATAGAATACCGCACACTCGGCACCTTCCGTGTCACCTTCCGCCGCCGGAATGGCATACGTGGCCGCCCGCATCGGCCGCTCGGTGCCGGGTACCCAACGCTGCGGTACGCCCCACGATACACCTGCAACCGACCCCTTCCCCTCTCCCATCGCCACCGAACCAGTGGTGTCCTTCTTGCATCCGGCAAACACCAGAAGACCGGCGAATACAACCAGCGCGACATACTGCTTCATCGAATTACTCCCTTCGTGAAAAGTAAGTGTGACACGGTATGCATCAAAGTACCATTCATGAGAGTCTGAATCAAGAGCGGGTGGCATCATCCACGGTCCGATGGATCGATCGCCGGTGACGGTCCACCCATGCCGCCCACAACACGAAGAGCCAGCTGGCATTCCCCGCAACCGCGATCATCCCTGCATCCGGTGGCGGTGGCCCGAACACATTGGCAGCATAGATCCCGACAAGAACCACCAAAAGCCCACCCAGGCCATACGACCCGATCCGGTCTTTCGCCTTCGTTCCCCGGGTATACAAAAACGCTCCACCCGCAAGAAGTCCGAGCTCCAGGAACAGTGTCACCGCCAAGGAATTCCACCCCCCCAAACCGACCCGTGCATCTCCCACGACATTGAGCGGAAGATCGGGTCTGTGCACGACGAGGTCAAGGACCCAATGGCTGACAACAGCCAGGCCAACAACAAGTGCACTCATCCAGGATCTCTTCAGGGCAAAGTAGATCCCACCCACCACGAGACCCCAGAGCACCACACCGACGAGGCTGTGTGATATCGGATAATCATAGAAGTCGAGCGGTGTGACCACGGTGTTCCCCGGGTCGATGCGCACATGCTCCAGCCCGGCCAAGAGCAGCACCGGCCAGAGGAGGTCGATGAATTGTGACGCCATCACAAGCGTGCCAAGTGACGTGTTCGGGGTCGCGCGCTTTGCGCCGAGAGCAACGGCATAGTGGCCGAGGAACATGGGACGTATTCTCCTTCCTGACGGTGAGAGGCCGCGTGAAACCGGCATGGGTCTGTCTGCGAAATGCCGGCGTTCGGATCGTGTTCTGAGAACATTCAAAGCATGCAAAGAGTTGCCGGACCAACACAGCAGAAATCCGGGAAAATCCGTATCTTGTGCCGCACTCATACACACACTCAGCGGACTTTGCTATGCAGATCGGTATCGTCGGACTCCCGTTTTCGGGGAAATCAACGCTTTTTCAGGCCATTACACGCACCCACATCGACCCCGCCTCACTCTCGCGCGGGGAAGCGCACCAGGGGATCGTCAAGGTGCCGGATGTACGCCTCGACAAACTGACCGGGTTCTTCTCCCCCAAGAAGACGGTTCATGCCACCATCGAATTCGTGGATGTGGTCGGCCTCAAGAAGGGCGAATCAGGGTCCACACAGTTCACGACGAACTTCCTCGGCAACGTGAAGAACGTCGATGCCATGGTGCAGGTCGTCCGCCTGTTCGCCGATCCCTCCGTCCCCCACCCCGATGGCTCGGTGGATATGATGCGCGACATCTCCACGTTCGAGACGGAGTTCATCCTCGCCGACCTCGGGATGCTGGAGAACAGGATCGACAAGATCAAGAAGCAGCTTCAGAAGCTCGCGGATGAGACCCTGAAACGTGAACTCCCCCTGCTGGAACGCTGCCACGGCTTCCTCGAACAGGAAAAGCCGCTGCGCGATCAGGAGTTCACGAAGGAAGAACTGGTCATGCTCCGCACGTACCAGCTGCTGACCCTCAAGCCGATGCTCATCGCGCTGAACCTTGACGAGACCCAGCAATCGACCGCCGCCAAAGCGGTCACCGATGTCGCCGCAAAGAAATCCGGAAAACAGACGAAGGTCCTCGCCTTCTACGGCAAGATCGATATGGAGATGTCCGAGCTGTCAGCCGAAGAAGCGAAGGCATTCATGGGCGAATACGGGATCACCGAGTCGGCGCTCGACACGCTCATCCGGGAATCCTATCTGCTCCTCGGCGTCCAATCGTTCCTGACCGCCGGCGAAGACGAGTGCCGCGCCTGGACGATCCGCAAGGGGATGACCGCACAGGAATCTGCCGGCGTGATCCACTCGGATTTCTACAATAAGTTCATCCGCGCGGAGGTGGTGCACTACGATGACCTCGTTGCTGCCGGAGGGTCGTTCGCAAAAACGAAAGAAGCAGGCGTGTGGCGACTCGAAGGGAAGGAATATATCGTCAAGGACGGCGACATCATCTCCGTACGGCATTCCTGACCGCACAAGAACTCACGGACATCCCGACGCCGCCCCTCACCGGGCGGCGTCAACGTATCAGAGATACCCTCCGTACATCGGTCCCCACAGCACTCCGGACCCGCACAAGATACACACCCGATGCCAACCGGTCCGCATGGAACCGCACACGCACGATCTCCCCTCCCACGGCGACATCATCGTACAACACCCCGATCTCCTGCCCGAGCAATGAGTGAACGGTCAGCGTGACGTGCCCGGTATGACGGACGGAGAATGGGATCGTCGTGGTGCTGTTGAAGGGATTGGGATAGTTCGCCATCAGGGTCATCTCACGAGGTACGAGCGCCGGTGTCTCCACCGACGTCGGCGCAAGGAGCCCCGCCTGCTGCCAGGCATACTGCCAGAGCGACGCAAGCACGACGGTCGCTTCCTGCACGAGCTGGATGGTCATCGTATCGGTGCTCGCCCAGAGGTTCGCATAATACGTCGACGAGTAACTCCCTCCGCTCGCCAGCTTCGCTCGTGTATCCGCGTGCAGGATGGAATCGACAAGCGTCTGCGAGCGGAGGATGTACGAGAAGATATACCGGTACGGATCGGTGACCGGCTGGAGCTGTCCCTTGCTCACGACCAGAGCCGATTTGTACGTGCTGATCATGCTCGACTCATACCGTGAGTGGATGCCGTTGTTGCCGGTCATCGCTCCATCATAATTCTGCGTGCAATGCAGCGGCTGAAAGACATCGCCGACATAATGCCCGACGTCGGCAGCGGTCTGGTACGCCTTCGTCCAATCGCCACGCTTCGCCTGCGCCGTCAGGGAATCCACCGCCCACAGGGTCGCCCACGGCAATATGCCGTTCTCTTTCACCGTCGGCCAACCATACTGCACCACCAGTGCGCTGAGAGACGTCGGCAACTGCGCGTAGTCGGGGTACCAGTCGATGTCCAGGTAATGCTTGGGAGCCTCGGCCGTGTCCGCGGATTTCCGGCTGTCCGCATCGCTCGCATGGCTCGCAAGATACGACTGCTGGGCAGCAAGGGTTGCCATTTCCGGCGGAAGATGAATGACCGCATTCCGGTTGATGATCTGGTGCACAGTGCTGCCCCATCCGAAGGCACACCGGGGAGTCGCCCCGGCAAGCAAGGCAAGACACAGCACGGAAACGTACACGCGATGGCATTGTGAGAGCGGGAGGGGCGTCATTCCATGGTACCGTTGTATGGCAGATCAGTGAGGGAGCGAAGCGAGCACCCGCTTCGCGCGGGAATGGAACGCCGGTGTTCCATAGGGGAGTTGTTGTTCAATGACGAGCCGGAGCTCACGGCCCAGTTCCGGTTCCTGGCGCACCACCCGCTCCAGAACGGTCATGGCACAGGCCCTGACGGCAATGGGTGACGAAGGCGATGCGAGTTCGTCAAAACACACGGTGGCTACTTCACCGAGCAGACGCGACGGGATCTCCACGAACTGCAGGGCCCGGATGACATTCCGGCGTGCCGCATCGTGCACGCCGGGCTGGCGCATCTTCTTCATCAGCCTGGCGAGCCAGGGCTGGAGGAGCTTCCCACGGTCATCCGCCAGCACACCCACGACCCACGCTGCCCGCTGGGTCAGGAGCGGGTCATCCCCCAGAAAGATCTCCACCAACACCTTCACCCGCGACGGATCATGGCCTATCCACTGCACGATCCGGTCGGTGTTCTTTCTCGAGTGCTCGAGCAGGAGTTGTTTTTCTACGTCCATCATGATCTCAGAGGCAGTGAAGAGTGAATAATGAAAGGTAACGATCGTGCGGCAAGAACCCGGCTCCCGTCGGTCACCCGCCTTTTCTCTCTCAGCTCTTCACTCTTCACTTCTTGAAAGGGGTTGTTGCTGCGTCAAACAATGCAATGTCCCCAGCCCCCACACCAGATCCACCGCATGGATGCCTACGACGGGCCGGTCGGTGAAGAGCTCGCTCAACGTCCCGAGCGCAATGCGGTCGTTCGGATCGTTGAACGTCGGAACAATGACCGCCGCATTGGCGATGTAGAAATTGGCGTAACTCGCCGGGACCCGCTGACCGTCAAAGATGAGCGGGGCAGGCATCGGAAGCAGAACAACCTCGGGGCGCGATCCGTCCGCGAGCCGCGCACCCTGCAGACGTTCGAAGTTTTCCCGCGAGATACGGTGGTTGGGATCCTTCGGGTCCTTCTCATCCACCAGCACGACCGTGCGGTCGTTGACGAACCGGCAGAGGTCGTCCACATGCCCGTGGGTATCATCTCCCGCAATACCATCGCCGAGCCAGATCACCTGCTCCACGCCCAGATGCGCACGGAACACATCCTCATACTCAGCACGACGGAATCCCGGATTACGGACCTGCACGGTAGGATGCAACAGGCATTCTTCCGTCGTGAGCAGTGTGCCCTTGCCGTTCACATCGATGCTGCCGCCTTCGAGAACGACCTCACGCCCTTGGTGCTTCACCGTGACCAATGGCTTCTTCAGTTTCTGCGCAGCGCGCGGCGGCACTCCATCATCCTTCTTCCAATCAGGATACTTCGCCCACGCGGAGAACCGGAACCGGAGCACGGACGTCGCCCCCCGTTCATCGCACACGAACATCGGCCCCATGTCGCGCGTCCAACCGCGATTCGTCGGGAACCGGAAGAACGCCACCTGCGCAAGATCCACGCCTGCACGCTCAAGGACACGGCGCGCTTTCCCTTCATGCGCGGCATCGTTCACGATGATGCGGAGGATCTCGCCCGGCGTGATCTTGCGTGCCATCTCACCGAAGACCCACGGGATGGGAGCGAACTTGCCGGGCCAATCGGTGACGTTCGCGGGCCAACTGATCCACGTGGCCTCGTGCTTCTCCCACTCGGCCGGCATATGTGTTGCAGCGTGCATGGTCGTCGTGCTACCCTGTCGTTCGTTCATCCTCAGCGGTAATACCGGCGCGTGATGTCGCCGTACATATCGATCCGGCGGTCGCGCAGGAACGGCCAGTTCCGGCGGATGTTCTCCAGATGCGCCGGATCCACTTCCGCCACAAGCACTTCTTCTTTGTCCGTGGAGGCTTCGGCGATCACGACACCCTGCGGATCGCAGATGAAGGACGAACCCCAGAATTCTATGCCCGGCGAATCCGCAACCTGCTTCTCGAGGCCGATGCGATTGGCGGCGGCGACATACACCCCGTTCGCGATCGCGTGTCCGCGCTGGACGGTCTGCCATGCCTCACGCTGTGCCTTCCCATACTGCTCCTTCTCGTACGGATGCCAGCCAATGGCCGTAGGATAGAAGAGTACCGACGGATCCTGCAGCGCAGAAAGGCGAGCCCCCTCGGGAAACCACTGGTCCCAGCAGATCAGTGTCGCCACCCGTCCGAACTTCGTGGTGCATGCCTGAAACCCGCGGTCACCGGGTGTGAAGTAGAATTTCTCATAGTACGCAGGATCGTCGGGAATATGCATCTTCCTGTAGAATCCCACCGTGGACCCGTCGGCGTCGATCGTGGCTGCACTATTATAGTAGATGCCTGCACCGGCACGCTCATAGACCGGTGCGATGATCGCCACACCGTGCTCGCGCGCCACGGCCGCCAGCGCATCCGTGGTTGGTCCCGGGAACGGCTCGGCAAGATCGAACAACGCCACGTCCTCACGCTGACAGAAGTACGGCGAGCGGAAGAGCTCGGGCAAACAGATGACCTGTGCCCCCTGCTTCGCCGCCTGGCCGATCATCGCGATCGCTTTGGCAAGGTTGGCGCCGGTGTTGGATGACATCGACATCTGCACCAGGCCGATTCGGAACGGAGTATTCTGCGACATGGGTTCCACTTTCACTGTACGGGAAAAGTGGTATAACATACGGAAAAGCGAGGAGAGGGGAAAGAGGGAGGATCAGCCCTCCGGCGTGCCACGGAACTGCCGGCCACGCGCACGCCCCCGCGCCAGGGACGCGAACACCCCGAGCGTACAGAGCGCGGCCGAAACGCCAAAGGCGATCCGGATCGCCACAAGCAACTGCGTGTGCACCGCAGGTGACAACTGCACCGGCCCGATCACAATGGCAAAGATCATCATCGCAATGCCGATGCTGAACGTCTGTCCCGTCATCCGCATCGTCGCCAGGGCGCCGGCTGCAACACCATAGACCTTCCGATCGACCGACCCCATGACGGCATTGGAGTTGGGCGATGAGAACATCGCAAAGCCGAGGCCGACCATCGCAAGCGCTCCGACAAGCACCGGTATGGGAACGGTCTCGGACAGCATGGAAAAGTACGTGAGGCCCACCACGATCAATGCCATCCCCCCCGATGCAACAATGCGAGGCTCAATGCGGTCAGACCACCTCCCGGCGAACGGTGACCCGATCGCCATCACGATGGGCTGGGCAAGCAGGACCATCCCCGTCTGCTGTGGCGTGAAACCGCGGACATGCATCAGATACAGACTCATCAGGAACCCGATCGAGAACGTCGCCCCATAATTGATGAACGCGGCGAGATTCGAAAGGGCAAAGACCCTGTTGTGCCGGAAGAGCGAGACGTCAAGAATGGGACTCGCTGCGCGTGTTTCCCAGTACACAAAGAGCGCAAGGGCAAGCACCCCCGATCCGAGAATGATCGCGCCATCGATCCCCGGCAAGCGGGAGAATCCATACATCAACGCGACAAGCCCGAGACAGTAGGCTACCGTGCCCGTGACATCGAACCGCGCACCACGTGCCTCGATCCATTCTCCCCTCATCTTCGCGATCACGAGCACTACCATGAGAAGCCCGAGCGGCACGTTCACAAGGAAGATGCTCCGCCAGCCAAGCTGCTGCGTCAACACCCCGCCGATCGTCGGGCCAAGCGAGAGTCCGACATAGACCGAGGCCGTGTTGATCCCGAGCGCCTTCCCCCGTTCCTCCGGAGGAAAGACCGATGTCAGGACAGCCATGCCGGTTCCGGACATCATGGACGCGCTCACCCCCTGCAGGACCCGCCCGGCAAGAAGGAGAGCGAAGGTCGGCGCGATGCCGCATAGGAACGAAGACAGGGTGTGCAGGACGATGCCCCCCAGAAAGACCCGCCGCCGGCCGTAGATATCCGCCAGACGGCCAACGGGGATCAACAGCACCGAAGACGTCAGCAGGTACGCGGTCGGGATCCAACCCAGGAGCACTGCATCGGCGCCCATTTCCGTACCGATCGTGGACAATGCGACGTTGATGGAGGATCCCATGAAGGGCGTCAGGAACGATGCCAGGCTCGCGACGAGCAGGGCGGTTTCCTTGCTGAACGCGTGTGAAGGGTGGGGCTCGGTGGTGCCGGTCATCCGGTAAACATACGGAGGGCTTTGTGGAGATGCAAGATTGTTGCTATATTGCACGATCCACCACCAACAACGAGGTACCGATGGCACGCTGCACAGTGGCTCTATTGCTCCTGGTGTTCTCTGCTACGCTCCTGCAAGCTCAGCCCGAACGTATCGACAGCGCCGCAGTGGCATTGATAAAAGAAGAAGGACTTCAGCATTCTCAGGTGATGCCGCTGCTGTCATCGCTCTGTGACGTGTACAGCCCACGACTGACCTGGTCCCCCGAATATACCCGCGGCGCGGATTGGGTGAAGAAGACCTTTGCCACATGGGGGATCACGAACGTCTCCTACGATCGATGGGCTCCACTCGGCCGTGGCTGGACACTGAAGAATTTCTCGGCGATGGTCACCTCGCCTGTCCCCTTCCCGGTCATCGCCTACCCCTCAGCCTGGTCGCCGGGATTCAAGGAGAAGGAAGCAGAGGTCGTCTATCTCAACGCATCCGATCCTTCGGAACTCGAACGCTATAAAGGAAAACTCAAAGGGAAGTTCGTCCTGCTCTCCGATCTTGCCGATGTACGCCCGCACTTCACGCCACAGGCAACACGCCTGGCGGATTCGGTGCTTCTCAGGATGGCGAATGCGGACATCCAGGGTGGGCGCAGGGGTGGACGGCGCTTCCCGCGGCTCGACCGCATGACACCCCAGGCGATCGATTCGGCACTCATCGCCATCGCACAAGCATCCCCCGATGTGGATACGGCGGCGATGCGCGAGCGCTTCTCCGGCATGCGCATGACCCCGCGCAAGCTCCTGTTCGCGCAGGAAGAAGGCGCGATCGCGGTGATCACACCCGGCAACGGCGACGGCGGAACGATGCTCGTCCAGTCCGCGACGGTCCCGCAACCGCAGGACGTCCCCCGCGAACAACGCATCCCGGCGTACGATGCGAAGGCAACCTCCTTCATCCCGCAGGTCGTCTTCGCCGCAGAGCATTACAACCGTATCCTCCGCTCGATCAAGCTCGGCGAGAAGGTGACACTCGAGATGGAACTCCAGGTCGAGACGACGAAGGCGGACTCCAGCTTCAATGTGATCGCGGAGATCCCCGGCACCGACCTCAAGGATGAGATCGTGATGATCGGCGGACACTTCGATACCTGGCACGCAGGGACCGGCGCAACGGACAACAACTCCGGCGTTGCAGCATGCATGGAAGCCGCACGCATCCTGAAAGTGCTTGCCGAAAGGAACGGACTGAAGACGCGCCGGACGATCCGGATAGGATTCTGGGGTGGAGAAGAGCAGGGACTCTTCGGATCGCGGGAGTACGTCTCCGAGTTCTTCGCACAGCGCGAGGGAGACCAGGGATTTGGAGGACCCGGCGGGCCGGGCGGAACCCCGGAGATCACAAAGAAGGCCGGGTTCGACAAACTGTCGGTCTACTTCAATCACGACAATGGCACCGGACGTCTCCGCGGCATCTACCTCCAGGGTAATGAAGCCACCCGGCCGATCTTCCGCCGTTGGCTCACGGCATACGGGGACCCCACGATCCAGACGATCACGATCCAGAACACCGGCGGCACGGACCATCAATCGTTCGATGGCGTCGGCCTCCCAGGGTTTCAGTTCATCCAGGACCAGATCGAATACGACTCACGTACGCATCACTATAATATGGATGTGTACGAACGTCTCATTGGCGAGGACATGAAGCAGGCAGCGACGGTGATCGCATTCTTCACCTGGCAGGCAGCGAACCGGGACGGGCGATTCCCGCGCAAATAGCAACCGTAGCACTCATTAACACATATCCCGCCCCATCGCGGAAGTGCGAGATCGTATCTTGCATTTCTCGATGGGGCGGGACACTTTCCACCACACCCTGCAAACTCAGCCGCGTATATGCATTCTTGTGGCAGCGGCGCAGCCCAGCGGGCGGTCCACACCCTGCAAACCCAGCCGCGTATATGCATTCTTGTGTAGGGGCGCAGCATGCTGCGCCCCTACAAATGAGGCCGATACCCCCTCAGAATTTCTCGTCATACTTCGTCCACAACAGGTCCCCGAGCCTCCATCCCTCCGTCACCCCCCGCTCCGCCCAGCTGTTCGTATACCGCGTCAGATACTCGACCGACCGCGCAGGCGCCAACCGGTACAACCGCAGCGCCTCCTGCTCCGTCGCACCCTGCTGCTGGAACATCTGCTCCTGCAGCGGCCCGAGCACACGTGCGATATCCCGACGCATGTCGCCCCACCGCTGCGACGCAAGCGTGGAAAGATGATTGTACGCCCACCATGCACACCGCCGGTCATACCCGAACCGCCCATCGATCTTGAACGATGCCGGCAGGTCCGTCACACCACAGTACACCGGCGTGTACAACCCCGTGGCCGCATTGTCCCACGCCAACCACACAACACCCCCGATCGGATCGGGCAACCACGAACGCGACTGCGTGATCGTGGCATACACGGTGAACCAGCGCGCGATCGTCCGCTCCCCCCGCCACCCCCACCCTCCGTTCACGTTGAATAACTTCAGCATATCATACGGCATGAACGGCGACGCCATCGGCGAGATCTCGGTCTTCCCCTGCGGGTTCACCCACGTGATGTTCTTCACCGGATAGAACTCGGTCCCTTCATAGCTGTCCTGAAAGATCGCAACGAGCTTGGGGAGGGTGACGGCGGAGTCGGGCTTCACAGAGAACGGATAGTTCTCTGCATTCGGCGAGAGCTTCAACGAGGGCGCAAGGAGATCCAACACTCTCCACTCCCTCCGCCGGCTGGCGAACGACTGACGGCCATCCGGATCGTAGGCGTAACAGAACTCGAATGGCCCGGCCGCCGGATCCCACCAGCCGTTCTCGCGCGCCACACGCATGCAGTTCGCGGACACAAGGAACATGGTGGTGTCTTCCGGATGCACTTGCCGGATGCGGCTCGCGTTGGCATTCACCGCCACGTGGCCATCGGGCACACGCTGCGCCGCCCACACGGATCCCACCCGCCCCGTACCCGGACCGACGATCTCAAAATGCCATACCTCCGCCGTATCGGCGATCGTCAAACACTCCCCGACATCCCGCCACCCGTACCTGCCTGTCAGTTCACCCGCAAGCCGGATCGCTTCACGGGCTGACGAACACCGTTCGATGAGCAGCCGGACCAGCCGCCACAGGTCAATGATCCCTTTGTCCGAAACAAGCTCTTCCCGCCCACCGAACGTGGACTCGCCGATGGCAAGCTGCTTCTCATTCATACAGGGGAGCGACGTATTGATGTATCCGTAGGTCTGCCGTGCTTCCGGTATCGTGCCCAACGGCAACTGCGCATACGACGGCATGGGCGTCGTGTCGTTGTCAGCGATCCGGTAACACGTGAATGTATCAGATGCACCATGCTTCCGCGCCGGGCGGATGTCTATCGTGGTCTGCGAACGATGATCGTCGAGCGTGTGCGAGGTGATGACCGAACCGTCCGCCGATGCTGCCTTGCCGACCGTGATGGTCGTGCAGGCTTCCGGCCGCTCCGGCTGTGCAATGGACACGGCGGTGGTGACGATGAACAGAAGCAGAACATATGCGGTGCAAAGGATGGCGGTACGGTTCCGGCAGACCATCAGAAGCCTCCTTACTCGTGGGGACAGGAGGCACACAGTGTGCCTCCTGTGAGGAAGATACTCAGTCCGCCGCCGGAACGCAAAAGGAAACTCCCTCTACACCCTCCACAGATAGGACATCTTAAAGAAGAGGCCACGCTGCATCTCATGGAACGCCGGACTCTCCACAAAGCGGTCCTGCCGCCATTCCTGTTTCTCGTACAACGATCCGTACCCGAAATGGACAACCGTGCCGGGTACGTACGTGAACGACGCCAGGAAGTCCGTCAGGAGCTGCCGCCGGTACCGGTTGTACTCCACGACACCCCTGAAGAACAGATAGCGGTTCACCTGATAGGTCAGCCGCCCCCGGGCAATGGGATACTCGTACACCCGGCTCCCATCCCTGTCGCTGACGAAGTCGCTGAAGGTCATCGATGCCCGCGCTTCGATGTTGTCGGTCGGCTGATAGATCACCTGCCCCGTCACCCTTCGCCCCCTCCCCCCGAACGGATCCGCCGCATAGTAGATGCCCTTGCCGTCCGCGTACATCACATTCCCCGAGAGCTTTCGCGTCCATTGTCCACCGATATAGATCAGGAATCCGTCCGTTCTGAAGCGCTGACCGGCAAAGACCTCATTGGCGATCGAGTACTGTATGTAGGTCTGCAGCGTCCCTCCCCACGCAACCTGGGCAGAGATCGCATTGTTCGTCTCCCAGAGCGACGAAGCACGGTCATGCGTCTGCACCGAGAAGACCTGAAAGTCGACACGCTGGATGATGGATGACTCCGGATACCAGCGCGGCCGGACGAGGCCTGAGTACATCCTCACGCCCGTCCGTGTGATATAGCCGATATCCGCGCTGAACCCTTCCGCGATATCCTTGACCGCGAACCCGAGGTCCAGATCGCGTGTCCCATACGCGTAGCGGAGCCCCAACGCATGACCCCTCGCGATCCCGGGCCGGTGCGGATCCCGGGTGTCCGACCCCAGAGCGTGCATCTCGAGCATGCTCCCCTCCGTCACCCGCTGCATCCCATCGATCCCGAACAGCCGGCTGTGCTCGGCATTCGTCTCCCGCGCCGCATACAACCCACCAAGATAGCTGTCACCCTGCAGGGCCTGCTTGAAACGGATCACGGGTACGGACGCGTAGTTGCCGTGAAGGGCCGTCTCCGCAGGGTCGATCTCATCCAGCGCATACAACACCGCAAGGGTGCTCTTCGCGGACAACTTTCCGGAGAGTTTCACTCCGGCCAACGGATCGACGATGGTGCGGGTGTGCACGACCGACTGGACGGGGTCCAGATCGGAGATGGCTGTTGCCGCAAGCGTATAGATCTCGCTCCCCTCGAGGAAGAACGGACGCTTCTCCGGGAAGAACAGCCCGAAGCGGAGGTTCACGTCCACCTGACCCGCATCGGCCTCGATCTGACTGAAGTCCGGATTGTATGTGGCATCGAGGATGAGGTCCGTGGTGATGCCGTACTTGCCCGTCAACGAAAGGTCGCTCATCCGCTCCTTCACTCCGAACGTCCCGTTGACATTCTGCGAGCGCTGGCTGAATGTGAATGCCGGGATGAACTCCAGCAGCGTCGGTTGCTCCAGGCCGCGATAGATCATGGGAGCGGTCTGGGTGACCAGCGCAAAGCCCTTCGCCGGGTCCATCGGAGGGTGCGCGACCTGCTCCGAGGTCCTGCTGATCCTCCGTTCGAAATACACGGACATGGTCACGGAATCCGAACCGGCAAAGCGCAGGCTCTTCAGCGGCAGTGCCACCTCGATGCTGTACCCCGACGAATCGATGGTGCCGCCGCTCTCCCAGAGCAGATCGACACTGAAGTCCTCCTGGTTCGCTGCATACCGGCTGTCCATCTGGATGCCATGGGGGTTCACATAGAACGCGTACAACGATTGCTGATCGTTGAAGGAGTCCAGATTGATGCAGATCCAGTCGTCGGGACGGATGTTGTCGCGCCCCGTGACCGCCGCCTTGATGAGGTCCGGCCGGTCATCATCACAGCGGAAGGCGAAATACAGATGCTCGGCGTCATACGCCATCAGGGTCCTGGTGCGCTGGGGCACCTCTCTGCCAAAGTCAGGTGTATACGTGCGGAACACATCTACTTGCGCGGCGCCTTGCCAGGCGGGATCGCTCAGGACCCCATCGATGGCCGGCGGCGCAACCCCTATGCGCGTCGGGTGCAACGGCTCACGGGTGATGGCTCCGGCAGTGGCGGCACAAACGAGAAGAACGAAAACAGACGGGATCCGTCGCATAGATATTCCGGTTGTGTGATGTGCGGTGATGCAACATACGGATCCCCCCGACAACCCTCAATTCCGATGCGACGGAGGCTCACGGGGCAGCGGCAGGTCGCCATACAGCGGGGCAAATGGGAACGGCCCGGCAAACACTGCGCACCATGAGGATGTCGAAAATTTGCCGTATATTGCACGAGTATGTGTTGATGCGGAACACGATCCATCATCGGAGCCCCCTATGCACCATATGCCTGCCACACTTCTCCTTGCCTGTCTCCTGCCGGTCATCGCCATCGCAGGGACCGACACGAACCCGTTCCTCGCACCGTACGGCACGCCGTTCGAAACGCCCCCGTTCGACAGGATCAAGCCCGAACACTTCCTTCCCGCGATCCAACAGGGCATGGCGGAACAGAAGGCGGAGATCCGCGCGATCTCGCTGGTCCGCTCCGTGCCGACCTTCGAGAATACGATCGTGGCGTACGACCGGAGCGGTGCCTTGCTCGGCAGGGTGACCGGCGTCTTCGGTGCACTGCGCGGAGCGATCACCACGGATCAACTGGACAGCATCGCCAACATCACAACACCGATGCTCACCACCCATCGGAACGACATCGCACTGGACGAACAGCTCTTCCTGCGCGTGAAGGCGGTCTATGACCGGCGTGCAGAACTGAAGCTCACTCCTGCTCAGACGATGTTGCTGGACAACACGTACAAGAATTTTGTGCGCAACGGCGCGAGCCTCAACCCGGAAGCGAAGAAGTCCCTCCGTGCGCTGAACGACGAACTGTCGATGCTCTCCCTGAAGTTCAATCAGAACCTGCTCAAGGAGACCAACGGTTACCGGATGATCGTCGACAGGAAGGAAGATCTGGACGGCCTTCCGCCGGCAGTGATCGCCGCGGCGGCCACCGTGGCCGAAAAGGCGGGCCAATCCGGGAAGTGGGCGTTTACACTGCAGAAGCCGAGCTGGATCCCTTTCCTGCAGTACGCAACGAACCGGGCACTACGCGAGAAGCTGTACAAGGCGTACTGCAACAGGGGCGACAACAATAATGCCACCGACAACAAGGTGATCCTCGCCCGTATCGCAGCACTGCGCGCCGCACGTGCCCAACTCCTCGGATACAAGACCCACGCGGAGTATGTCCTCGAAGAGAACATGGCGAAGACCCCGGGTGCGGTGTATGACTTCCTCTCCACACTCTGGAAGCCTGCCCTCGCCCGTGCCACAAAAGAACGCGATGCAATGCAGGCCATGATCCGCGCCGGGGGAAAGGACTTCCCTCTCGCTTCATGGGACTGGTGGTACTATGCCGAAAAGATCAAGAAGGCGGAGTTCGATCTGGATGAGGAACAGTTGCGGCCGTATTTCAAAATGGAGAATGTGCGCCGCGGTGCGTTCGAGGTGGCCTCACGCCTCTACGGACTGCAATTCATCGAACGGAAGGACATCCAGCGGTATGCGGACGACGTGGCGGTGTTCGAGGTGAAAGAAGCCGACGGCTCACACCTCGGGATCATCTACACGGATTACTTCCTCCGCAATGGCAAACGGCCCGGTGCGTGGATGAGCTCGTTCCGTTCGTACAGCGTGGAGGGCGACACCGTCCATACCCCCATCGTCTACAACGTGGGCAACTTCACCGGCCCCTCGGAAGGCAAACCCGCCCTCCTGAGCCTCGAGGAGGTCGAAACGCTCTTCCATGAATTCGGCCACGCTCTCTTCGGCCTCCTCTCCCGCCGGCCCTATGAGAACCTGAGTCTGCCCCGCGACGGGATCGAACTCCCTTCCCAGGTCATGGAAAACTGGGCGATGCACCCCGACGTCCTGCGGTCCTACGCACGCCACTATCAGACCGACGCCCCCATCCCCGAAGACCTGATACGGAAGATCGAGAAGAGCGGAACCTTCAACCAGGGCTTCGCCACCGTCGAGTATCTTGCCGCCTCGATCCTGGACCTGGACTGGCATACCCTGACGGACACCACGTCCGTGGATGCCACGGCATTTGAGAACGCCACCTTCACACGGCTGGCCCTGATCCCCGAGGTCCTTCCCCGGTATCGCAGCCCGTACTTTGCGCATATCTTCACCAGTGGCTACAGTGCCGGATACTACAGCTACATCTGGGCCGAAGTGCTCGATGCCGACGCGTTCGAGGCCTTCAAGGAGAGGGGACTCTTCGACAAGAAGACCGCTGATGCGTTCAGAAAGAACATCCTGGAACAGGGCGGCACCGCCGATCCGATGGTCCTCTATGAACGGTTCCGCGGGAAGAAGCCGGATACCACGCCGCTCCTGCGAAAGCGCGGACTCCAGTAAGCAACGCTCGATCCATCGGGACGCACGGCATGGACCTCAGTATCTTCGATATCTATAGTATCGGCATCGGGCCATCGAGCTCTCACGTCGTCGGCCCGATGCGCGCTGCACGCCTGTTCGCGCAACAGCTCAACGAACGGAGCCTGCTCGCCCCGACCACATCCGTCCGTGTCGAACTGTTCGGCTCGCTCGCGCGCACCGGCCCGGGGCACGGCACGCTGCGGGCCCTCGTCCTCGGCCTCTGCGGCGAACTCCCCGATGAGGTCGATCCCGATGCGGTCGAGAACATGGTCGAAGAGATACGCATCAACGGCCGGCTGCGCGTGCTGGGGGTCCATGATATCGGCTTCCATCCCGACGATGACATTGTGTTCCGGCTGGCCGACACGCTCTCCTACCACTCCAACGGGATGCGGTTCACTGCATACGGGCCGGACCATACGGAGATCGACCGGGCAGTCTACTACTCCACCGGCGGCGGATTCCTCGCGGTGGAAACCTCCGAAGGCGTGCGCCCGGTCGGCGGCGAACGTGCCCCCGCACGGTTCCACTTCAGCACCGCCGCGGCGTTGCTGCGGCAATGCGACAACCACATGCTGAGCATTCCGGACCTGATCCTCGAGAACGAGAAGACCTGGCGGACCGAAGCGGAGATACGGAACGGACTCCTGAGGATCTGGGAAGTGATGCAGGCGTGTGTGGAGCGGGGGATCCGGGCGAACGGCCATCTCCCGGGCGGACTCGGCGTCGAACGCCGGGCACCACAGATCTACCGCGAACTCGTGAACAATCCCGAACGCACGCTTCGCGATGTGCTCAGCATTCTGGACTGGGTGAACCTGTACGCGTTCGCGGTCAACGAGGAGAATGCTGCAGGTGGACGTGTCGTGACCGCGCCCACGAACGGCGCGGCCGGCATCATCCCGGCAGTCCTTCACTACTACCAGCGATTCTGTTCGAACCCCAGCGAGGATGGGGTCGTGAAATTCCTTCTGACCGCCGGGGCGATCGCGATGCTCTACAAGACGAACGCTTCGATCTCGGGAGCTGAAGTGGGGTGCCAGGGAGAAGTGGGGGTGGCCTGTTCCATGGCGGCCGCGGGCCTGACCGCCGCTCTCGGTGGATCCAACCCGCAGATCGAAGAGGCAGCGGAGATCGGGATGGAGCACAACCTCGGTCTCACCTGCGATCCGGTGGGGGGACTCGTGCAGGTGCCATGCATCGAACGCAACGCGATGGGTGCAGTGAAGGCGGTGAACGCTTCCCGACTTGCCTTGCGTGGCGATGGCAAGCATATCGTGTCACTCGATACGGTCATCGCCACGATGCGACAGACAGGCCTCGATATGAAAAGCACCTACAAAGAGACCTCGCTCGGCGGACTGGCGGTCAACGTGGTGGAGTGCTGACCGCCGCCCGGCTGCCGGAACCTAGGCAACCTTCCGGCGCGACCGCCAGCGGAAGACAAGCCACAGAACGAGCGATCCTACCAATCCGAAGAACAACCCCTGCCGCAAACGATAGGTCTCCTTCCCTTGCGTGGGATACAGCGAGTACGCAAGCTGCGGACGGAAGAGATACCGCTCCAGATTGGCCAGCAGGAAGGTCTTGTCCCGGTAGAACCCCGTATAGATATTCCGCACATCCTCCACATTCGGCGGACGGCGGTACGTGAAGACGGAGTGCGAAGTGAATTCACTCCGCACTTCGGCATTGCACTGGGAGAAGGGCAGGGTCACGACAGTATCGGTATACGGCAGGTTCAACCGGGCCGTCCATTCCCAATCCATGTACACGCGCGTCGAGGTGCTGTCCCACGCACCGAATTGGTTCAACTGGAACAACTCCGCCGTATTCAGCACCCGGCCCTGCCGGTCCCTGATGTAGATCTGTGCATGGGAGAGGTCCACGAACGCCCACCGGTTCTGCTCCTTGATCCATGACTCCGCGAACGCGTGGCCGGTGTACACGATCGTGTTGTCCTGCGTGCGCGCTCCGAAGACGAATCGCGTGGGGATGCCGGCACGGTTCGCCCAGTAGACATACAACTGCGCGTGCTGCGTGCACCATCCCTTCCCCGTGCCATAGGCCATGTCATTGTAGAGCATCCAGGGATTCATCCAGCGCTCATCATCCTTCGGAACGCCACGGGCATTCTGCAACTTGATGCGCAGGTACCGGGACACCTTCTCCATCTTTGTGAACGTCGGTTCGCTGTCCAGGATCCCGACCTCATGCGCAAGTATGGCGGCGGTCGAATCCAACCCCTCCTTCCCCACATACGCATAGTCGTCCACCCAGTCCGCGACCGAGAACTGTTCGAACTCACCACATGGAACATTCGACCGCACGACATACACGTCGTTATGCTTCATCCCCAGCGAGCCATAGAACTCTTTCGAGTAGAATCGTGCGGAGACTTCGAGCGGCGGGCAGATCCCTTCAGGAATGGGTTCGAGGCGGTAGGTATTCAGGACGCTGAACGTGGTGTCGATCAGGAATTCGGGATCGCTCCCGAAGGCAGACTGCGGCTTCCCGCCGTTCGTCGTGACCTTCCACTCCTTCACCTCGCGGGCAAGCGACAGATGCAACTGGAGCCTGTCACGGTCCACCACCGTCCATGACTTGATGGTGGGCACATCCGATGGATAGTACAACGTTGCGTAGCTCGTCGGAGAGAAGGACGACTCCCACTCACGATCGAGGAAGACATAGACATTGAGAATGATGAAGAGAAGGGCCAGGGATCCGAAAGTTTTCGATGCGAACGATGTCCGTTTCATGGATGCCGCCGGGAACGTGAAGGTTGAGGAGGATAGTGGGCGCGTGACGCGCGGAATGCTGCTCGCATGTTCCGGCTTTTTCAACACATAATCAATGGAACGACGTTTCATGGGTGAATATCACCCTTGACAATCCACACGCGGACAGAGATATTCGGATACACTCCCGGCACCCCGCGCCGGTCAACCAACGAGGCCTGCCATGCCCTGGATCCAGAAGACCTTCACACTCAGAAGCCGTGCACGCGGTTTTCATCTCATCACCGGCGAGATCCTCGCTGCACTTCCTGAACTTGCCGGGATCCACGTCGGACTCCTTCATCTCTTCATCCAACACACATCCGCATCGTTGACGATCAATGAGAACGCGGACCCCGATGTGCGCAAGGATATGGAAGAGCACCTCCGCCGCTTGATGCCCGACAATGCACCACACTACCTCCACGAAGCGGAAGGTCCCGACGATATGCCCGGACATCTCAAGTCCTCCGTTCTGGGATGCTCTCTTACGATACCGGTCACCGGTGGAAGGCTGAATCTGGGGATCTGGCAGGGGGTTTACCTCGGCGAACACCGCGACGACGCACGCGGCAGACACATCGTAGCCACAATAATGGGAGAATGACCCGATATCCTTGCTATTGGTTTGGCGAGACTGTATAATAACTCAACAGGTCCGCCGACCACCCCCTGATCCCGGCGGTCATGTATTCTCTCATCTGTTATCACAGGAGGACCCATGAACCGCCCTTCGTTACCCCGGCGTCTCTATCCCATCGCTGCACTGTTACTGCTTCTTCTTCCCTCCGCCTATGCGCAGGACTACGTCCTGATCGGCTGGAGCGAGTCAGGCATGCATTGCATCAATAAAGACTTTTCCAAGATGGCGTTGATGCCCCCGGGAAATACCCTCCGGGCACAGCTGATCCATCGACTACCCGATGGCCTCCCCCAGGCGGTCACGACCGGATTCACGGTCGAGTATTCCATTCCAAACAACACGACCTCCATCACCAAGACCAATTTCTGGACCTACGCAAAGACGCTGTTCGGACTTGCCCAGGACCTCCCCGCCAATGTTGGCCTGTCCGGCAAAGGGCTTGCTGGCTTCATGGATACGACCGGGAACAGCTTCGTCGCTACGGGCATCCCCGTGATGCCGTATGCGGATTCCAACACCACGAAGCTCGCCCCCTACCAGCTCGCTCACCTCGTTGCGAAGGATCCCGCATCAGGAGAAGTGCTGGCGACCACCGATATCGTCATCCCCGTGAGCAACGAGGTCGGCTGCGCACAGTCGGGGTGCCACAGCTCTGAAGCGGATGTCCTCAATGACCACGAGTCGGTGACCGGGTTCAGCAAGACCGGTCCCGTGTTGTGCGGCAAGTGTCACGCCTCCGCCGGCGCAGGACTTCCCGGCAACGGGAGCGTGATGTCGCTCTCCATGGCGGTGCACAACAAGCATAAGAACCGCGTCGGCACCGCAACGTCCATCGCGGCATGTTACAAATGCCATCCCGGCCCGACGACACAGTGCCTGCGCGATGTGATGTCCACCAACCCTGTCAAGCCGATGATCTGCCAGGATTGCCACGGAACCATGGCCACCCTGGTCACTTCGTTGACGAACGGACGCAGGCCGTGGCTGGACGAACCTTCGTGCGGCGACTCCAGCTGCCACGGCAGCAGCTTCTCGGAAGAAGCAGGCAAGATGTTCAGAGAGTCACGCGGACATGGCAAACTCTTCTGCTCGGTGTGCCACGGAAGCCCGCATGCGATCCTTCCCTCTCGTGAGGCGAACGACAATCTCCAGAGCATACGTTTGCAGGGAACCGCCGCACCGATGCGCGACTGCCGCGTCTGCCACGCTCTGGTGATCCCGGTCTTCGGCCCTCATGGCATCAGTTTCAATCCGACGTCCGTGAAGGAAGCCGGTGTCCCGGTGGTCAATGCCCTCGCACAGAACTATCCCAATCCATTCAACCCATCCACATCCATTCGCGTCTCGCTCGCTCACCCGGGCTTTGTCACGCTGCAGGTCTTCGACCACCTCGGAAGAACGGTCCGCACCATCGCAAAGGACGTCCGCGATGCAGGGAACTGGGTCGAAGAATGGCGTGGGGATGACGACGGCGGCCGCCCGGTAGCAAGCGGGGTGTACTTCTGCAGGCTGACGGTGCAGGACATGGATGGCACCGGGACGGGCTTCACGTCCACGGTCAAGATGCTCCTCGTGCGCTGACCTTCTCCAGGTCAGCCGGGAAAGCGGATGGCAATGCGGGTACCGTGGGGGACCGTCAGACTGAAGGTCCCCCCGATCTGTTCGGTGAGCGACATGACAAGGGTCATGCCCATCGACGTCAGGGACCTGGGATCCGTGCCCGGCGGCATGCCGCACCCGGTATCCTCGACGATCAATTCCACTTCCGCGGACGAGAGACGGCGCGCTTTCACGTACAGCTTCCCTTCCGCTCCCGCCGGGAAGGCATGCTTCAATGCGTTCGAGATGAGCTCGTTCACAATGAGCCCGCACGGGATCGCCGTATCGACGGGCAGATGGACCTCGTCCGTTTCCATGTCCACCGTCACGGTCGTGATACTGTAGGAACGGACGAGGTCATTGGTGACGGTCCGCAGATAGTCCCCGAAGTCGATCCCGGCCAGCATCTCCGATCGGTACAGCTTTTCATGGATCAGCGCCATCGAGCGGACGCGCGTTTGACTGGCAAAGAATGCCGCACGAATCGTGGGGTCGGCGATGCGCGCCGACTGCAGGTTGAGCAGGCTCGAAATGACCTGCAGGTTATTCTTGACGCGATGGTGGACCTCCTTCAACAACACTTCCTTCTCGCGCAGCGACGACTTCAACCGGTCCTCCGCCCGCTTCACTTCCGCGACATCCCACGCCATGTCGGCGAATTGCACCACCGTGTCGATGTCCTGCTGCGTGTAGTCCGTCGCCTTGTTCCCGATCCCCAGGATCGCCACGATGAGGTTGCCGCGGAAGATCGGAACCGCCAATTCCCTCTGCACATGCGCATGGCCCGGCGGGAGCCCCTTCCGGTGAGGTAACGCCATGTAGTCGTTGTGGATCACCGGCCGCCGCTCCCTGACGCAATCGATCCACACCCCGGCCTCATCCAGGGCATAGTGCGTGCCCTTCCCCTCGGCATGACAGAACTCCTTGAGTGTCCGCGTGCTCCACGTTTGCAGCGTCAGCGTCTTCTGATCCGGTTCCAGGAAATGATAGAATCCGATCGGACTCCCCGTCAGGGTCCCGACCTCATCCAGCGTCTCACGCAGGAGCTCTTCCGTCGTATGGTCGCGGGCAAAATCGGTCAACCGCAACCGCGAACTCCTGATCTCCTCGGCAAGCCGACGGTCGGTGATGTCCTCGAACATGCCAAGAAGTCCCGTGACGTTGCCATGCGGGTCCCGGTAGGGCACCTTGATCACCCGGATCCATCGCGACCGGCCGGGGAGCTGATACTCTTCCTGCACGTCAATGGCCCGGTTCTCTTCGAAGACGATGCGGTCTCCTGCCTGGTACTCCTCCGCAAGCTGACGCGGGAAAAGATCAAGGTCCGATCTCCCGACGATCTCATCCGGCAGGATCCCCAGGTCGTGCGCGAATGCCGCATTGCAGGAACGGTAGCGCGAGTCCCTGTCCTTGATGAAGATGCGCACCGGCAGATGCTCGACCAGGTTCCTGTTCAGCGACTCGCTCTCACGCAGCCGTTCGATCACCGCGCGCCGGTCCGTGATGTCTTCGAAGACCATGAGCGTATGGCCGGGCTGCACCTCGCCTTCATGCATCAACGGGAAGGCGCTCCCGATCAACCAGATGATGGGCGAACCCTCTGTCCGTTGCACCCCGAATGTCAGATCCATCACCGGCCTGCGGGTGTGGGCGACGACGACCGAGGGCATCTGATCCGGCGGAACGGGGGTCCCATCCTCATGGACAACAGCGTGGAACACTCCCCGCAAACTGAAACGCTTCGCCGTGGTGGCAGGCAGACGCAGGATGCGGATCGCCGACGGATTCGCATCGATGACGTCGCCGCTATCATCCACATAGATCACACCCTGGTACATGCCTTCATAGAGCTGGCGGTACAGATCGCGGCTCTCGACCAGCAACACGCGGGATTCCGTCTCCCGGCGGCGGCTCGCCTTGAGATCCCGCCTCCAGAGAAAGAGAATGGCGAACGCACTCGCGAGCGTAAAAAGCGTGATGAAGAACCCCATCGTCTCCGCGCGGACGCGCAGCGGATTCCTGATCACATCTTCAGGGAGCAGCGCGATCACCGACCACGGCATATCGGCAACATCGGTGGCGTATGCATACACCCTCCTCCCGTGATGGTCGGTCGCCATGAAAAAACCCCGTTCACCCCGCGCCGCCCGCACCTCTGGCAGCACCACCCTGTCCGCCGGGAACGCCTGCCACCCCCCCTGATGCTCTGCATCGGAGGCAGCAGAGAAGGCAACAACAGAGTTGTCATCCGATCGCACGAACTCACACACCGGGGTGGTCCTGGATGAGTCCACAGCCTCAAGGAACGGGAACAGAAATGCGGTGGGATCGACCCGTAACAACAGATACAGGGGCGGAATGTCGTTGATACCGGTGAGGTCCAGCGGAGCGAGAACGTCAAGATGGGTGACGGGCACCCGGGCGGAATCACTGTGGAAATCGGTGAAGAGCGGCTTCCCATGGTCACGGACGTCTCTCAGAAGCAACGGCATGCGGAGGCCAACCACCGGGCGGTCGCCGCTGGCATGGGCCCATACCCGGGCACTGTCATCCAGAAGCTGAACGCTATAGTATCCGTACCCCCGCTTCATCACATCGAGAGCATGACGGATGCTCTCCAGCCGCTCCCTGTCCCCGGGGTGGCGCACAAGCTCCGCTGCCGCCCGCCCTAAGGTGCGCTCGGATGCAAGGACCGATGCATCCGTCAAGCGCTCGCGACGCCATACCGACAGCCTGGTGGCCTGCAGCCGGCTGACCGCGGAAAGACGGTCCTCGGTCTCACGGAGCATCGCCCGCTGCTCTTGTTGGTAGATCAGCAATGATGCAAGAATGATCCCGATAACGAGGATCACAAACGTTATGATCGGTGTTATAGAAGAGAAGCGTACGGAAGGATTGGAGGGCCCGGGAGTGGACTGTTGGGCGCCATTGGGAGTGTTCGTCATGAGACCTTGTGTCCGCTGAGTGGCGCGTACAAGGGTGTGAATTCCCTGTGCAGACTGCGTGCTTCACCCACTCCGGTGCCCATCCGGAAGTACGAAATGCTGCGGGACCGGATCAACAGTCACGATACGTGTGGCAACATAGGTAATCCCCTCCAAGAAGTCAAATTTGCAGGTTTTGCGGGGTCAAAGGCGGGGTGGGCCCGAGGGCTTGATTTGAGGGGAAAAAACATCCATCTTATGGAATACCCAACCACAACTACGAAGGCTGTCCGGAATATGACTCATTACAAAGAACTTGGGCTTGTCAACTCCAAAGAGCTCTTCCAGAAGGCCGTGAAGGGCGGATATGCCATTCCGGCGTTCAATTTCAACAACCTCGAGCAGCTTCAGGCCATCATCGGCGCCTGCGTGGAGACCAAGTCCCCGGTCCTCCTCCAGGTGTCCAGCGGCGCCCGCAAGTATGCCAACCAGACCCTCCTCAAACATCTGGCCAAGGGCGCTGTTGACTACGCCAATGAACTGGGCTATGCCATCCCGATCGTCCTCCATCTGGACCACGGCGATACGCTCGAACTGTGCAAGTCCTGCGTCGAGTCGGGGTTCTCATCCGTCATGATCGACGGCTCCCACCATCCGTACGATAAGAACGTGGAGATCACCCGGCAGGTCGTGGAATACGCCCATAAGTACGACGTGTCCGTCGAGGGTGAACTCGGCGTCCTCGCCGGCATCGAGGATGAGGTCTCCAGCGAAGTCACCCACTACACCCGTCCGGAAGAGGTCGAAGACTTCGTGAAGAAGACCGGCGTGGATTCGCTGGCCATCTCGATCGGCACCTCCCACGGCGCGACCAAATTCAAACCTGCGCAGTGCACCCGCAACGCGGACGGTGTCCTCGTGCCGCCGCCGCTCCGGTTCGACATCCTCGAAGAGGTCGAGCGCCGCATCCCCGGCTTCCCGATCGTCCTCCACGGCGCATCGTCCGTGCCGCCGGACCTCGTGAAGCTGATCAATGGCAACGGCGGCAAACTGAATGATGCCGTCGGCATCCCCGAAGACCAGCTTCGCCGCGCTGCAGCTTCGGCCGTGTGCAAGGTGAACATCGATTCCGATGGCCGCCTCGCCATGACCGCCGCGATCCGCAAGGTCTTCACGGAGTCGCCGGCTGAGTTCGATCCGCGCAAGTACCTCGGACCGGCACGCGATGCGCTCAAAGCCCTGTACAAGCATAAGATCATCAACGTGCTGGGCAGCGCCAACCGCGCCTGATCGACACACGACACCCGCTTCACACAAGAACCGCGGCCTCCGGGCCGCGGTTCTTTCGTTTCCACTCAGAGCCACCGCTTCCAGAATTCCAGCATCGCCGTGTACAAATGGATCCGCGCCGGGCGGTCGCTGATGCCGTGCATCCGCATCGGATACACCATCAGATCAAATTGCTTGTTGGCCTTGATGAGTTCGTTGACGAACGCCCACGTGTTCTGAATGTGCACGTTGTCGTCATAGGTCCCGTGCACCAGCATCAGACGCCCGTGCAGATCCTTCGCATACTGCAGCAGGGAGTTCTCCCGGAACCCGGCAAGGTTCTCCTTCTCGGTCCGCATGTACTGCTCCGCGAACCTGCTGTCGTAGAACCGGAAGTCCGTCACACCCGCCACGGCAATACCCGCCTTGAACTCGGTGGACCGGCTCATACCCAGCAAGGTGTTCGACCCGCCACCACTCCACCCCCAGACACCGATGCGGGCAGAGTCCACGTCAGGCAACTGCTTGATCCACCGCACCGCGTCCACCATGTCGTTCAACTCCACCGGCCCGACGAGTCGCTGGAAGATCGAAGCCTCAAGCTTCTTGCTGATCCCCGTCGCCGCCCGGTTGTCCATGTGCATGACGATGTACCCCTGCTGCGTGAGCAGATTCTCCCAGAAGATCTCACGCTGCCACCCGTTCACGACGGTCGGCGCCGATGGGCCACCATAGACATTGATGATCACGGGGTATTTCTTCCCGGGCACCATCACCCTCGGACGGAGTATCTGCGCAGGAAGCGCAAATCCGTCACGCGCAGGAATGGAGAGGAACTCGGGCGCACCGAGGCCGGCGGACAGCTCGGAGAGCTTCTTGCCGGCATGGATCACCCGGACCAACCCACCGTCCCGCTCGTGCACGGAGACGGACGGCGTACGATCGATCGACGAATACCGGTCGACGAAGTACCGTCCATCCGGACTGAATGTGACACTGTGCGAGCCATCGCCCGTCGTCAGCCGCTTCATCCCCTTGCCGTCGAACCCGATGCAATAGAGATGGCGCTCGAGCGCGGACTTCTCCAGCGCAGTGAAGTAGACGCTCGCCCGCGCCTGATCAGCGAAGACCATGCCACCCTGCACCCAGGCAACACCCCCCGCCTCGCGGAGTGCCCACGTCCCGCGGGTGATCTGCCGGACCACTTCTCCCTTCATCGAATACATGTACAGGTGCTGATACCCATCCCTCTCCGACGGCCAGAGGTATCCCGAACCATCTTTCAGGAACGTCAGGCCATCAACGATCCCCACCCATGTGGAATCCGTTTCCACCATGAGCTGCTGCGCCACTCCCGTCGTTGCATCCGCCAGCAACAACTCGCGCCGGGTCTGCAGACGGTTCAACGTCTGGATGCTGAGCCGCTGACCGTCCGAGAGCCAACCGACCCGGACGATATATTCACTCGGGAACGGAGCGAGATCGATCCAACGGGTTGCCGCATCAGCAAGGCCGACCACGCCAACGCGGACAGCGGGATTCGGCTCGCCGACCTTCGGATATGCCTGGCGGATGACCTTCGGGGTCCACGGCTTCACATCCACATAGTGTTGCACGCTCACCCGGGATTCGTCGAATTGGAAATAGGCAATGCTCCGCGAATCGGGTGACCACCAGTAGCCCGCATCATGCCGCCCGAAGATCTCTTCCCAGTATACCCAGGAAAGCGTCCCGTTGAGCGTCGTAGCGGAGCCGTCGGCCGTCAAGCGCTGCTCCGTTCCCGCACCGATGGCGTATGCGTACAGATCGTTGTCCCGCACAAATCCGATCGTTGAACCGTCCGGCGAGAAGGAGATGCATTTCTCCTCTCCCGGGGTCTGCGTAACGCGCGTGAATGCGGCCTTCGCAAGGTCCAGCACGAAGATGTCGCCTCCGAAGATGTACAAAGCACGCCGCCCCTTCCCATCAAGAACTTCCGGGAATGGTAGTGCGCCCGGTGTAGCGTCACCAAGGAACTTCTGCAATGATGTGCGCGCCGCGGGGAGGTCGACAAGACGGATGCGGTCTCCACGTTCAACCGTCATCGCGTACATCGCCCCCGGGGTTGCACCCTCGCCGCGTTCGTACACCACAAGGCGCCCATCTTCCAACCATTGGTACGGCGGCGTGCTCACCGGACGCCCGGAGGCCGCGGAATACAGCCACTCGACAGTAAGAGTGTCGGGGATCTGTGTTTGTGCTGTGATGGAGAGGCTGGCAATGACCAGGCCAAGGAGAAGAACGCGGCGGTTGAACATGGATCGTGCTCGATGTGATGATCGGATGAGTGGTACCTGGCGTGTCAGGGAGAGACGATGCGGCTACGGGATGCGGACAGCATCACTTTTTTTGAGAACGCACCGGGCGGGGTTTCGCCGTCATGATGCCCGCGCCTGTCAATTGACGCGCCGCCATGAAGAGCGCACCGCCGAACTGCAAGGATCCCATGATGGTACGAAACGTCTGCGTTTTGGCTTCCCGCGCCCATTGCGCACGCAGCGGCGCAAGAAGGTCCTGCTTCACCTCGAACCCGCGGCCGGGAATACCGCCATCGGTTCTGCCTGGCACGCCATCAAGGAAGAAGCCCGGGGAAGAGAACGCAGGTGGCGCGGCGAGATGGGGCGGGATGGAGAACGTCGCACCTCCGGGATCGAGGCCCGGCTCCAGGAGCTGGATGCGCACGGTGTGCGTCGTGTCGCGATCCTGAGATTGGGCGGAGGCCTGCGCGACATAACCCAGGACCATCACGACCAGAGCCATCTTCATGAAAGAAGTCATGGTCAAATATACATGACTCTGCCGGTGGAGTCAAGAACGTTGGGGCATACGGCGAAGAGTGAAAATTCAGAGTGAAAAGAGGTCAGCGATCTGGTGGAGGCGGCCGGGGAGTTGCCCCGGCGAGGTTTCTCCACTCCGTGGACGGCTGACAGTCATCGATCTGTATGGAGCCGATCGAAGAATTTGGAGAAACCGAGACGGGGCACTCCCCGGTCGCCCCCCAAAAACCGAGACGGGGCACTCCCCGGTCGCCCTGCCGCACAACAAAAGAGGGCGATACCGCAAGCGGCACCGCCCCCGCACATCGGACGCGCCCGGCCCTTACCCCTTCACGAACTTCGAGCCCAATGCCCCGCACACCGGACACTTCTCGGGAGCTTTGCCGAATTCGATGTAGCCGCACGTCGGGCAGAGATAGAATTCCGTCGTCCCGAGGTCTTTGCCGGTCTTCGCCGCATCAAGCGCCTGTGTGTACAGCTTCGCATGCACCGCTTCCGCTTCCACTGCCCACGCGAACATCCGCTTCGCCTTGTGCCCGTCCTTGTCGGCCTGCTGCACCATCGGCGGATACATGTTCGTGAATTCGTGGGTCTCGCCTTCGATCGCGGCCTTCAGGTTGTCCGCCGTGGCCCCCACACCGTCCATGGCCGCAAGATGCCCCGCGGCATGGATCTTCTCCGCTTCCGCGGTGAGTCGGAACAGCTTCGCGATGTTCGGGAATCCGTCGGCTTCCGCCTTCTTGGCGAATGCCGTGTACTTCTGGAATGCCTGGCTCTCGCCGGCAAACGCTTCTTTCAGGTTATCGAGGGTCGTGGGCATAGTGCTGCCTTTCACTGTGAATGAACACGGTTGAATGGAATGGTGGGAAGGAACAGGTAAGGATATGGTGAAAAGATACGAGGTTTTTCCATAGACGCAAGCATCCGGGACCGGAAGCGTCCAATCTACGGTTGCTGATTTTGGTCAGTTTTTGAGGGTGGCCTTAACCCAGTCCTGAGATGGAGTAACCCCTGCTGTGTACGATTTTCCGTTAAGTGTTTTCTTTGCCTCGACAGTCCGTAGGGTTTGAGTCGAGTACGCCACCAGAAGGTTAGATACGAGAAGCTCCTTCTCATGTTGAACTTCATCTTGATCCTCGTTTCCTTGACGGTTGAACGTCTCCGCCATGTTGTTGGTCCTGCAGTCACAGGTAAGCACGGATCAGTGGGTTGAAACGACGCTTCCACTTGCGCTTCTGGATTGTCTCTAACTGCCAACAGATCCAACGCCTACTCTGGTTGCGTGCGCAAAGATGAGTCTGCACCTTCGCAGTTAAAGACCGCTACGAGGTCTTCTGCCATGCTTCAGAAAATCCCGGACCTTACCAAGTAGAGCCCTTCTCAGAGTGCCGCGTTGTTGCTTTGGGTGTGATAGCCAAGATCTTCTCCACCACGCCCAAGGGTTTTTATGCAGTATTGATGCGCTTTTCTGCATAGACGTGTCCGATGGCCAAGGTCAGCGATGTATCCAAATCGCTGTGATGCCGCAAGGAAACCCAGTGCCACACTTCCTCCAGGAACTTCACTGCCTCGCTCACCGAGCACTCCCACACAGGACGCCAGTGAACGATCGCCCCCCGCGACAAACAAAACACTTCTCGTCGACGACCAGATACGACCACCGGGGCAAACTCCCGGCTCACTCCAGAGCCTCTTGGCTCGCAAGGCGACGGAGGCAACCATCTCTGAAGGCTTGTCGGAAGATCTTCGACCGGTCAACACACACGTGCGATGACCCGGTAACCGCCTTCGATGTGGCGTCGTGCGACATCGCGCATGAACGCACACTGTAGAACGATGGCGGACACCGGCCTCAGGAAGCTCTTGGAACACGACAGACAAAAAATCGCTGCACGGAGAGGAGGCGCTCTTGGACAACATCCATCTGACGGATCAACAATGACCATTAGCCTTACTCGATCTGCCCACAATAGGGGCAATGACGAAGCTTTTTGACCCACGGGAGTCCTTAAGTCTGTTAAAAGCTTAAAAACTCTAAATGCCAAACAGATAAGGACTCAACCACAACAGCAACCGAAACTGATACGCTATGCCGGGACCTGCTTGCACGGCGGCGGAATGATCACTATACTGAACCGTCCCCCCCGCCCGCTCCCTCCCCCGCGGGGACCGCCCCATTGTTCACGCACCAGGAGGCCCAATGGCCCGTTTCGTTACCGCTCTTCTTCTCCTCTGCCTTTGCGCCATGTCCTCCGCCCCGGCAGGAAGCGTGAACCTGTCCGGATCCGTCCGCCATCTGTCATCGCTCACCCCCTCGATTCCGCAACGATCGAGATCATCAACGACGCCCAACCCGCGGAGCGGTTCACGGTGGTGAGCAACGCCGTCGGCCTCTGGAATTTTTCCCTGCAGACCACATCGGTGGGAGCGGAAGGTGCTCTCCCCGGCACCTTCGCGCTGGACCAGAACTACCCCAACCCGTTCAACCCTTCAACGAGCATACCTTTCACGACGCCGTCTCCCGGGAACGTGACGATCGCCGTCCACAACACGATCGGCCAACGCCTCGATGAACGGACGTATACGCTCGATGCCGGTAGCCACTCGGTACGCTGGACCGCCAGCGGCGCGGCAGGCATGCTCTTCTATACGGTGGCCCTGGGCGAGATGCGCCTGACACGCAGGATGGTACAGCTCGATGGACATGGACGGGGCGGATTGGGCGAGGTGCTCACTTCCGGGCGGACAGGCACGACTCGCAGCCCGGCCAAAGCCGGGCCGCTTGCGCTGACGATCATCACGACGAAGTTCCTCTACATGCCGGACACGACACACCTGTCGGTGCAGGGAGACGCACTCGTCGACACGAAACTCGAGACCGTCCACGAACGTGCGTTCGTGTTCGATCTCCACAATGATGTGATGGAGAAAGCGGTGCTCGGCTATCAGATCGGCATCCGCCATACCACCGAGCAGTCGGATATTCCCCGGTTCAAAGAGGGAGGCGTGGATGCGCAGATGTTCGCTCTCTGGACCGACTGGCGCGATTCTGCCGCGCATCCGTACTACGCCTTCACGCTGGCCATGGCGGATACCTTCAATGCCCAGGTCGCACGCAGCAACGGTGCGATGATCCAGGCCCGTTCCACCGCCGACCTTCTCGCCGCTGCGGCGCAGGGAAAACTTGCCGGTGTCCTTGCCATCGAGGGGGGCCACGCGATCCGGTACGACCTTACAAAGCTGCGCGAGTACTACGATCTCGGCGCGCGCTACATGACCATCACCTGGAACAACAGTATCGGCTGGGCGGTCTCGGCACAGGATACCCGGTCGTCAACGGTCGGCTTGAACTCGTTCGGCCAACAGGTGATCCGGACCATGGATTCACTCGGGATGCTCATCGATGTGGCCCATACCGGCATCAAGACCATCAAGGACATCCTTGCGATCACAAAGAACCCGATCATCGATACGCACGCCGGCGCACGTGCCCTGTATAACCACTATCGGAATCTCTCGGACGAACAGATCGACAGCATTGCTGCACGCGGGGGCGTGATCGGGGTGGTGTTCTACCCGAGCTTCCTCTCATCCACGGGCCGCGCGACGATCGACTCCGTGGTCCGGCATATCGACTACATTACGAAGCGCGTGGGGGTGGACTATGTGGCGATAGGATCGGACTTCGATGGGATCGAGACCGTTCCTGTCGGACTCGAAGATGTGGCGCGCCTTCCGAACCTGACCGCTGCGCTCCTCCGGAAGGGCTACAGCATCTCCGATGTTCACAAGATCCTCGGAGGGAACGCCCTCCGGGTCTTCACACAGGTGTCCAAGTAGTGATGCGCAACTGCATCCCGGGCGCTCGTAGAACGTAGAAAGAAGGACACCAAGGGACGGAGGGAAGATGGAAACCGGGACTTTCAACGTGTTTTCGCAGGCGTTAAAACGCAGAAAAGACGCCCTGCTGAGCTGGATCGGGGCCGCATCACCGGAAGAAAAGGCAACACGCCTGGGCCCCGCCCCCCTGACCGCCGTCGGAGATCATCTTGGCGTCCTCGATGCGGCGATCGCCCGGGCCGACGAGGGCGAACTCGGCCGCTGCACGGTGTGCAATGAGTTCGTAGAACAGCACTGGATCGAAACAGACTACACGAATTCCGTGTGCCTCGAGCACTTGAGCGGCAAGGAGCGGTCCAACCTGGAGGCCGAACTCGAACTCTCACAGAAGGTCCAGAAAGCCCTCCTTCCTCACTCCGTGCCGGAATTGCCCGGATGGGAGGTGGCGGCGTTCTCACGGCCAGCATCGATCGTGGGTGGTGACTATTTCGACTTCGCCCGCTTCGGGAATGGCCACCATGCCCTGATCATCGCGGATGTCATGGGCAAAGGGATGCCTGCCAGCATGCTCATGGCGAGCCTGCAGGCATCGCTGCGCATCCTGACGCCCGAGAGCAATTCGCCGTCCGACGTGCTGACGCGCATCAACGCGATCTTCTGCCACAATATCAATCTGACGAAGTTCGTGACCCTCGTCGTCGCTGAACTCGACCCGGCCAGCGGTACGCTCCGCTATGCGAACGCCGGGCACAATCCGCCGTTCATTCTGCGCGCCGACCGGGATGCCGCTCCGGAACCGTTGATGCCGACGGGAGCGGCGATAGGACTGATGGAAAGTGCGACGTTTGAGACGAAGACGGTACGACTCGCCGTGGGAGATGCGATCGTGATGTACACGGACGGCATCACCGAAGCAGGCGCCCATCAGGAAAGGATGTTCGGAGAGGAACGGCTTCGGGACTTTCTCGTGATCAACCGCCACACCCCGGCACAAACGTTGATCAAAGACCTCCTCGCCGCGGTGCACACACACACGCTGCATGCCCCGCCTGCTGATGACACGACCGTCATCGTGGTGCGGCACAGGGCCTGACGGGGCCGATCACGGCCCTCCGGTCAGTGCAATGCGATGCGCGACATCCACGTGCTGATGACCGAGGGAAGTCCCGCAATGAACGCCTTCGGCAGCGTCGCATATTCGGTCGGGGCACCGGTCTTCGCCTCCTGGAACAAATGGTTCGCGCCGGGGATCGTCCGTATCGTGATGTTCGCTTTCCTGGCCGACGCGACGACGGATTCAAGGGCCGGCCGGTTCTGGTCAGGCGGAACCTGCATATCCAACGAACCGAACAGCGCAAGGACCGGACACGTGATCGCCGCGATGTCCCGGGCCGGGTCGTACATGACGAACCGACGGAACCATGTCGACTGCACCGCCGCTAATTGCACATCAACCCGGGCGGCAAGCACGGAGTCGTTGATCCCCGCTGAAGCGCGCTGCTCCGGACTCAGGGTGGCGGCGCTCTGGCGCATATTCTCCAGAAGCATGGTCCGCACGCCTCCCCATCCGGTGTCTGCCCTCACCGCCGCATAGACCTGTTGTTGCGACACGAGCGCGGCGGCGACCGCGGAATCGCTGGCCCCACCTGCACGCGCAAGACGTTCCACCTGCCCCAGAATGATGTCTCCACCGGATACCGCAGGACCGGCAAGCAACACGGCGAATGCTACGTCGTGGTGTGCTGCGCACAGCATCACCGCCGCGACAGCACCCTCACTGTGCCCGAGAACGCCTATGGCATCCTTCCGGATCTCCTTGCGGGCCGCAAGGTACGCCACCTGCGCGCGCGCGTCCGATGCGAACGAGTCGGTGGTCGCCCCGGCATAGTCACCCGTCGAACCTCCGATCCCACGGTCATCGCACCGCAAAACGGCAAATCCTGCAAGCGTCAAACTGTCCGCAAGTATCTTGAATGGTGCAAACCCGAAGATCTCCTCATCCCGGTTCTGCGCCCCGCTCCCGGTAAGAAGGACAACGGCCGGGAACGGGCCGGCACCGTCCGGTCGCGTCAGCGTCCCGGCAAGCGACACCCCGCCTGACTGGATCGTGACCTCTTCACTATGATACGTCGGGGCTGCAGCCGCGGCCGGAGGTGCAGCCCGTCGGAGTACAAAGGGACATCGTACGTTGGCCTGCGTGAAAATGCCGGTGATCGAATCACCCGCCAGCGTGCCGGCGAAATTGGCGAGTCCGGGACCGGCCTTCAACGCAAAGTGCACCATGGTTCCTGTGCTCCCTACATCCTGGAGAGGCAGCCCCTTTGCCATCTGCATGGGGATGTCGATCGACCCGTGCAGTGAATCAGCCCGGCGCTCGAATTGCACAACAATGCCGAGATCGAGACCGGGCAGCTTGATCGACCCTTCCCATCGCCCCTCGGGATGTGGTTGCGCGTTGACAGTCGTGAGCACGCCCGACAGGACGACCAGGAATGCTGCAAGCAGGAGAAGTGGATATGTGCGTTTCATCGGGAACCTTCATTTCTGAGTGCACGGCGGATGACGGTGCGAACCGTCACTGCAACTGCTCCGGGTCACCCGGTTCATCGGTCCGGCCGGTCCGCTGCATCCGGCGGAACAGCAGGTACGGATACACGAATGCGGTGAAGATCACCGTGGGCGCGAGTATGGCCGGGAGAAGATAGCGTGTCGCAACACCGGCAACGGACAGGACGGCGATCAGGAGTCCAGCACCAACGAAGCACCAGCCTCCTACGATATGGCTCCTTCTCCAGACCTCGTCGGACGACATGGTCCAGGGTGAGCGTATGCCGAAGAACCAGTTGCGCGGGACCTTCGGGAGATAGTTGCCGATGAGCATGAACAGGATACCCAGGCCAAGTCCCGTCGCCATGGTCGAGAGCCGCCCATCCCTGACGGCGATCAGGTTCATGACGAACATCATCAGCATGAACCCCATGGTGAGATCCCGGAAGAGCAAGAGGACGTTGTACCGCGGCTGGATCTTCTTCCAGAGCGGGTCGATGAACGGAATGAACGTCAGCACGACATAGAGGCCCACCACGACGCCGGAGATCATGAGCAGGAATGCTGTACGTGGCATGGTGCCGTCGGGATACCCCTCCGCATCGAAATGCGACGGCACCTGCTCGGGGAGCCCGGGTCCGTACAGGAACGCAAGGGCGGCAACGGCGATGAGTATTCCGAGGGGAACGAGTTCGCGTTTGATATTCCAGGTCATCTGGTCATCTCCTTTTCTTCATGCCGACAAAGAACTCAAGGGCCATATCGAGGACGGACATGTTCAGGGAATAGCGTATGAACTGCCCCTCCCGCCGCGTTTCCACGAGGTCAGCCCGCTTGAGGATGTCCAGATGGTGGGAAAGTGTCGGCTGGGCGACCTGCAGATGGTCCAGCAACTCGCTGGGGGTCCTGCTCTTGACGCGCAGCAACCGGACGATCTCGAGGCGGGTCGGATCGCCAAGGGCCTTGAAGACGGTATTCACGATAGTATATCGATATATGTGGATATATGATAGCATGAATATAAAAAAAGCCGGAGGAACTGTCAAGTCCCTCCGGCCACCAATGACCGCCACCTCTCTGCTCAGGCCCGCATGGCCGGCAGGTACCGCTCCTCCACGATCCCCAGGTGATGCTGCACGTGCCCCGCCAGGATGTACGCGATCGCACGCACCGAGATCGGACGGGAGGATGCGGTTCCCACGCGCATCCAACGCTCCTCCTCGAGCCTCGACAGAAACGCGATGTTCGCGGCACGCACGGATGCGAACTCCGCCACGAGCTCGCGCAACGGCACGCCGCCGTACTTCCCCGCCACCACATACACATTCTCATCGAACGACGGCAACGGCGCCTGCTCCCCCCTGCTGAAGCAGAAGGCCCGCGCACCAAAGATCCTCTCACCATCGATCAGATGCCCGGCAACATCCCGGAATGTCCACTTGTTCGGAGCGTACCGGAACGTCTCATCGTCCGCACCGATACCTCCGAACAGACGCTCGACCTCCGCCGCCTGTCCCCGCAACGCCGGCCAGACATCGGTGCCCGGGACAAGTGCAATGTACGTCTCATAGAACGGCGCATACTCCGTCGGTTGTGGCCTCGTACTCTCCATGCCCTTCCTCCTCTCATCCCTGTGGTCATCATGACGTACCGGTGCAGGCGACTCGGATCAGCGCCTCGTCCGTACCCGCGTGGTGGTCCGTGTGCGTTTCACACCATCTTTGGTACGCACCGTCTTCGTCCGGGTTACACGATACTGATTCACTGCCGCACCATGGCGCCTGGTCACGCTCACCGATGTCACACGGCGCGGCGCATACAAGCCGTGCGCCCTCATCACGCGGTGATGCCGCACGGCGACAACACCGGCATGCGGACGAAAGCGGAACGGGTGGAAGACCCGCCACGCGAGCGGTCGCCACGGACGCCACCACGCGGGATAGACGCGCCAGCGCCACGGCGAGACCCACACACGGTACCCCGGCGCATACACGAACCTCACGATCGGCCACGGCCAGACATTCACCACGATCCGCGGCATCAGCATCACCGCCGGCGACACCGATGCAGAGGGTCCGCGTCCACGCTCTTCGCCCTCAACCTCTTCCTCGCCTTCGTCATCACCTTCACCTTTCGGCTCCAGAATGGTCTGTTCACCGAAGATGTCCGCATCGCCCAGGATCTGGACGATCGCGTTGTCGGCGCCGTTCTTCTCAAGCTCGACAACGGCTATGTCCTGGGATTCCGACTCGGACACCGGGACCTGCAGCACGAACGTATGCACATCGCCCTTGGTCGACCCGACGACGCGGACATAATCGACGTCGCCGTCACCGTTGAGGTCCAGGTTGTTCACATGATTGTCCGGCTCGTTGAGCAGTTTCTCGAACTCCTCCGGCGACGCAGCCTTCTGGAACATCTCCAGCGCGCCCTGCAGACTGAAATGGTCCCCCGGCAACCCTGTCGAATCCTTCGCCGCTCCTTCCTGCGCACATGCCGGAGCAAGCGCGAGCCCCGCTCCCACAATGATGCCGAAGAATCTCCGTGTGTAGTGCATTGTCCCTCCCGTATGTGAGTGTGATGTGATGTATCCTGGTGTGATGAACCTGCCGGTAGACCGGCCCTCTCAGCGGAGGACCACCATCGCTTTCGCAGCGCTGAAACGTCCCGCGGTAACCCTGTAGAAATAGACACCCCCGGCCAATGTCGATGCGTCATAGCGGACCACATGCTCCCCCGCACCACGCCACCCCTCGTTGATCCGGCCGACCTCCCTCCCCAGCACGTCATGGATGGTCAGGACGACCTCCGCCGATCCCGGCAGCGCATAGCCGATCACGGTCGACGGATTGAATGGATTGGGGTAGTTCTGATGCAGCATGAAAGTGGATGGTGCCGTCCCCCGGTCCGCGACCCCCGTCGAAGCGGTCGGGATGATCCGGTTCACATATTTCCAGATATCCTCATTCATCATGAACGGTACCAGCGCATTGTCCGGCGCATCACCCATACGGACAAAGACGATGTTCTGCCCGGGAACGACATTGATGAACTGTCCGTTCTTCCCGAGCGCGGCGAACATCGAGGCGGGCGCAGAAGGATTCAGCGGCCCGGGAAAGGATATCTGCGTCTGCGGGATCATGTAGGAACTTTTGCCGTTCAGCCACCACAGGTAGCCGTACGAAGGATTGATCTGCTGCGACGATGCGGACATCGCGCGCACATAGGCCGTGTCATCGAGCACAGGGGTCGCGCCCCAGAAGCCCCGGTTCAGGACCAGAAGCCCGAATCGCGCCATGCTGCGGGCAGTGCTGGCAAAGATGTTGTTGTATCCCTGTCGGAAGAACAACCCCGTCATCTCCGTCTTCGTGCCGATGCGCGAAGAGAAGAACGAGTTGATCGTTGTCCCGGTCGCCACGCGCAGCACCGAATCCAGCAACGTGTACGGCCCGTTGTGATACGCCCACCGCGATCCCGCATCGGCCTTGTAGACCAGACACGACGACTCGGTACAATACGGATCCACCACGCCGTCATCGAGTCCACTGGTCATCGACAATTGATGGCGCACCGTGATCGTGTTCTCTTTCAGCAACGGCTCCGACGTCCATCCTGTACCGAGCCAGCGCGAGGTGGTGTCATCCAACGAAAGCGCTCCCTCCCGTTGGGCGATGCCGATCATGAACGATGTCAACGTCTTCCCCGCCGACGCCCAATACCAGGCACTGTCTCTGGTGAAGGTCCCGAAATACATCTCGATCGCTATCCTCCCATCCTTCAGCAGGATGAATGCCCGCGTGTTCTGGTCGCCGAGAAAGGTGCGCAGGGAGTCGATGGCACCGGCATTCCATCCGAGAGAGGCCGGGGATACGGTCTCCCAGGTCTGGCCGACAAGCGGAGGAAAATACAATTGCTGGGCATCGCCCTGGAACGGGACCACGATGCCGAGGGCGATCAGCAACACGAAAAGAGCGCGGCGCACGTGCAGACACGTACAGGTCATGGTCGGGGTCATTCTTGATGGGGGTCCTTGTTCTGCCTACGAACAATACAACGACAGTGCCAGAAAATGGTTCCCGACGGATATCTCAAAGATCGCCGGGAATGACTCACATTCGTGGTGCTGCGGACACAATGGGCGGGTGTACCACGCGACAGGCGCACGCCCACCGCGGGAAGTGGCCAATGTACTGCGGGAAGTGTCTACTTTCAGGCACATCCGGCCAGGCTAGAGGCGGGCGAAATTTCGTGCATCACTTCCCCAGGGAGGGGCCTGCAGGATGGCCGGGAGGACGTCCTCTGCCCGGCCCACAACGCTCCACATATCGCGGTGACGGTCGTCCATGAAATTCTCAAGGATCGCACGCTCGAAGAATGCGAGCAAGGGATCGTAGAAACCGTCGGTATTGACCAGCACGATCGGGCCGGTGTACATGCCCAGCCGCTTCAGCGTAATGACCTCGGCAAGCTCCTCGAGTGTCCCCGAGCCGCCGGGTAATGCAACGACCGCATCAGCGTTCTCGAACATGAGACGCTTTCTTTCGTGCATCGTCTCGACAACGAGGAGTTCCGAGAGGCCGGCATGCCCCCATTCGATCTCTTTCATGAACCGCGGGATCACTCCCAGAACGTATCCACCTTCGGCGAGCGCTCCGTCGGCGACAGCACCCATCAAACCCGTCGACCCGCCTCCGTACACGAGCCCGATCCCGTTGCGCGCAAGGATCCTGCCCAGAACATCTGCCGTGTCGACGAAATGCCGGGCGGCTTTGCGGCTCGATGCGCAGTACACGCAGATGCGGCGCACATGGTACGGGGGATTCGGACTATCGGTCACGACATCAATTCCCGGAATGATGGAGATGTGATGGCGGGTTCTTCGCCGGCGAGAAGAGCCAGCGGAGGGAAGCAATGATCAGCAACGGAGCAACGAACACCCAGCGCCAGTTGTACTCCCAGGCGGCCGCAACGTCTCCGCGCAACGCGTGCATGAGTGCCCGGGTCATGCCACACCCCGGGCACTCATGTCCCGATACCGCCTTGAGAAGGCACCACGACGGCCCGTGATCCACCCACGACAGCGGGATGCTGAGCATCACCGCGGCCACCACTGCCACCCAGAGGGCACGACCGGTGTGGATGCGCACGGAAGGCCTACTTCACAAGCGGATTGCCTTTGCCATCCTTGAAGGACCCCACGATGATGATGATGAGATCCACAAGGGCCCAGATCCCGCACCCGCCGAGGGTCAACAATTGTGCGATGCCGATGCCGATGTGCCCGGTATAGAACCGGTGCGCACCGAAGATGCCGAAGAAGAAGCACAGAAGCAACGCGGCGATCCAGCTCTTGCCTTCGGCGGGGGCGGCAGTTCCATTCGTCATAGCAACGATCTCCTTGCGCCGTGCGTTGAACATGGGCCTCCGGCCGGTGCGGCGGTCACCAGCGGGCCATTCGTGAATGAAGCATAAGCAACGGAGTAGCGAGGGGTAGTGCGGACCGGCCGACAGTGGACATCACGCGCCGGAACCCCGGGAAGAAGATGAAGCACACCGGAACAACGGCGCGACGGAGGAGCGGATGCTGCCTCCGTCGCGCATCAAGCGAACCGGGGATCTACAGGGAACGCGGCATCAATAGTCGTCGCCCGACACCCACTCCTCTTCGAATTCGTCGGCGGTCTTCGCGATCGCGAAGATCGTACGATACAGGGTCTCGGCATCCGTGTCAGCCGCGATCTGGGCGTTGAACAGCAGCGCCTTGGTATCGCCGGATTCGATCAATTGAAATGCGCCAAGTTTGACGGCGGCGTTCTTCTTGAGGGCAGCAACCATGACATCTGACGAGAGATCATCATCCGTCTGGTAGCCTTTGGAGTCCACCTCGCGGATCTCCATGTGATGGAGCTGGTAGGTCTTGGAACGAATGGTGACCAGCTGGGTACGGTCACCATCGAACTTGCAGATCACCTGGTAGTTACCGGAGTTCGAGATCGTGAACTTGAAATCCTTTGCCTTCAACAACTTTTCGATCCGCTTGTCAGGCTCCTGACCCGAACCACTCTTACCACCGATCTGTGCATTGCCACTGACGAACACCAGGCTCATGGCAACGCAGAAGGCACCTACCGTCAGCGATCTTGTCGCGAGTTTCATTGTACGCACTCCTCCGCAGTATGGTCATTGGGGATCCAGGTCCCCGTGGTCAACCCCGGCCCTCCTCCCACCTGCCATGGAGCGCAGGCCCCTGCACCGCCGTTGGATGTAGTGTTGAGTATATTAAACTGGGCTGCCATAATCAAGCAAGCGGCCCGTCGCCGCACCATTTTTTCCACGACTACTAAGCAGAATTACGTATCTCACCTTGACATTTCAGACGATTCACTGTAGTTTATTCGGTGCCGGGTCCGCAAACACGCTTGACAGCCGGCGCAGCGAGACACATCGTTCAGCAGATCCCACTCACACTTCGCCGATCCGATCCGTGTCTTCACCGTCCTACTGGGACGGCCAGCACTGGCAGCCAACACCCGTCCGTATCACCCACCCGCCACCGGCAAGCGGACGGAAATGAAGCGGGCGCCCGAAGGCGCCCGTCGTGTTCATCCTCCCTACCTCAACAAGAGCAATCGCCGGGTCTCGCTCGATGCCCCCGCCTCCAACCGGTAGAAATACACTCCACTGGCGAACCCACGCGCATGGAACACACACGCATGCGTACCGGCATCCATTTCTTCATCGCGCAGGACGGCAATACGTTGCCCGAGCATGGACCACACGGATAACCGCACCCTCGTGCGCGATGGCAGCGTGAACCGGATCGTCGTCGAGGGATTGAACGGATTCGGATAGTTCTGATCCAGATGCATGCGCTCCGGCACGATCGCCGCCAGAGCGGGTAGCCCGGTGAGCGTGCGCCTCGAGTAGAACACGGGCTGTTGCTCGGCTCCCGCATAGGCGATCGAATCGGACGTTACCGTAAGTGCAAGGTACGTCACCGCGGGGAGCCCCGAGGTGTCTGCAGACCAGGTATCACCGTCGTCCGTCGACCGCAAGAGCGTTGTCCCGATCGAAGCAAGAAGATGCCCCACCGGCGTGATCGTCAACGCGTGCACACCGCCCGTCGCACCATGCGACAGGGCATTCCAATGAAGGCCGGCATCCGCGCTACGCATCAACGTTCCGGACGACCCGCCGGCGAAGACCAGCGATGAGTCCTTCGCGGCCAGACACGTCAGGTTCTTGCTCGCCATGCCTGCACTCCGGTTGTTCCACGTAAGGCCAGCATCGGATGACGAGTAGACTCCCTTCGTTCCCGACGCAAGGAACACCCGTCCGACACTGTCGGAGACCATCGCCTTGATCGAACCGGTCGACCCGGCGCTGTCGACGCGGTTCCACGTGTCTCCCCAGTCGGAAGAGCGATAGATCCGCCCCTGCGATGTGCGGCAAGCAGAATATTCTCCCTGGTCACGAGCAACCCGCCAATGCTGACGTACAGCCCCGTTATGGTGGTCCCGCTCACCTGCTCCCACGTTACGCCACGATCCAACGACCGGAAAATGCCACCGAGGGGAGAGAACAGCATCGACGAAAAGAAGATGCGCTCGGAACCCTGTGAAGCCACCGCCTGTACGCTCCCTGTACTGAGGTCGGGGAAACAGTTGACCCAACTCCCGCCCGCATCCGAAGAATAGAACATGCCGACATCGGTACCGGCCAGAACGTCCATCGACGATGAGGCCTTCAGCACGGTCACCGTGACGTTGGTCAATCCGAAACTCCTGGGCACCCACACGGAATCCCCCTGGGATGAATGGGAAATGCCCCGTGATAGGCTCCAGCATACAATCCGCCCGTCGCATCCACGATGAGGTCGTATACCGACGTATGAGGCAAGCCCCACTGGCCCCACGCTGCGCCGGCGTCGGTCGAGCGTACAACCCCACCGGGTATGCTCGGATCAAGCGGCTGGATCGATGCATACAACGTTCCACCCACCCCCCGTTTGATGCAGCTCACGGATTTGCCCGACGCCGCCGCCCGGAGCGACCATGAGATCCCATCATTGACGGACATGTAGAATCCCTTCGTGTCCGAGCCCGCATAGACGGTGTCGGGGACCTCCGAGGAAAATGCGGTGGGTGTGAACGTGCTTTCTGTGGCAGCCCACGACTCCCCCTGGTCCGTCGATCGATGCATACGCGAGGACAGTCCCACAAGCCATGCACCCGATCGGGTGATCGTGACGGATGTTACTCTGGTGGCGGGAAGCGGCCAGACCGTCCACGCCACCCCACCATTCAACGACCAGTAGAAGCCCTTCGTGGTGCCAAGAAGGATCTTCTGGTCGGAGGACACGGCGATACAGGTCGGGATAACCGACACACCCGCAGGCAAGAGCGTGGTCCATTGCGTTCCCCCATCAATGGACTTATAGAGTTGGTCGGGGCCCGCGGCAAAGACCGACCCCACAGAATCCATTGCCAGGTCGGCGACCATCATCGATCGTAAGTTGGTCTGTTTCCACGTCGTTCCGCTATCATCAGACGCGAACACTCCCCGGGTCTCTGTGCCGGCGAAGATCACTTCATTGGCATGTGCGACAAGAGCACGGACCGGCCCTCCGTATGGCCCATTCGCAGGCCACCATGTCCAATTCTGTCCGAAGCCAACGTGAACACACATGAGAAGTGCGAGGAAGAGAAGAGTCCTGCTCATAAGACCCCCTTTGCAGCAGACACAATGCGGAGACGTGAGAAGCGGGGTGCGAAGGGATTTGTACAACAGAACGTACTACTTTGGTAGACAACAATCAACTGGGCAGCGCCACAGCCTGCTACCACTGCCCCCCGAACCATTGCACCGCGATGCTCGTGAGCGCCACCGTCACCCAGACGATCAACCCCAGGATCAGCGGCCTGGTGCCCGACGCAAGCATCGTGCGCAGATCGGTCTTCAACCCGATCGCACTGAGCGCCATCACGATCAGAAACTTGCCGGCCCCTGTGAGGAACGCTATCGCAGGGTCCCCGAGGATCCCCGACGTGTTCAGCGCCGACATCGCCAGGAATCCGAGGATGAACCACGGGAAGATGCCGCCGATGCGTACGTGCGGATCAGCGTGAGTATGCGCGGCACGCTTCCGGCGCACCATCACGGCAACGAAGGCGAGCGCGATCGGTATGATCATCAGCGTCCGCGTCAATTTCACTACCGTCGCGTGGTCACCGGCGGCGTTCCCATAGGTATACCCTGCGGCAACTACCGAGGAGGTGTCGTTGATCGCCGTACCGGCGAAGAGCCCGAATCCCTCCTGCGACATCCCCAGCAGATGCCCGAGCGGGGGAAAGATGAACACGGCAATGACGTTGAACAGGAACACGGTCGAGAACGCATACGACACCTCCTGGTCCTCTGCCTCTATCACCGGGGCGATCGCGGCGATCGCTGAACCGCCACAGATCGCCGTGCCCACGCCGATGAGGCTCTTCAGATTGAAGTGCACCCCCAGAGCCCTGCCGGCAGCCACAGCCACAAGCAATGCACTTGAGATCGTGACAAGGATGATGATGAGCGAAGCGGCACCGGTCGCATACACCTGCCCGAGCCCGAGCCCACTCCCGAGCAACATCACCGCCCACTGCAGGACCTTCTTTGACGTGAACTGCACACCCGGCATGATCCCACCGCGGATCCGGATCACGGATCCGGCAGCGATCCCTATGAGGATCCCGAAGACCGCTCCACCGATGAGCGGGAACATGCTTCCTGCGTAGGCCGCCACCAGCGCGATCCCCAGCGAAAGAAGAATACCGGATCCAAGCTGCTTCACCCACGCCATCGATCGATCCTCAGGATAGGAAAGGACGGCCGCGCGTTGCGGCCGCGTCACATAATGTAAAGTAACACAGGGACACTGACAAGCTCCGCGGCGGTGTGTCGCTTGCTTTTTCCGATTCCTTGCCGGATACTTCAGTATCAATGATCACCGTGTACCCGCTCCTCTCAAGGATCAAGGCCGATGCCTACGACGATTTCGACCGCTGTACTCCAGTCCCTGCGACCTCTGATAGGTACCGTCGTTCTCGTGCTGAGCCTGGTCTCCCGCTTGAACGGACAGTTCATACCGGACACGCGTACACTCCCTCCAGATGTTGAAGTGGATAGCACCGGGGTCCCGCGCAATCACTATTTCACTCTCGCCTCGGCCACGGAGAAGGTCCAGAAGCAGTACCCCTTCGCGGTCCCCGCACCCCCGACGGTCCCACCGGGGGTCATCATCCATCGGGATGTGGTCTACCGGTCGATCCTGACACGCCAGCTGCGCATGGACATCTGCCTTCCCCAGCCCGGATCTTCCGGGTCGGCGCCGGGGATCATCCTCATCCACGGCGGAGGATGGCGTTCGGGCGACAGGAGCATGGAGTTACCCATGGCCCTCCAGCTCGCGGGCCGGGGATACGTTGCCGCGACAGTGGAGTACCGGCTGTCACCGGAAGCCCTGTATCCTGGATCAGTGCTCGATCTTAAAGCAGCGGTGCGCTGGTTCCGCGCGCACGCAACACGCTATGGCATCGATACGACGCGCATCGCCGTGTACGGGTGCTCTTCCGGTGGGCATCTTGCGTCATTGCTGGGGGTGACGAATGGCAGGCAGGAATACGAGGAGGGGGAACACCTGAGGTGCTCCAGCAGCGTGCAGGCGGTGGTGGATATCGACGGCCCGTTGGACCTGACGCATCCGGAGGAGAGCGGAAAGGACTCGATCCCGTCAAAGCCGTCAGCAGCGAAGAGCTGGCTCGGTGTCCGCCACGCCGACGACCCATCGCTGTGGAAGAAGGCTTCACCGGTGACGCACCTGCACGCCGGCATGCCACCCATGCTCTTCGTCAACAGTTCCCTCCCGCGTTACCATGTCGGCCGCGATACCGCGGTTGACACGATGAGGCAGCATCACATCTACTACGAGATCCACACGATCCCGGACACGCCACATCCTTTCTGGCTTTTCACACCATGGCAATCCAGCGTGGTGACCTCTGTGGACAACTTCCTGGGCCATGTCTTCGATCGGTGAGGACGCACCTCACGTCCGGGATCGAACATCAACCGTAGGCACGTACGACGGCTTCCTGCGCACCTTCGTCGCCTGTTCGTAACCGTACGCAAGGGTGATCAGCCGCGCTTCCGTCCACGCACGCCCGAAGAACGACACCCCCACCGGCAGCCCGAACACGAAGCCTGCCGGCACCGTGATGCTCGGATACCCTGCCACTGCCGCCAGCGTGCTGCTTCCTCCGATGTAGTGATCGCTCAACACAAGGTCGGTAACCCATGCCGGACTCTCGGTCGGGGCAACCAGCGCATCCAACCGGTGCTTGTTCATGACCGCATCGATCCCATCCCGCCGCGACAACCGCCCGCAGTTCGCCAATGCCGTGCGGTATTCTTTGCTCGTCAAGGGTCCCATGCCCTCGGCCTTGAGGAAGATCTCCTGGCCGAAGTACACCATCTCCGTCTGCCGGTGTGCTTCATTGAAAGCGATCACATCCTTCAGCGATCGCACCTGCGCGGTCGCACCGACACGATCGAGGTACGCTTTGAGATCGTGCTTGAGCTCGTACAACATCACGGTGTACTCATCCGACTCGAACTTCCCGATGGTCGGGATATCCACAGGGTCCACAAGGACCGCACCTTCATGTTTCAACACCTCCAGAACACCCTGCATGACCTCATCGACCGCCGGATGGAAGCCGAAGTACTTCCTCACCACGCCGATGCGCGCCCCTGTGAGCCCACCAGGCACCAGGGCCTGCGTGTAGTCCGCCACGTTCTTCCCCCGGCCTGCCGCGGTCGCGCCATCCTCTGCATCAACGCCGACGAGTCCGGCGAGAAGGGCCGCCGCATCACGCACCGTGCGGGCCATCGGACCCGGAGTGTCCTGTGTGTGCGATATCGGGATGACACCCGTGCGGCTCACGAGCCCGACCGTGGGCTTGATGCCCACGATGCCGTTCACCGACGATGGACTCACGATCGAGCCGTCGGTCTCGGTGCCCACCGCAACAGCACAGAGGTTTGCTGCAACAGCGACGGCAGACCCCGAACTCGATCCGGACGTGTTCCGGTCAAGCGCGTACGGATTCCGCGTCAGACCTCCCCGGCCACTCCAACCGCTCGTCGATCTGCTGGACCGGATATTGGCCCACTCGCTGAGATTGGTCTTCCCGAGAATGACCGCACCGGCTTTGCGGAGTTGCTGCACGAGAAAGGCATCCGTGGGAGGGCGAGAGCCCACAAGCGCCAGCGAACCCGCAGTGGTTGCCATCCTGTCCACCGTATCGATGTTGTCCTTCAGAAGCACCGGAATGCCGTGCAACGGACCGCGGGGGCCCTTCTCCGTTCGCTCCCGGTCCAGCGCATCGGCAATGACGAGGGCGTCAGGATTGATCTCGATCACGCTTCGCAATGCAGGGCCGCTGCGGTCGATCGCTTCAATGCGCGAAAGATACCCCTCAACGATGGATCGCGACGTATACGTTCCGGACGACATCCCTTCCTGCAACGCGGTAATGGTGATCTCTTCGAGTTCTTCGGATCCAACCCCCGGAACGCTGGACACCGCCGCCCGCAACGGCCCCCCGGGGGCGGAAGCGATCAAACCCGCGACACCAGCAGTGAGACCGGTCTTGAGGAATCCGCGGCGGGACACATCGTCGGGGCGCACATCCGGAGTCTCATCATCGTGCATCAGGCACCTCTCTCATGGTCGGCAGATAGCCCAATATAGCCATCGTGCATGGCACGCGCAATCCGGTGAGGGGGTCAAGCGGTCGTACGTGCATTGATTCTCATGCGAACTGTGCCCGTGCGCATGCGCGGAGGCGGCGTATGGATTGATTCATGCACGCAGCCTGCCCGTGCACATGCAGAGGGACGGTCCCGCTCCGCGGGATCGAATTATCCATTATCCATGGATCATGGATAATTAAAGAGCCCGGTGAATATCCGGGCTCTTCTGTTTTGTGGCCTCCCACCCCACCGTCACCTCATCAACAACATCTTCTTCGTCTCCACAAAGTCCCCGGTCCTGATACGGTAGAAGTACATGCCGGATGCCAACCCCTGTGCGTCAAAGGTCACGTTGTACACTCCGGCCGCTTGTGCTTCCTGCACAAGCACCCGCACGCGCTCGCCCGTGACGGCATAGACTTCCAGGGTCACAACGGAAGCATGCGGCAGCGCATACCGGATCACCGTCGATGGATTGAACGGATTGGGATAGTTCGCAGAGAGCGAGAACTCACGCGGCATTTCCTCCGCATTTGCCTCCGTCAATGCGCCGGCGATGATCTTTGCAGGAACGGCAGGCGATGCCGTATTGAAGAAGTAGTTGACCAGTCCGTTGAACGCAGGAGCGGGCGAACCGGCATTCCCGGCGAACGGACCCACAGCGGTGACGGTCAGCGCATGCGAGAACGTCACCCCCTGGGTCCACGTCGTCCCGTTGGATGAATAGGAGCCCGTCCACTGATCCCCCACCCGCTTCACTCGTAGATAGAACGGCGCAGCCTGCGCAAGCCCAAGATCGGCGCGAACCGTAGGCGCATCGTCCACGAAACTCGCCGCAAAGAAGCGCGTGTTCGCCGGATCGCGCACGAAGTCGAACCGGAGGAAGTTCGTCGCATCTTGCTGGACCAGGATGCCCTGGATCTGGTACCCGGCCGCCATCGACGCATCAAACCGCGCCTCCACCTCGAGATCGCTGTTCGGCGCAGCCTGCATCACCCGCGGTATCGTGATCCCTCCCGTCCATGCATCATGCTCAACGCCATAAAGCACACCGATCACCAGGTGCGAGCCATTCTGACTGAAGGTCGCATCACCGCGTGGATCGATCGCTGTCCAGAGCCCCGTGTTCAGACTCGCACCATTGAAGTTGTCTGAAACAATGGGAAGCCGGCGGAGGGGCGGGGCGCCGCCGGAACTTAAGCGAACCGATGCTGACCCCGAGGTCACGGAACGAACCATTGATCGTACTGACCGCCTGCAGCGTGTCTTCCCCGAACCCGATCGTCATGCGCGCAGGCACCTGGGTCAGAAGCCTGCCATCGGTGGCGTACTGGCGCCCGAACCCGAAAACGGTCATGTTATTCTCCATGTTCCAGTACTGGTCCTCGAGGTTATCATCCTCGTGATGGGCCAGATACAGGAATCGGCGGGAACCACTGTCCCCGAAATACGCCCATTCCGGTGCCGCGATATCGCCGACGAACAACGCGTTGTCCGTCAGTCGCTGCCCGGAGGACCGTACCCAGAAATCCGCTGCGGGATCGTATGTCCCACCCGGCGTTCCCTCATACAACATCCAGAATGCTCCCGCCACCTTCGTTACCGTCAGGCGCGCAAAGCGAGGGTAGAATTCCCAGCGTAGCGCCCAGAGCCCATCGGTGGACTGAGATGAAACCGTCGCTTTCAACGGGCCGGTAGAGGTCAGAGTGCTGGTGGAGTTCGTGTATCCCGGATGGGCGATCGCGCCAAGGTTCGGTATGCCCCGATACTCACCTGCCGATCCTCCACCCACATGATAGTTGATCCAGTCATTCCCACCCAGGTCCACCATACTCGAAAAGCCCGCACCCTGTTTGTGATAGTAGAGCGACGCAAGCTGGGTGGACACAAGATAGCTCGCCTGCCCTTCATCCTGCACATTGTCGGTGACGGTGACCTTGTTCGTGAACGATGGTGCAACGAAACTCCCCCCCGTTTCGAAGTAGACCTGATAGTACCTCGTCGCTCCCGCGGCTGTGGTCCCATTCATCAGGAGAACGACGGTACCAAGCGCGTTCGTTGATCCGTTGTACGCAGCGTCCCTGTCGAACTGGAACGCCACCGCCGAGTCCAACACGGTACCGCTTGCATTCACCTCGATCACGCGCAAAGAGTTGGTGTTCAGGGTCCCCGATGTGCCGAGCGCTGTCAGCATCTGGGTGAAGTTCACACTCGCTTCTGCCGGCCGGTCGGTGCGCGCATACCCTGCCGCGGAGACCGTCACCGGAACACGATAGCGCCACGCTGCATTCCACCAACCCGGTGTGGGCGGCGGCGCACTCGTCACCGTGAGCGTGGCCGACGTACTCGTCGCTGGACTGCCATAGGCGTTCGACACCACACACCGGTACGTGCTCCCGTTGTCCGCCAGCACCGTGGCCGGCGTCGTGTAGCTCGATGAGGTCGCCCCTGTGATGTTCGTACTGTTCTTCTGCCACTGATACCCCAGCGGCGCCGTCCCGCTGGCACCCACCGTGAACGTGGCCGTCTGGCCTACGGTCACCGTCTGGTTCACCGGGTTGGCGGTGATCGAGGCCGGCGTGTTGCTGCCACCCGTCGGATCCTCCGGACTGATCGGGGATCCGGTGTTGAAGAAGTAATCCACGAGCGCGGTGAATGCCGGAGGGGTACCGCCTGCATTCCCCGCGAACGGTCCGATCGCGCTCATCGTCAGGGCCTGTGTGAATACCACCCCCTGCGTCCAGCTCGTCCCGTTCGTCGAGTATGATCCCGTCCACTGCGAACCCACACGCTTCACCCGCAGGTACACCGGCGCACCCACCGTCACCGAGACATCCGCGCGGATGGCCGGGACATTGTTCGTGAAGCTCGCCGCGAAGAACCGCGTCCCGGCAGCGTCCCGCACAAGATCGAACCGCAGGTAGTTCGTTGCATCCTGCTGCACCTGGATGCCCTGCATCTGATACTCTGATGTCATCGTCCCATCGAACTTCACCTCCGCCTCGAAGTCCGTGTTTGTCACCGCCTGCATCACCCGCGGAGCGTTGTTCCCGTCCGACCACACATCGTGCGCCACTCCCGCCGGCACCGCGATCGACAAACGGGCATTGGCCGTCCCCGCTCCCGGAAGCGTGAACGTCGCATCACCGCGCGGATTGACCGCCGTCCACAAGGACGTGTTCAACGTCCCCGTGTGGAAGTCATCCGAGATGATCCCCGAAGCAAGGAGTGCGTTGCTCCTGCTTGCACCATCGCTGCTGAGGTCGGTCGCGACCGCGATTTCACGAGAGTTTTGCCCCGGCACGGCCTGATGAACCGCCTGTGCATACATCATCGCGTGTATTCCATCACCACTGATGAACGTGACGGCATACGCAATGAGTGAAAAGAGCAGACGGTATCCGGAACGCATGCGACCCTCGAGTATTGGAATATGATTGCTGATGGAGATCGCACTGTTGATGCGAGATGAGATCTCTGGTATGCCTGCTGGCAGGACAGGAAGGGTACGCGGAAAGGGGGCGGAATGCCTGACGCGTCCTCCTCTCCTCGGTCCCAGTGTTGAACGAACGCGGATCGCTAAGCATTGCTTTGAACAGCCTGTGGAAAGGAAGAACAGTGCCGGAAACGACCACGTAACATATGAAACAGCCCACTCCCGGAGAGGGTTCCCCCCCCAGCAGAATCTCCCGGGCACAATTGCGAGGGGGATATATGTTTTCCCCTGCAAATATGCGGACATCGGGTCCGGACGGGTGTCAGGGGGAGTATATGTTTCCCCCGCCATATATACGGACATCGGTTCCGGACGGTTGTCAGGGGATGATCCTGGCACCCGGGCAACCCTGGGGGCGGTGCAGGCACCGCCCCTGGGTGCACGTTAGTGTCACCTGATACTACTTCATGAGGAGAAGTTTGCGCGTATCAGAAAAATTACCTGCTTGCATGCGACAGTAGTACACCCCGCTTGCAAGGTTGGCCCCATCGAAGCGCACTTCGTGAACGCCGGCCACCTGCTCACCCCTCACCAGTTCCGCCACCTCGCGGCCCAGTGCATCGAATACTTTTACACTGACCGGTGATCGCTCCGGCAGGCTGTACCGGATCGTGGTCGAGGGATTGAACGGGTTCGGATAGTTCTGTTCGAGGGCGAACCGGACGGGCGCGGTGAGCTGCTCCTCAACACCTGTCGCAGTGGCATCAAACACATCGAAGTACGCAGCGCGTGAAAATGGACTGACCCACGACGGATAGAGGACGCCGTACTTCTTGTTCCCCATATACGCGATGCCCGGCTTCACGCCCGGATACGGCTCGTGATCGGAGACCACCGTGTTCCCCGACCAGGTGCTCCCCAGCGGGTATGAGCGCCATGCAACCCTGGTGGTACGGGTAGAATTGTAGTAGCGATACGCGACAGCGATCCCTCCCCCACCACGAAGTGTAGCGGATGGGGCCTCACTGCCGAGCGAGGTATCGGCAAAGGCCCCGAACCGCCAGGTACTGCCTACGCCGTACCGGATGACATATTGTGTTTGGACGAATGAGGTGATGAAATCGAATGCACAGAAGATGGTGTCATTCTGTGAGCTGATCGACGTCTCCATGGCTTCGAATGCACCGGCATACTTGTAGGCCCGGGCATAGTTCGAACCCTGGATGCTGTCAATGCACACCTGGCCCGCGGTATCAACATAGGAGATCCACATATAGGGACCGGGGATCCCATACGTACAGGAAAGGCCGGTGAACGCGGAAGTCACGCCGGTCGTGGTCTCACGCGCGGAAGTGGAATCGATCTGATACCAGAAGAACCGGAGTTTCTTTGTGGACGTGATCGTGCTGACGTAGTAGCGGTCCCTGAAGGCGGTGCCATCGTTCGTCGTGGTTGCGAGATCCGTGAACTTCTCCCCGCCTCCGGTCGTGACCGCGGTCGTAAGATAGCCGGGCGTCCCCGGCCACGTTACGGAGGCACCGGTCGCCGTACTGTACCGATAGACAAGGATCTGATCCTGAAGTATGCCGCGTGTGAACGCCACATACGCGTTCCCCTTCAGGATCGTGAGTGAGACCCTGTTCAACGGATAGGTCGCGTTCCAGTGCTCCTTCTCTGACCACGTCTCACCACCGTCCGTCGAGAGATTCAGGGTCCAAGAATCACCAGTAGACTTCCTGACGTGGAGAACCGCGATCAAATTTCCGTTCCCGGGATCGTAGTCGAGTCCCACCCAGACGATGGAGTCCCGCGCACCCACCCGCACATCCGTCCCGGCGATCCCCCGGATCGCCGCGGGCGCTGCTGACCGCCATGAGATCCCGACATCGACCGACGACGCGGGGAGCACGGATTCAAGCGCGGCGAGGTCCGCGATCGCACCATCATGGTCACCTGCATTCCATTTCCTTTTCACTTCCTGTACGGATGCCCGTACACCATTCCCGGCACGCTCATCAACCACCAGATCGATCACAGCATTCTGACGTTCCTCCGGCGCCAGGGCCTGGAGGTATGCACTCTGCGCACGGACGGCACACAGTGTTGTCGGCATGCCGGCATCACGGAACGAACCCGTGACCGCAGACGCCGGACGGGGAGAGGCTGTAACAGAGAGCTCCTGCGCCGTGGCACAAAGTGACACGAGTACAAGAAACAATACGATGCAATGTCTCATCCGTGAACCTTTCTGTATGTGATTGACAGGCGACCCCCCCGTGATCTGGGCGATAGGATGGCGCAAGGGAGACGGGGAGCCCTGTACAGGCAATACAGCACAGTACGGAAAAGGTTGGTGGTCACACGGGGCGGTGTGCTTCAGGTCACATCCGGACGAAGATGGTGTGCCTTGCTGCAGCGATCAGGACTTACTCGGCGTCCGGCCGCAACGGCGTTGCAGACATGGGTCCTACGACTGTCTTGAAGGGCCGGATGCGCCATGATGCCACAAGCCCGTGAGCGACATACGGGTCCCGTTGTACGAATCCATCCACGATCTCACGTGACGCGCACCGGAAGATGAGTACCGTGGTATCCATGGGGTCTTCGAGTGCGCCTCCGATCAAGAGCTCACCCCGGTCTGCGTATTCCCACGCCAGTCGGAGGTGCTCGGCCCGGAACTCGCCGCGGCGGGTGAGGTACTCCGGTGTCACACTATAGAAGAGGATGAGATCCACGATGGTTCTCCTGAAAAATGGTCCAGCCGATACCCATGAGCGCTCGATCCATCACTACGACAGCAATGCCGCATGCATCCTGTTCAGAGGATCTGGATCACCGCGTAACGGTCACGCCGTCTTCGATCCCTTGACCGGCGGTTGTCATCGTTGTGAAGACCCGTTCGCCGTAACGCACCCGTAGTGCTCTCATGTCTGTGCAGGAATGGATCGTTCTTGGTGGGGTCTCCGGTGCAGACCGCTCCTTCGGAAACGTCCGGCACGTGCCCGCCGGTGTCATCTCACTTTGTCAAAGCCGGCGCATGCTTACTCGTGAGTCTCTTGAGGTGCTCGGTGAAGTAGCGGAGATTGGGATCCTTATATCGCGTGGCCAGATCGACCGCCTTCTTCATTGCAGCTATCGCCTCTTTCTTCATGCCAGCCTTGTCGTACGCATCGGCAATGCCATCCAACGCATTGGCAGAGTGTGGGTTGCGCTGGGTGTTGCGCTTGAACAGTTCGATCGCCTCGGGAATATTCCCCTTCGCCAGTTCTTCATACCCGAGGTTGTTGACCACGTCCTCGGGCACCGGGATCGTATATCCTACACGTCCTGACACTTCACCGAAATGCTGCTCGGCATACGCAAGGCCCTTCTCCAGAAGATCGTCAGGGAACCGGTACCCTGCATACAACCGGCGCAACGCGTCGATGTGTGCGACCAACGGAATACTGGTATGGGTCTCATCCGGATATCCCCTTGCGATCCAGCGAAACCCTTGAGGGGAATTCTTCTCGACTGTTTCCTGCAACCTGTGATCGTCGGCCAGCGCCTGACCGGAATCATCTGACCATGCAAAGTAGAGAAAGGCCCTCAGACTGTCGGTCTGTTGAAATGCCTGCTCCAGGGACCGTTGAGGGAGATTGTTATCCCAATCGAGACTTGGGCTCAGTGCAATATAGGCATTGAAAAGAGAAGGCTCGGACGTCAACGCATAAAGAACGAACTGTCCACCGGCCGAATGGCCGGAAAGGATGCGGTACCGGTTCGTGCGGTAAGTACGTTCGATGGCCGGAATGAGTTCTGTCGACAGAAATTTCTTGAACTGGCTGGCACCTCCCCCACCAACCCAATGCGAGGACCAGTCCGTCTGGGTGTAGTCCCGTATCCGTACGGTGCTGGTGATCGCAACGACAATGAGCTCCGGTATTTCGCCTTTCGACGCAAGGAAATTCACAGAGCCTGCTGCATGCAGGAAGTGTGATTCACCATCAAGAACGTACAGCACCGGATACCTGCGGTCCAACGCCCATTGATAGCTTGCCGGCAGGTACACCTGAAAAGACCGGTCTTCGTTGAGTACCGAAGAATGAAGTGTGCGCTTGTGCCCTACGGCAACAGGGGCATCCCCGAAGCCTGTCGTGACGAAAAGAGCAAGGGCCAGAAGCAATTGCAGTCTGAACGGCATTCTGTCTCCGTCGAACGTGGCTCCATCACTGACCTGCCGGTGGCTCCCAGAGTTCCACCTTGTTCCCATCGGGGTCCATGACCCAGGCGAACTTTCCGTACTCCGACTCATCGATCTTGTCGAGTACGTTACATCCTTCGGCCTTAAGGGCCTTCACCAGGGCATGCAGATCGGCCACACGATAATTGATCATGAACGGCGCAGTACCGGGAGCAAAGGAATTGCTTTTTGCGTCGCCGATCGTCCATATCGTGGTTCCCCCGGTCGGCGTGCCCTCCGGATCCGTCCAACTGAAAGCGGTTCCTCCCCACTCCTGAACGTCGATCCCGAGGTGATCTTTGTACCAGGCCCCGGAGACGGGATCGGGAGAATGGAAGAAGATCCCACCTATGCCGGTGACTCACGTTCCCCTCCCCCTGCGAAGGGGAGAGGGACAACCGCTCTGGGTGAGCCGTGGAGCAGATCACCCGGGCACACGCGTATCATTTCCCGGAGATGCTTCCCCGACCATCCCCCTCACCATGTGACGTGTACCGACCTTCCATCGGACTCGCGGCTCAGAGTCCCTTCCGCCCCGTGCGGTCTGCGCCACGGCGCGCCGCCTCGATCGCGGCAATGTCGATATTGCGCATGGTCATCATCGCTTCGAACGCGCGTTTCGCCGCAGCGGGATCGGGGTCGGTGATCGCCTGGGTCAGGGCCAACGGCGTGATCTGCCATGAGAGTCCCCATCTGTCTTTGCACCACCCGCAGGCGCTCTCCTGCCCGCCATTGGCAACGATCGCATGCCAGTAGCGGTCCGTTTCGGCCTGGTCCACAGTTGCCACTTGAAACGAAAAAGCTTCGCTGTGTTTGAATGCAGGCCCTCCGTTAAGGCCGAGACATGGAATGCCCAGCACGGTGAATTCAACCGTCAACACATCCCCCTCTTTTCCTGATGGAAAGTCCCCCGGTGCCCGATGCACAGCATCGACGGATGAATCGGGGAAGGTAGCAGCGTAGAACCGTGCAGCATCCTCCGCGCCCCCATCGTACCAGAGGCACACCGTGTTCTTTGCCGTCTTCTTCATAACGCCGCTCCCTTGAGATAGGCTCATTTCCTGGAGTACGACAACAGTACCAGGCGTTCCTTCGTAGCGTGAATGGCAGAGATGAACGAATTCCAGCTGACCAGCCCAATACCTTGAACATAGCGGACGGAGGAGTCCGTTCCCGATGTTCGGATCATCTCGCTCTCCATTCTCTCCCACGAGTCAGCGGTCCGTGTCGGCGGTTGCACGGCGGTTGCTCGAGGGCCCATCTCAGCCTCGCTGTGAACGACATGCAAACCCCCCGTGACCCTGGGGCCGCGACGATCAACGACCCACTTCCGTATTGCGAAAGTGCAGCCGCTGAGCGAAGTGTTGCGGAATAGCACGGATTCCGTTACTTTGCTTCATGATCCAACATACTCATTTTCCGGGAGAGAATTCCACGACATTCTGCCAGGGTCACGTGCCGGCAACCCGCCTGCCACATTCAGCGGATCCGATAGAGCGCGCGAAACGCATCTGGCATGCGTCATACCACCCGGAACTCAATGCTACATTGGGGAACAATACTAAGGATTTCTCACCTGAATTTCTCCGCACGTGCCGGCTTTCAACCGCCTGACGTTCGATCGAAGCAAGAACCGACGACAACCACAAGGAGACCGTGATGCCAGCACTTCGTACCACCTTCGTGATGCTATGCCTTGTTCTTGGCGCATCCCTGTGCCGCGCTCAACAGGTGGCAGACCCGGAGAAGCCTGCATACGATCCCGCTCTGGCGAAAGCCGTAGGCGCGGACGAACGTGGCATGAGGGGCTATGTCCTGGTGGTTCTGAAGACCGGACCGAACCGCGTGCCCGCAGGCCCGGATCGAGACGAGATGTTCAAGGGCCACTTTGCCAACATGAAGCGTCTCTCCGCGGAAGGCAAACTCGTCCTCGCCGGCCCGTTCGATGGTGTTGATGGGTGGAGGGGACTTTTTATTTTTGCTTCGACCGATATCGAGGAAGCCAGGCAACTTATCGCGACAGACCCTGTCGTAGCCAGGGGCGAAATGGTGCCTGAGTTTCATCAGTACTATGGAACCGCAGCGTTGATGCTCATGCGTGACCTGCACGACAAGATCACGGAGAAGCCGATGTGATCCACCGTGCTGCGGGCACACTCGGCGCCGGGTTCAGCCACAGCACAGATCGCGGGCCTTCCTCTGCATGAGCAAAGTGCCGATCCCGAAACTCCTGACGCTGGGTCGGGTGCACTCTCTTGTTACGCTGCCGCCTCCGCTGCCTCCTGTGGAGATCCTTTGAACCTGTCGATCACGACCACAATGGCATACAGGGCAAACGCCATCGAGAGTGCAAGGAAGGTCCACAGCGCGAGATCACCGACAGTGAGTGCAATGTGGAAGAGATCGCCCCTGAGGTAGAGCACGAGAAGAGGCGCGATGACGGTGACGAGTATTCCGGCAGTGATCAGCAGATGGTTCATGTGTATGGTGGCAACCCCGCCGCCATCGGCGCACCATCAGGCGCGCCTGTGGCCGGGGGGGCGATCAGTGTATGGTTTGGACCGTCCTGAGCAACGTGGAATCGAAAATGTCTGCTGGCGAGACCACGGTCCCTTCAAGAGGCACATGATCTCCATATCTCTGCTTCATTTTCTCCCGCACGATCGGCGCCGACAGATCGAAATCCCGCAATTGTCGTAACTTCCCCACTCGAATCCCCAGCGCCCTGTCGAAGAGCTTCCAAACTAATTCCGAACAATAGATGGTGGAGTCACTCCATCCAAACGTCAGATCATAGTGCTTCCCTTCAAACATCGGAACAAGGTTGTGGATCTTCGCCAGGCCCTGCGTATCAAGCACGCTGTCCGCGCCATGGAGACGCTTGATCACGCAGTGCCCGTTTTCACCTCGCGCGATCCACTTTTCCAATGCGGTGAAACGCACCGGTTCGACGGCTTCGAAGACACAAGGTGACCCATTCCGGAATAGGACGATGCCAACGTGAGTGTATCGGGACTTTGTCGCCGACTGAATAGCCGGACCTTGCCCGGTATGGAGGACCTGGAAGACGATATCTCCCTCGTGGACAGCCGGAACCTGGGAGAGGAGTTCAGGCCGTACGGAGAGAAGCAGGAGAATCAAAAGTCCAGAATATCGTGACATGTTCATGTTGGAACCCCTTAACGGTTCACGGCTCATCCCGAATTGACGCTACGTACCGATGTCCTCTATGCCGCTGCGAAATCGAGGATCCCGCTTCACGGGACCAGCGCCGCGACACGACTGGTGAAGGTGACAACCTCAACCAACACAAAAAATGGTGAAGGTCAATACCCGGTTGTTCTTTCCACGGCGCCGGGTCGTAGATCCCGCCGCCGTCTGGCGGGGGGGGCGGCCGTTGATCAGGGGGTGGGTGCCTCCGGCCATTCTGCGTCCGGACGTCTTGGATCGGCCTGGTGCCTCCCGAGTACTGCTCTCGAAATGTCCGCATAGATGAAGTTCTCGGGGGCCACCGGGCTCCCGAAGAGACGCCGCAGAAGCGACAACTGACCGATGTGAGTCATGACATCGGAGAACGGACCCTGCAACAGTTGGAGTTCTGAGATCTCTCTCAGTGGCGTTCCGACCTCGAGCAGCCTGGATACGTCTTCCAATACGTCGTGAAAGCGATCGATCTCAGCATCGGGGCTGGCAAGTGCTTCCGGCCAATAGGTCCCACCTATCATGTATGTCCGGGCGTATCCCATCACACTCGTCATGTGCCGAAGGAGCTCACCCGGAGTTCTCACCTTGTTTCCAGCCGAAAAGTGCCAGAATTCTGGTGGCGCTGCACGAATAGCTTTCTGTGCATGATATGCGATCGATGCCAGAAAGTGCCTCAACACCTCTCGCTCTGATATGTTCGTCATGGTGATTCCCTTCTGCACAGAATTGGGCCCGCCCCCTGATGGTCGCGGCTCATCCCATCCCGCCCGGAGTGAGCGAGCCCGCGAAGCGGGTGAGGCGAACTCCGTAGGCGGGACGAGGATTCCGCACGGCGGGACCTGCGCTGTAAAACGACTGCCGTTTTAGAATCGCTTTTCTGTTCTTCTATCCGACAATCCTCAGATGACGAAGTGCCCAACCCCATTGCCCCTGGCACCGCGGCAGGTCAAAGATCCCGCCGTCTTAGGGGCGGTGTGCAGCCGCTTGTGAGGGCGCACCACTGCCCTACTCATCGTGCACGGGGGTTCTTCAAGCCTGTGCGAATCTTGTTTTGTACCTCGCGCAGGACTCGCGGAGCCAACTGCTGAGAATAGTGATCGAGGAATGTCCTCACCGCGAGTGTATCGCGCTTACTCAATTCGCGTAGCGCCCACGATAGCGCCTTGACCACCATATCATGGCGGTCTCGAACAACCAACCTACAAATGCCCAATGTGCGCTTCGCATCGCCCTCGCCGCCACGCGCACGGTTGTTCAGCGGCACAGTGCTCACTACTGCGACCCGTCTCCACCAATGATCCTCTGACCGGGTCCAGCCCTGGATTACACGGGTTGGGAGATTGCCGTCCCGCCAGGCTGGACCAGCCACGTAAGAAGCAAAGCAATCCACCTCGCCCCAACTGCGAATCCCCCTTCCGAGGGCGACGACATCCTTTGGTCGTAATGCTTGCGAGGCGTCGCGATGATGAGCAAGCACTTCATATGCGAATAGTCGCTCCCATACACCCAAGGATACCAATTGCCGGGACATACTGATGACCGATCGTCCGGTTGATGTCTTGAGCCTTTTCGACCACTCACGACGCACGAGACGGAAGGATGGAGCATTCTTTGTAGGCATGCTCGCAAGGGAACTTTGTATTTCGGGAATGAGCGTCTTCATGTACCCCGGATTATGCGGCCTAACGGCTCGCTGCTCGTCCCGTCCCGCCCGGAGGTAGCGAACCTGCGAAGCGGGTGAGGCTAACTCCGTAGACGGGACGAGGATCCTTCACAGCGGGACCAGCACCGCGAAACGACTGCTGAATTTGAAAACCTCAACCAACACTACAAATGAATAGGGCAGATACCCCGGTGCCCCCGACGCGGCGTCAGGTCAAAGATCCCGCCGTCTTAGGGGCGGGGTGCAGCCGCTTGGGCAGCGGCTGCTATAGAGTTATTGGACAATAGAGTGCGAATATCATTTCGTTCGGATCAGGATGGCCCCTGGTCACCTGCTCAAGTGCCTGATGATATCCGAGTGTGTACTTGTGATCAATACACCATGCATACAAGGATTGCCAGCATTGAAGCATGTTGGACGCACCAACGCATTCGACAACGGCATAATCTCCCCCGTGGAATTCGACGATGCGACTATCGCCTTGAGGCTCCTCCCCACCGATAACCTGCACCCATATCTCATAGCCGTATTTCGCGGAATCGGGAATTGGATTCGGATTGTTGAAACCATAGACAATGGCCCCTCCGGGGTCAAGGTGTTGTTGTCGACACCACGCGTCACATTTCATTTGTGCTATTTCCTCGGGCTGATTCCCGTAGCCATAGAAGCTGATGAATATCCCCGGTTCGATCTTTCGTATGGCGACGTCCATGGAGGTCTCCAAGGTTGTGGCGTGTGATTCCGCGGCCCAGGATCGCGGCTCATCCCGATTTGGCGCGACGTAGCGTTGTACGCTAAGTCGTTGCCAAATCGAGGATCCCGCTCCGCGGGACCTGCGCCACGAAACAACTGTTGTTTGGGAAACGCTTTTGTTTGCCGCTAGCCGAGCACCTCAGTGTAACGAAATGTCCAACCCCTATGCACCCGACGCAGCCTCAGGTCAAAGATCCCGCCGTCTTAGGGGCGGGGTGCAGCCGCTTGCAGCCGCTGGTTAGGGGGCCTGCATAAGGAATAAGTCGTCGAATGGGACACTAATTCCCATTCTGCCATCGTTCGATCGTGTATTGCTCATGAGCCTATTCAAGATAGACACGATATGCATTCCTGGTCACTCACCAATAGGCAAGTGCATTGTCATGGCTTTACCATTTCCAGGAAGCGCGTTGCGGATATGGATTCAACTCTCATCCTATCCGTTACCCGAACGGCGAGCGTGTATTTCCCGGGCTTCACCTTTTCCAGATTGATCGTGTAGAATTCGTTGACATTTTGCATCCTGCCGGTCTTTTCCTTGCTATGGATGGGTATGCCCTCATCCCAACCCTTATCGCCTGCTCGGATAAGGCGGCATTCCGCGGTGTACGAAGTGGTACCGTCACCATCCGGTATCAGATCATAGATCTGGAAGTAGATGTAGAATGGCTCATTCAACAATTGCGTCGCGAAAGGGCTCTGTATCACTTTCACCCCATCGATCTCCAACGCCCCCCGTTGCGGTGAGCGACGTAACAGCTGGACAGAACTCATGGAAAGTCCAGGCTTCGAATAGTTCTCGACTCGCAACGCTTGCTTCCATGCCCCCAGGATATTCCCCGTCAGTGACCTCAGGTGCATGGACACTGCATAGCGGTCGGGCGGGACCGTATACCGGATCAGATCCACCAACGCGCCCGTCCGTCCCTTTCCCACGCCAACGACAACCGTATCCAATTGAGCCACACACTGCTGGTTGCGCGAGTTGACCATGGAAAATCCGATCTCCACAGGCAGGGCGTGCATGGTGTCGGGCACGAGATGGGACAGTGTTGTGATGGGAATGGCGTAGGAGATATCGAGCAATGAGCCGCCATCGGTTCCCCGGAACATGTCGATCGCGTGGGGGAACTGTACAATGGAGACCTGCTTGTCCCAGGTTTGCCTGTCCGTCGCGAGTGCGCGATCGACCGTTGCGCGTGTTTCAACTTTGAGCTCATTCTCGAATGTGGCGCGGGTTGCCGGCTGTCGCCGATCGTAGAGTTCCTCATACCGTCTGTCCCATGCTACAAGCTTGAGGATCATAGGGTCAAAATCCGGACACGGGGTAAGTCTCCATCCGTTCCCTGCGGCATTATGCTTCTGGAAATGGAAGATCATACGAGGTGCATCACCCACTGCATCGTAGAGCCAGGATTCGTAATCTTCCTTTGCTGAATGCAGATAGCGAGACATGACTTCGGATGCAAAGGCCTGATTTTCCTTCTTATCAACAATCTTGTTGATATCGGTCGGGTCGAGGAGGATCTTATCGACCCGCTCTCTGTGATCATCATCATCGAACGGTGTATAATTGTGCCTCACAATGTCATTCGGTTCTCCCTGTCGAAGATAGACCAAGCCCATGTCATTGAATGCTTCATTCAGAGAAAAGGCCCGGGGGAAGACAAGCTCATGAACTCTGTCCGGGTTGGAGAACCAGGTGCGAAGGCCGGCAAACTCGTACTTCTTCTCAGCAATGAGAGAGCGCCGGATATGTTCGAGAAGCCGGGGGTTCGACTTGGATGCCGGCAACGGATTCCTGAATTGCCAGAACGATTGGAAGAACTCTTGTTGTGTAGCAATGGTATGGAGACCGCGATACCAATCCAACTCAGCGTCTGACATGATGTATTTAATGTCATCAAAGAGAACTTCAGCTCCCACATCGCTGGAGATTCCTTCAACAGCCATCATGTATTCCGATTCTGCGTTGGCATAGTCTCCTCTCGTGTAGCACATTCTCGCGCGGGCGAGGCGAATTGCTTCTTGAGGTACTCCATCGACAACACCAAGCAGCGAAGTGAAAACTGAATCCGCAGAACTGAGCCGCCCATCACGGCGCATGGCCTCTCCCTCAAAGAACCGGAAGGACGCGCCTAAGTACCCTTTGCTCCAGGAGAGGAACTCCTCGGACGATTGCACAATGAGGTAGTGACGAAGAAGCCGAAAAAGGCCGATCTGCGCAGCTCTGCTCCTGGGCGTGAGCATCAGCTGTCGTTGAGCTAATTCCAGCGCGCGAACCCGGTTGTCTTGATTTCGTTCAAGAAGGGCATACTGCATCAATGCATCTTCGTACGTTGAATCTCGACGCAATATCCATTCAAAATGACCCTTGGGCTCTTTTCCAGTGGAAGTTCTGCTGCACGGACCCGATCTCACGTTCAGCGATGGCAGCCAGATAGTGACATGAGAGGTTGGTGCTGTCGATGCCGAGGCCACTCTGCGCGAGATCCAGAGCCTTTTGCCAGTCATGATCCACAACCGCAGTTCTTCCCAATTGAACTAACGTATCGAGAGTCTGTGAGGAATCAGCGGTACGGGTAGTGCTCGACGCCACCTGTCCTACGGCACTCCCCAAGTCCATCGGCGACCATTCGGCCACCCCACAACAGGCATACGATGTGTGCGCAGAAATGCCGGCCTCACCCCAGACCATTCACCATTGCGATAAGTAGCACTAACACGGTATTGCAGAAGATAGTGTGACGGTTATCCAATTTGTCGGGCATGATATGCTTGCGCCTTAAGCTCGAAGTTCTATGCCGTGGCATGCTGGCCCACCTGGCGACCCAAGCTCTACGACCGGGCTCGCGGGAGGTGTGGATTGCAACCGGAGCGCGATGGCCGGGTTCGCTGCAGCGCTTGGTGAGGCCACAAAGATATTCGTGCCGTGCTGCACTCATGGCAACATCCAGTCCGCCCGCCGGGCGAAATCTGCCTGAACTTCGACGCGCCACTTCGAGACGTTCTTCCCGCCACCTGGCGCATCGAACCAGTGGATGTTGGACAGGTTCTTGCGCACGAACCGGCCGCCCCAACCCGGCTGGTCGGGTTTCTCTGGATCGTTCAGTCCACGCACGGCGCTGACCAGATGCAGGAAGGATGGCGTGTCGCCTTCCCAAGTGCCCGGCACCTTCGGGTCCCAACCGCTCTGCGGATAGGCGGCCCCCAGCGGCCCGTGTCCCTCGCGAATGTGCGCGTTCACCCATGCCAGGTCCGCAACGGCCTTGTCCGCGTCGGAGCTAACCCAGAACATCCCCATGTAGTTCTTCTCGGAGAGGATGATGAACAGGTTCGGAAAGTTCTCCAGCAGCCAGTCGGTCGTCGCGTCCTGCGTGGCGATCAGAAAAAGACGCAACTTGCCGAGGAACTGTTCTACTTCTGCCGGGGTGCGCGTGGCCCGCACCTTCCAGATGGCTTGGGCGATCTCGCACGAACCGCCCCACACGCAAATCCAGACTGGTCGCGGATCCGGTCGATCCACAATGCGGATGATCGCGTCTGAAGCCTCGCTGTCCTTGCCTTCGCCGAGGATGTGATCGATTGGCAGGGTCTTCGTGCCCACTGCGGGCGCACCCCATGTGCCGTCGCGCCCCTGCCACGTGGTGGACCGCAGCTTCTCCGCCGTGGGATACCGGGCATCGTGCCGGCGCAGGTTCTCGTCCACTTCATCGTACCGGTTCAGCATGTCCACGATGTTCTGTTTCCTTGCCACGTTCGCGAACGTGCCCGCCGAAGCGATCAACCCCTCGACTTCGAACTCATTCGTATACAGGAGAAAGCGGACCATCGACTGAACATCATCCGGGTCGCTGCACTTCTCCGGCGGATCGCCCTTCTTCACGCCTTTCACGGGAATGACGTCCAGCGGCGGAAAATCTGTCGAGATGATGACCCGCGGCTGCGGGGTCTTCACTGCGTCAGGCGTCGCTTTCGGAGTCGCCTCCTGTGCCCATAGTGCGTTGGCATGCAAGAGGGAAAGAAGTATTACGAGGCAGATTTCCATTGGTGCCTATACGAATTATGGTTGTGACGGCGCGCGCAGTGGATTAACGGCTCGCGGCTCATCCCGTCCCGCCCGGAGTTCGCGAATCCGCGAAGCGGGTGAGGCTAACTCCGTAGGCGGGACGAGGATCCCGCTCCGCGGGACCTGCGCCGCAAACGACTGCTGAATTTAAAACGTTAGCCAACACTATGTAATGATGAAGGTCAATACCCCGATGCCCGCGGCGCGGCGTCAGGTCAAAGATCCCGCCGTCTTAGGGGCGGGGTGCAGCCCCTGGTTAGGCCGCACTGAGCTGCACCTTGAACGCTCCTACCGGTGATTGCGATCCGTCGAGTCGCGGGATCGGTCAGGAGCGTAGGTCAACCTGATAACATCATCGTCAATTCGGTCATGAGTCATGAGGTGGAGCGACGGCCTGGGGCCGGCGAAATATGGTTTGCCGTGACCAAGCACAACGGGGTGCAGGTAGATTCGATACTCATCGATCAGACAAAGGTCGGTGAGGTTGCGCGCCAAGTCCGGGCCAGCAATCTCGATCTCCCCGTCGTGCTGGTCCTTCAACTTGCGAATAGCTCCCTCAAGATCCTGCTCAACAAGCCTGGCATTGGGGCCGACCGACTTCAACGAGCGGGAGACGACCCATTTCGGCTGAGCCCGCCACGCTACCGCAAAGGCGAGTTCATCTGCGTTCCATTCAGGATGATCATCGTCCCAGTACCGCATGATCTCATACATCTGGCGACCGTAAACGCTTCCCGCCTGCATCTGAGCCTCCTTGATGAAATGGCGGAAGAGCGTGGGGCTTGGTGAAAACGCTGTATGGTCGACATAGCCGTCCAGGGATTGGTTCATTCCGAATACGAGGTTCGCCATGTCACTCCTTTCCCTCGCGTCGCACATCCGTGCGGCTGCGAGCATCGTTGATGACTGAAACTGTGCAAATTGTACGGCCTATCGGATCGCGGCTCATCCCGATTTGGCGCGACGTAGCGTTGTACGCTAAGTCGCTGCCAAATCGCGGATCCCGCTCCGCGGGACCTGCGCCGCAGAACGCCTGTTGAATTGAAAATGTCAGCTAACACCATAAATGATTAAGGTCAATACCCCGATGCACGCGGCGCGGCGTCAGGTATAGCCGCTGGTTAGGCGGTTGCAGAAGGCAACTGTTTGATGTTGAGCGAGACAAGCACTCTCTCAGCCTCTTGCACTTCTGAGCACGGCACCATTACTTTGATCTCGTTCACGATGTGCCCATCGTAGTCTCCTGCGGCTGCGTACAGCGCGGAAACGAATCGCGCTCCACCTTTCGGCTGCCGGCGGCAGTACAGTACCGGGTGCAGACCCGACTGCTCAAGACACGACTGTGCGTATTGTGCCGCCACATCATCAAGACCACCGTATATACGGACCATCCCCTCGCATATCTCGTAGCTATCATGATGTGCGCAAAGGAAGTGGCCCACAACCACACCTCCGCATTCGTCGCAGAATGGCAGGGCACAGATGATGCAGACGCCCGACGCCGGAAGCTGAGGGTGTTGGCTGCATCGTATCCCATCTGTAAACAACTCTCCACAATGCGGGCAGAAGTCGTCCTCTGCTTTGGCCCTATTGCTACACCGGGAACACATCAACTGATCATCATCTTCAGTAGACATGTGAGTCCTCTTATGAGATTTGTGGCAACCGCCTAACGGCATGCGGCTCATCCCGATTTGGCGCGACGTAGCGTTGTACGCTAAGTCGCTGCCAAATCGCGGATCCCGCTCCGCGGGACCTGCGCCGCGAAACGACTGCTGAATTTGAAAACCTCAACCAACACTATAAATGACTAAGGTCGATACCCCAGTGCCCGTGGCGCGGCCTCAGGTGCAGCCGCTGGTTAGGCAGCAACACACCGCGAGACGGCTTGGAACATTCTCGTGGACACCTCCATTTGCCGCCGCGCAACTGCAGGAGCGTAACGCACGTGGCCCCGTCCACGTGTCATTCTATCACTTGGATGTGGGAACTGGATCTGATGGGTCAATTGAAGGCGTCTTTCGCATCCCTGCCAACTGTCGGGCGGCTGAAGATACTCCTGCGATCGCAACGCCCACCATGAACATGGAGGCCGAACATATCGCCAACACAATCAGAAAGATGGCAAGGGCCACGTAACGGCCCATCTGGATAATATACCCGGTGCGCAGGTGTAGATAGAGCTTGCCGTGAACCCCACGACGAGCAGCCCTATATCCCAAGAGATTGCCCAAATGAGTAGTAATCACAATGAAGTAGAGTCCCCACACGTACCCGATCAACAGAACACGGAAGCCTTCTGGGATCCAGACCAGAGATAAAGCTACGATGACACTGAGAATTGCCGCCGGAATAATATGCCTACGATCGATGACTCGTCGGGCCAAAACCGCCTTTTGATACAGAGGGTTGCCTTCAATCGTGTTGATCGGATAACTTTCATAGTGCTCAGAGTAGTGCAATTGTCGCTCACGTTCCTGGCCGATGGTTAGCAGCCAGTCGGTCCACATCAGAAGGAATGTGACGACCCCGGTTACCCAGGGTTGGGCTGCAAACCATTCAATCATCGCGATCTCTCAGTGGTGGAAATGTTCATTGTGTTGCTGCCTAACGGATCGCGGCTCACCTGCGCCGCGAAACGAATGTGTAATTGCAAGCAACCAACATCTATAACAGATTCCGGTCACGACCCCGATGCCCCCGACGCGGCGTCAGGTGCAGCCGCTGGTTAGGCCGCGGACGACTTGACATTGACCACAATACAGTCCATATTATAGTCAATGACATTTGAGGCATCTATGAAACTGAGCACCGCCGTAAAGCCCATCAGTTATCTGAAGGCTCACGCCTCCGAACTGATTCGCGACATCACCAATACACGCCAAACGCTGGTTATCACTCACAACGGCGAAGCCAAGGTGGTCGTCCAGGACATTCGCTCCTATGAGCGTATGCAGGAGACTCTCGCACTGCTGAAGATCCTCACGAGGAGCAAGCAAAACATCCAGCGTGGGAAGGCAAAGTCTATGGACGATGTCTTCATGTCACTTGACCAGCGCATCGCTGCATTCAAGAATGAAAACGTATAACGTCATCTTCGATCAGGATGCCGAAGATGACATCTTCGACATCTACGCGTTTGTCGCGATGAATGATTCTGTAGAGCGAGCCGACAAGTTGCTGGACGCCCTACGGCAGACCTGTCTCAGGCTTCGGAAATTTCCCCCTCGGGGGAACACGGTCTCTGAGCTATTCGACATTGGAGTCCTGGAATTCCGAGAACTGCACTACAAACCCTACCGCATCATCTATTCCTTCGAATCAACAACGGTCTACGTCCATTGTATTCTCGATGGGCGGCGGGACATCCAGGACCTCCTGCAGGAACGACTCCTGCGCTAGGCTCACGCACCCTAACGACTCGCGGCTCACCCGCGCCGCGAAACGAATGCTGATTTTGAAAACCTCAACCAACACTATGAAAGACTAAGGTCAATACCCCGGTGCCCGTGGCGCGGCGTCAGGTGCAGCCGCTGGTTAGGGGGCATGGACTATTGACATTGTCTACTGATTGTGATAGTTTTCCCAATGGACCTTACCTGGGATCCGGCCAAAGAACGTAAGCTGCGAAAAGAGCGTGGAATCGAATTGCGCGAAATCGCCGATTTGATTCTCGATCGCAAGTACCTTGACATTCTGCAGAATCCGAGCCGACTGTCCCAGTACATCTTCATCCTGCCCTATCACGGCTATACACACGTTGTGCCTTTTGTCATCGGCAGAGATGAATCGATTGTGCTCAAGACCGCGTTCCCTAGCCGTAAGTTCCATCAATCCTATGGGAAATCCAATGAAGACTAAGCTTGATGCATCCGAAAAAGCCATTGAGCGTTCTGCCTCTTCATATCGCCCGGTGCCGCCAAAGGACCGTAAGCGCATTGAGACAATTCTGACCAGATCGAAGAAGAGCCGGAATATCAATATCCGTATTTCTGAACTGACTCTGGCAGAACTCAAGAAACTGGCTGAGCGAGAAGGTCTGCCGTATCAGACTCTCGTATCAAGCATTCTCCACAAGTACGTGACCAACCGCCTTGTGGATGAAGATGCTGTAGAGAAGTCGTTGCGATTCCTACGAGCCAACGAATAGGGCAATCGTACTCAGGCCCCTCTTCCCCCCCCCAATCCGGCTCCCCGCTGTTCCATGCCCCCTAACGGATCGCGGCTCACCTGCGCCGCGAAACGACTGCTGAATTGGAAACGTCAACCAACACTATAAATGACTAAGGTCGATACCCCGAGCCCGTTGCGCGGCGTCAGGTGCAGCCGCTGGTTAGGCAAAAACCTCCCTTCAAAATCCTTCCCACCTAGAAAAGCCGATAATGTTCTGGTTTGCGTCAGCCCACCAAGATGGTCGCTGTTCAGTGGATGGACTCCAAATTCCAATCAGCACAGGTTCACCACGAACGTATCGGAAGTAGAAATACGGTCGGCCAAGGAAACCATCCTCTAGAAAGACGTACGAATGCTCACCATTTTTCAGACCCGGGAACAAAGGGAAGTCCATCTCCGAGACCCATCCAATTGCGTTTTGGTAAGCGTCTACAATGCCAGGAAGCGTGCGGTAGATTTCCGACAGCCTAATCGGATTGTAGGGCTCATCAAACCCCAGTACTCCATATCTCTGCGCGCCAAGGAAAGATTGAATCGTGTCAGGCCGAAGGGAAGGATCCAATGAATTCCATCCCGTGTACACCCCAGCTTCGACCTGCTTTGCTGAAATTGAATCGAAACGCACGATAATCTCGCCAATCACCCAAGGGGCAAAGAACTTGGTAGCGAGGACCTTCGCGATTGCAGGGTAGATGTTCACGGAATCGGAATACTTATGCCGCAAATACTTCAGGCTGTACATCACTCTCTGTTTGGTTGAATCGCTGGCCAGGAGTTTTCCCTCGAACCATAAAGCGAACTGTGCTCCCTCAGTAGAATCCTCACGCGTATATGCGAAATTCAGCGAGCCACCTTCGGGCGAAGGTGCGACTGGTTGGTTCTTGGTACACCCTAAACAGCAAGCAATCAACAGAAACGAGAAATGGCTCGACGTCCTCAATCTCACGAGTTCCCTCCCCGAGGTTTTTGCCTAACGGATCGCGGCTCACCTGCGCCGCGAAACGACTGCTGAATGTGAAAACCTCAACCAACACTATAAATGACTAAGGTCAATACCCCGGTGTCCGTGGCGCGGCGTCAGGTGCAGCCGCTGGTTAGGCAGCATCCATATTACGCTAGAGTCGCCTATCAACCCAAAATGACATGGTTCCATTGGACAGATAGTAGGGGTGCCACGGCCTCCCGAAGAAACGGCCACTCATGACCGCATTTGTATCCCAATTCTGGATCTTCAATATGCCTGCGCGAATCGTGTCCGCCCTGGTGCCGGGGTAGTCTGAAATCGCCACGCCCCAAACCGCGATGACGCTAGGCAGATGACCCCCACGGCCGTGAAGTAACTTGACGTGATGCTCGTACATCTCATCGCCCGTGGAGTAGCGCCGCCATACATGAACCGTGTCTTCATGAACTTCTGCGTTCCAAGCACAATGCCGACCTTGCCAGTCAATAATGCTTGAGTCCTTGGGCGTGAGGACGGGGGTTATATCGTACGGTTTCACGATGACCGAAAGCGTGTCACTTTGTTCCGTAACTCGAAATGTCGATGACACTGCCGTTTGACGATCAATGGGGACAGACACAGGCCCCGATCTAGCACCAAAGGGGACCACAACACTCAGGGTGCCCGCACTTTCACAGTCCACGTACAATGCTTCGTGCACGCCTGGGAAGAAGATACTGTACCGCCAGGATGGATGGAAGCGAGCACAGGTGAAATTGATTGTTGCGCCAATATTCCCGGAATCGGGTTGGACGGAGACTGACAAGTTGCCCCTCTTTGGGTCGGTTCCCCGTTCGACTGTGGTTACCTCACCAGCGTCATGCTCGAAGCATCCAGGAGCAATGGTGAGGCCCGCGACAGCGAAGCAGACTGTTACAATTCTAGTATTCATAGGGATGCTACCTAACGGATCGCGGCTCACCTGCGCCGCGAAACGACTGCTGATTTTGAAAACCTCAACCAGCACTATAGATGACAAAGGTCGATACCCCGATGCCCGAGGCGCGGCGTCAGGTGCAGCCGCTGGTTAGGCGGGCGCTCTGTCTTGACGACTTGACAACGGTTCACAAATACGTTAACTTCTTCTCATGAGGACCATCGAATTCTACCGGACGGAGGGCGGCAAATGCCCCGTCGAGGAATTCCTCGACTCGCTTTCTGACAAGCACACCCAGAAGGTCACCTGGGTCCTGCGTCTGGTCGAGCGCATGGACCGTGTACCGGAGCAATATCTCAAAAAGCTGGTTGGCACTGACCATCTCTGGGAGATCCGGGCTCAAATAGCTGGGAATAGCTATCGTTTGCTTGGATTCTTTGATGGACCCGTCCTGATGGTATTAACGTCGGGCTTCTCAAAAAAGCAACAGAAGACGCCACAGCGTGAGATTCAACTAGCCGAAGCACGACGATTGAACTATCTACAGAGAAAGAAACCATGAGCGACGTCGAGAAATACATTGTTCGCCGAAAGGCAAAGAGCACAAGGTTCGCTAAGGACTTTGAAGAAGGCTATCGCGCCTTCGAATTCAGCGTCATGCTTCGCAAGGCCCGCGAAGATGCCGGTGTCACTCAGGAAACCATTGCACGGAAGCTCCGGACGAAGAAATCCGCTATTTCCCGGATTGAGAATCATGCTGAAGACATCCGTCTCTCTACCCTCGAAAAGTACGCCAACGCCCTCGGACGCAAGCTCCGAGTGCAGCTCACCGACTAGTTCGCCCGCCTAACGGATCGCGGCTCACCTGCGCCGCGAAACGAATGTGAATTGCAAGCAACCAAAACCTATAACAGACCCGGTCACGACCCCGATGCCCGTGGCGCGGCGTCAGGTGCAGCCGCTGGTTAGGCGGTTGCGGATAATCCGGAATTCCGGTACTTTGCTCCATGCCGGAGATTAGCCGATTTCTCGGAATAGTCATTGCGATCTTCTATCGGGATCACGTCCCGCCGCACTTTCATGCGAAATACGGCGAATTTGAAATCACGGTAGGAATCGAAACTGGCATTGTCTCGGGCCAATTGTCAAGGGCCCATGATTCCCAGTATCGGGGTCAGACCATTCCCCACCCTTTGGTTGCGTGGGTGGTGGATCATTCAGTCACTGTTTTGTCAAGTGTAGCGCATCGCCTTTCAGTCCCTTTTTCTCGCGGTAGGATTCGCCTTTGAAGAACGATCTGATGAGCGTTGGGCCAATCGGTCCATGACGGCATTGGCCATCACCTTGTCGGGGAAGACAGCGAGCCAGTCTTCCAGGGAGCGGTTGCTGGTCAGGATCGTTGATGCTGAACCATAGCGGTTGTCGACGATCGTGTAGACCCACTCGGCAGAACGGGCATCGAGTTTTCGCATGGCGAACTCATCGATGACAAGGAGATCGCACCGGGAGAGACTCTTGAGAAGCCGCTCGGTCGATGCCGTGAGATCAGCCTTGGTGAGCGACTCTCGATCAGTGCGGGGAACTTGAAGAACTCCACGGTGAGGAAGCGTCGGCAGGCAGCGTGTGAGAGCGCTAAGCCAGATGAGTCTTCCCCCGTCCCCGGTGGGACCGAGGAAGAAGACATTCTCCGCTCGCTGGATGAAGCGGCACGTGCCCAGTTCCCGGATCAACGCGCGCCGGGGTATGGGCTGCAAAAGAAAAATCAAAGCTCTCAAGTGTTTGGCCCGCATCGAGGTGAGCATGCTTGATAAGCCGGTCGAGTTTTCTGTTGCGTCGTGCTTCGATCTCGTCGGCGAGTAGCATGGTCAGGAGTTCGGCCAGCGACATTTGACTCTGGGCGGCCTCCATGAGGGCGGAGTTCCAGCGTGTCGGGAGCCATCGGAGAGCTTCAGTGCCCCAGGTTGTCCGGTGAGATCGGCAGGGGCAGCGAGCAAGAGCTGATCAGCCATTGGCCACCTCCCCGTCCGTGTGCACGGCTGCGGAAGTAGTCGGCCGATCGCGAAGCTCTCCGTCGTCTTGGGACGGCGGCCAGGCCTTCCGAGACGCGTCCTCCTGCTGTTCTTTGCGGACGGACTCCAGCATGTGCCGGAACAGATGGGTGTTGATCGGTTTGTCTGAGTGCAAGAGCGCGCTTGGCTGCGTGCTCGACGACATCGACGCTGTATCCCGCCAGCCACATCGCGCAGCCCCAGCGCAGCGCATTAGGAGAAGCCAGGCAGCGCTGAGCAGGTCGGTGACGAGCTGCTCGAAACACCACCGGCTTCCCGGGCGGTCGCGATCAGCCACCGCGGCGTCTTCTCGAAGAGCGAACTGCACGGTCGCCAGAGAAGTCCTCACGGTCAGTGTAGGTGGTCTGTCCGGCGATGAGGGCCGTGATCTTGATCAGGTCATGGTTGCGATAGACCTTGGCTTGCTTCGGCGTGATCATCACCTGCACGGTTTTGTTCCAAATATATTCGGTCGGCAGCGAGATGCGGTGGCCGGGGCACGAGATGTAGTGATCCGGATGTCACCACACGGCTTCGGCCCAGCGGGCGATGGTATACGGCGCCGTGGGTAGAGCGATGAGTGCCTGCTCTTCGCATGTGCCCGGAAGCGCTGGAAGGCGGCTCACCGGTCGTGCCGTGCTTGCGCGTGCCACTCCGGAGAAGCCACGAGCAGGCCGAGCGGTTGAGATCGCCGAAGTGTGCCTGACGGATGTTCGGCAACGAGCATCCTGTAGAGTTCGCGTACCGTCTGCACATCGCGCTCGACTTTGCCCTTGTCCTTCGGGGACGCCGTGCGGCAGGGATCGATATGGGTGTGGTAGTGGTCAGCAAAATCGGCATAGGAGCGGTTCAGTACCGGATCGTAGATGTGGCTTCCAAGCCCCGGTCTTCCAGGTTATCGATCCGTGAGGACCTTGGTCACGCCGCCGAACCATGCGGCCGTATCCACATGACTCTGCGTGAAGCTCGCCTGGTCCTGCGTGAAGACGAACTGGATGAACTTGTGTCGGCTGTAGCCGAGCGTTGCGATGAAGGCGTAGACAACGCGGCGGCGCTTCTCCATCGGGTCCCAGAGGAGACCCACCTTGGCGTAGTCGATCTGGGTCTGCTCACCCGGTCTGGTCTCGATGTACGGCAGGTCGTGCGGCGGGCCTTCACCGAGAGTCCCCGCGGGCCCGGGCAGCGTTTGAAGCTGGAAAGTAGCTGACCTTGCCCCCCAGCTCGTGGCGCCGGGCGATCACAACCGGAAGGCGGTCTTTGGCTTGAGCGGATGTTCGCCGTCGCCGATCAGAGCCGGAGGATCTCTTCGATGTGTGGCTCCAGAAGCATCTGGCCGGTGGCCTTGGCGTGGATCCTCCGGCTTGCCGCTTCCTGGAGCCGGGGCAGGATCTCTTCCTTGCGTTCGGGGAGAAAATCCTCCCGGTTCAGTCCCAGCGTCCGCGCCCGGGTCAATGTAACCGCGGATCGTCTTGCGGTCAGCCAACAGCAGCAGCGATGGCGGTCAAGGGCTGCATGTCAGCCCAGCGTCGAAAGATCTCCCATATCGTCACAGTCTGCACCTCTTTGTCGAGGCCATAGGCGCGCTTTTGCCTTTCTGAAGTTGTGAACCGTGGAAATGTCGCATCTGTCATGAAAGCAAGCTACGACCTGAAGTGAATAGAATGCAACACAGGGGTAGGGGGAATGACCCGACCCTGATCCACTGGGAATCAAGTGACCTAAGCAGAATGGGGAATCATCTGACCCTGAGACTGGGGAATCATGTGCCCTAACAATGGGGAATCAAGTGACCCTGAAGCTCTCTGCACTGGGGAATATACGTGGTCCTCGACTAGCCAATTCCCTAGCAGGGCGTTGGCACATGTTCTCGAGTGGCAGAGTCTTCACAAAGACGAGCTACTCGATAATTGGAGACTTGCTGAAGAACGAAAGCCGTTGAAGCAAGTTCCTCCGCTGGAGTAATCCTATGATACCGAGAATCATTGAAGCACGCCACGTGCAGGACTATACCATTTGGATCCGATTTAGTGATGGATCAGATGGCCAGGTCGACCTGAAGGACGAACTCTGGGGTCCTGTCTTTGAACCACTCAAGGATCCAGTGGCATTCCGCAAATTCCAAGTCCACCCGGAACTCCATACGATCGTATGGGAGAACGGCGCTGACTTCTCGCCCGAATTTCTCCGCAAAGCTCTGCACGCAACCGCCTAACGGTCGCGCCTTACCTGCGCCGCGAAACGACTGCTGAATTTGAAAACCTCAACCAACACTACAAATGACTAAGGCCAATACCCCGGTGCCCGTGGCGCCATACGTCAGAGTGCAGCCGCTGGTTAAGCGCATCGACGGCGCCATCACTAAAGCAGTATCATTTTGCTTTGAAACCTGTCCACTCGGCCACTGCAGACGAAGCAAATATAGACACCACTTACGAAATCGCGGGCCCCAAAGATGATCTCATGGGCGGGATCTTTCGCTCCGAGACCAGAGATGATATTTTGCGCCCGGACATCGAACACCGAGACGTCAACGGTGACACGAGTGTGATAACTGGTTATTGAATCTTCGTCGTCGGATTGAATGGATTTGGAGGAAGTTCTGAGAAGGACAATTTGTTGCAGAGGTTTCCCCTCCCCACAGCGGTTTCTCGACATCTCGTGAGGAAATCAGATCTATGGCCAAGTGCATCGATCCGCGAGACAACCCGCCGCCCGAGGTGCTGTTGCGACGCTAGTACAGACCCAAGCCCCGAGAGAACCAGAAAGTATCGTCCCCTACGCCGAATGTGCACGGTGGCAGCCAGTGTACAACAATCAGGAATTTGAAGTGTCAGCATACCTTAATACCGGTTGATTGAGGATAAATAGTAGTTCATGACAGGAAATGGCCGGGCGAAACACTCCCCGAGATTGACAATTTCGTTGCCTTCCCGTGGTATTCTCGCGCAACTCCCGGGTCCGTCGAGTCCTGCCGCCAATAGAGGCTGTCCCGAAAACCGGAGTCATGGTATCGATGAAGTAGGCGATATGACTGATGAACATGCCACGAGCACGTTGTATCATCAATCTGGATTGGAGTCAAGAACTGTATACTGGACCAGACCTGAATCGAAGTCCAAGCCAGAAGTCCCCGACTCTACCAAAGAGGTAGACCGCTGGTAGCTGTACTGATAGTGTAGGGCGCGTCAAGCGGAAAGATCTCTGTTTCGCAATGCGCGATCTCGCTAATGGACAGCACAGATGATAGCGCCTACGAAGAACAACATCGTTCGACTCTTCATGAATTCCCCTAGGGCAAGGCCCCACACAGATGCTGCCCTAACGGATCGCGGCTCACCTGCGCCGCGAAACGACTGCTGAATTGAAAACGTCAACCAACACTACAAATGACTAGGTCAATACCCCGGGCCCGTGGCGCGGCGTCAGGTGCAGCCGCTGGTTAGGGCGCCCCTTCCGCCCTAAAGGTCACCACTTGACAGTATGTCAGGATTGACATATATTGATCCTGATGTCACCAACAGACAAACCGGTGGTTTGGCTGCATGGAGAGGTTAAGACTCCTCCCCTCTCATCTGCGGCCCGGATTGAAGCCGGCTTTTTGCTGAGAAGGCTACAGCAAAAGGAACGGCTCAGCATGCCGTGGTCTCGGCCGATGCCTTCAATCGGGCAAAGATGTCATGAACTGAGAATCAATGATCAAGAATGCACCTGGAGGATCATTTATCGAATTGACGATGATGCCGTCGTGATCCTCGAGGTATTTCAGAAACAGACGCAGAAGACACCACAATCGGTCATTGATGCGTGCAAACGCCGCATCCGACTGTACGACACCAAAAGGTAACATGATGAACAAGGCAAAACAAAAGAGACTCGAAAAGCTTGGCTGGAAGGTCGGGTCTGCCGATGAGTTTCTTGAACTCAACCCTCAGGAATCTGCGTACGTCGAACTCAAGCTCTCACTGAGCCGCACACTTCAGGAGCGCCGACGCCGCAAAAGACTCACACAAGAACAGCTCGCCCGTCTCATTAAATCCAGTCAGTCACGAGTTGCCAAGATGGAGGCTGGAGATCCGACCGTTTCCATCGACCTCCTCGTCCGCTCTCTCTTGGCGCTTGGGGCCCCTTCCAAATCGCTCGCCCGGTCCCTCTCCATCTAGTCCTTCAAGGGGTGGCACCCTAACGGATCGCGGCTCACCTGCGCCGCGAAACGACTGCTGAGTTTGAAAACCTCAACCAACACTATAAATGACTAAGGTCAATAC